>MFRA01000008.1:24714-103478 GCA_001783215.1 Candidatus Magasanikbacteria bacterium RIFOXYD1_FULL_40_23 | reverse complement strand
AGCGGCGGAAAGAATCGCTCACGGTGGAACTGTTCGGAGCCAGACAGGACTCACCACTCACTTCTGCCCTGAACTCGCTTGCGGCTCAAACACAGGACAGATTCCGCCAAGGAACCGTTCGGGTTTGTCTCTGTCTGCTAACCTCACATTTCCAATGTTCACCTGGACAATCGACGGACAACCAACTGTCCCCGAGCATATGAATATCGAACCAAGCAGTTCGAGATGAGTTTTCCGTGTCTGGACGTATGTTTGAGTCCCGCAGGACGAGTTTACGTCCAGAGGATAAACGAATCCGAACTGGCTGTGAGATATTCATCCGCGAGGCAGTTTTGGGGTATCACCCCGTTTTGCTGACAAAATGGGGTGATGGAAGTTGGCGAAAAGATAAAAATTAAAACAGACCTAAAATAGGTCTGTTTTAATTTATTGCAATAATTTAGGAAAGGTGCTTGGAAACGAGTTTAGTCATTTCAAACATGTTTACTTTGGCTTTTCCACCAAACACTACTTTCAAAGCTTCGTCAGCGTTGATGTCGCGTTTATTCTTTTCATCCTGAAGATTTTTACCCTTGATATAAGCCCATAGTTTTTTTACCACTTCAGAGCGTGGCATTGGACCTTTACCGACTACAGCTGCCAATTCGGCGCTGATATTCATCGGCTTCATAAACGCGGAGTTTGCTTTTGGCATAACCTAATTTATTTAGCGAAGTCATGCGCCGACTTGGTCGGGACACATGAAATCAGTTAGTTAATAATTTATTATAAGGGAGTATATCACGTCTTCTACAATAGCACAACTTCTAGGTCTAGGCTAGTAGTTTCTTAAAAGCCTCTCGTTCGCTTAGTCTTGCCATCCAAGCCATCACGTTTGGATAATTAGATAAATCATATTTTACAAAATTAGCAGATTGCATACTAGACATAAGGGTAATATCTGCCAAAGTAAACTTACCCAAAGCCACATATTCTTTATCTACCAAATGGTTTTCTAAAACAGAAAGATATCGCGGTATTTCTACTTCCATGGCCGCTTTGATAGCTTCGGAATCTGGTGTCTTTCTATAGACTTGCAAAACCAACGGTTCAAAAGATGCGTTTAGGTGAGTAACGCCCCAGATGTTCCATTTATTTACTTCGGCATGCTCTTGGGCAGTATTACCTACAAGCTCTACAGCCTGCTGTTTTTCCATTAAATAATAATTTATGGCCAAAGATTCCCACAAAACAAAATCGCCATCCACCATGGTTGGCACTTTACCATTTGGATTTAGCTTTAAATATTCCGATGATTTATTCTCTCCTTTAGCAAAGTCTACTAGTACTGTTTCATAAGGAAGCGCTAGCTCTTCCAAAAGCCAGTAGCAGCGAAACGCGGTCGATCTTTTTGAACCGTAGATTTTGATCATACAGATACAGTTAATAAATTAATTTATTATCAAGTAAAATAAGCGCATTGGATTCCTATTTTAAAACAATATTTTTCTTTGTTAAAATCTGCATAGCTACAAAAAACACAAATGAGAAACCCAAAATTACTAGGAGCGAAATTATCGGACTTATGTCTGAATAACCAGTAAAAGCATAGCGGAAGAAATTTATATTATGGTGCACCGGATTAAAAAGGCTAATCGTGCTCCACGGACTTGGCAGGTTGGCTACTGGGTAGAATACCCCAGCCAAAAATATCATGGGCTGCATTACAAATGTACTCATAAATGTAAGCGCCTCAAAATTCTTTGCCCAAAACCCAAACGCCACACCCAACATACCAAATTCTATGCCGGTAAGAAACAAGGCAAAAATAAAGTAAAGCGGATGTTCTGGCAATCCTAGACCTGGGATAAACCAAACAGTTGCAAGTAAAGCTATACACAGAGTAATTACCCCGCGTGTAAAGGCAGCCATAGCGTAGGCAACGCCGATACGCCAAGGAGCAATTGGAGCGAGTTGTAAATCTACAATGTTACCCAAATTTTTGGCAATCACCAGCGCAAATGACGGGTTAGAAAAACTATTGTTTATAATAAGCATGGCGAGCAACCCGGTATAAACAAAAGTAAGATACGGTAAATCACCAATCTGCTGTCCGGAAGTAACTACTCCAAAAACACCCAGGTACAAACCTACGGTAACTATCGGATTAAAAACAGTATCAATCCAAATTTTTTGAAAACGCTTAACTTCTCTAGCGTATAGAGCCCACATATTTGAGTACATACTATAAATGTTTAAGCTGTCATTCTGAGTGAAGCGAAGAATCCCTCCAGATTAGGTTTAAGGGATCCTTCACCCCGTTCAGGATGACAAACCGCTGTTTGTTAATTTCAAAAATATATGCTCCAGCGACGCAGCTTCAGAGCGAATAGATTTTAGGTTATGATTATAATGACTAGTAAGCTTGGCCATATCGGTAGCCAAATCACTAGTAATTGGATATTCATATTCTACCCCCACTTCGGATACTCCGGTTAATGGCGCGGCAGTGCGATCAAACAATTCAAAGTGGATAGAGTTTTTGGAAAATTCTTGCTGAATATCTTTTAATTTTCCACTCTTAATCAAATGGCCATGGTCTACTAGAGCAATGTATTCACAAAGCTGTTCGGCTTCTTCTAAATAATGAGTGGTAAACAAAATCGTAGTACCTTCTGCATTCAAACGTCTTATAAGAGCCCAGATTCTCTGGCGCAGGCTAACATCTACACCAGCGGTTGGTTCGTCCAAAATAAGAAGTTTTGGTCTATGTAAAATAGCTTTGGCCACCATCAAGCGACGTTTCATACCACCAGAAAGATTTCGAGCGCGTTCATGCATTTTATCGGCCAAATCCAAATCTTCGAGAACAGCTTTTATCCTGGCTTTTCGTTCGTGTCTTGGCACACCATACATGCCACTAAAATAATACAAAACTTCTTCTACGGTAAAAGCCATCTCTACCACAATTTCTTGCGGCACTACTCCAATAAGCTGTTTGGTTTTATTAGAATCTTTCACTACATCTAGACCGAACAATTCTATACCCCCCTGGTTTGGTAAAAGCAAACCACTTATCATATTTATAAGAGTGGACTTCCCTGCCCCATTTGGCCCCAAGAGACCATAAATTTTACCCGGCTCAATATTCAAAGAAATTCCGTCTACAGCCTTGAATTCTTGGCCTTTGGAATTTTTAAATATTTTGGAAACGTTGTTTATTCGTAAAGGAAACATACCCAGTATATCAACTTCCAGTAACAAATTTCTTAGAAAACCTATGTTACTGAGTTTAAATTAATTATTAACTTAGCTCTATTTTATATATTATATTTGCTTTTACAGAATCATTATTATTGATGTTTTAATTATAAATACTAATATTCTTAGAACTAGTTAAAGCCGCTTAGCAAACTCTGGAAGTTGTATTTCTGGGCATAGAAAAAATATTAACAGGCGCTTACTATAGCATAGCCAAAAAAGAATGTCTATTTGAGAATAAACTTTTAAACTACGGACCTAAACGGCTATTGTTTTTTAATAAGCGATTTACTTACCCACTGACCAATACCAATTCTATACCAACCACTTTTTTCTTCAAAAACACGAACCGTATCTGTCTTTTTTAATTTAAAAATAATTCCAAATTTAGGACCAGGACCGCTACGAACATTTAAGCCGTCGGTAGTTGGCACACCTCTAGCAAGGATTGTGGCTGCTCCCATCATAAGCGGAATGGTTCTGCTTGGCTCTACAAAGTATTGTCCTGGCATATTGTAACCACAGCTAGCGCTACCACCGCCATCGGCCTGCAATTGGTTCTCTGGTGGCACTCCAGCAAGCGAAAGCGCTCTACTGGCCTCTGCTGCAGTGGCGGACTGGCTACAATAGATTACTATTTCTTGCTTGCTCGGCATAACTCCCACAAATAAACGCGCCGAAGAACTATCGCCTTTTACTATCTCTGGTGCAAAACTTTCAAATGCTTGATCTCCGCTAACATCGCTCACAAAAATATCCGCATCAAATTCTTGCACATTGGCACGGCCAGTACGATTATTTATAAGCAACATTCTGCGAGAATTGGCGACATCAAAAGTCGGCCGACTGCCGCTAGAAATAAGTGTGGTAGTACCTACGGTATATTTTAACGCCATGCTTAGATCTGATGTAGATAAAGTAACATTAAAAAACGGACCGTTCCAAACAAATTTTGCATCTCGTGCAGCTGTTTTGCCTGTTTCGGCAACAAATCTAGTAAAAGCAAAATTACGATATGGACTAATTACAGCCATAGGCGTAGTGACAGATGCTGTACTAGAAGAAATTTCTGTATTTGGAAACGGCTCATCTGGATTTTGGGTAGTGGTAGGAATAACAGCGGTTGGAGTGGATTCTTTAATTATAATTGGGGTAGTAAAATTTGGATCTGCCGGACCCCAATCTAATGGCGCGCTACTAGTGGCCGCAATAAATTGTATCTGGTTCTGCGGTAAATAAATACGAGTTATAAAATCTAAATTTCCGTTTCCACTAGGCGCTTTAAAAAAGCTAGCAATACCTGTGGCTTTAGCCCAAGTGATCGGTGTGTAACCTTCTGGGGTTATAGGTTTCCAAGTGGCAGCCTGCACCAATGTTGGAGTAATCAAAAAAATCAAACCTACAAAAAAACTAATAAAAAATTTGCGCATATAAATAATCTTAAATACTGAAGATTTTATTATACCACACAAACAGATAGAAATATTGACAAAGACGATTGCTTATGATAAATCCTTGCTTAGGAGGACAAGCCAATGCAAGACTTTTCCAAATTCGTGGGCGGGCAGTGCGAGATTCAGATCCATCTTAGCAGGCAAAACAATAGAAGAACATGTCGAGGTGACATAAAGTCTATTACGATGACTGACACCGAACTGGAAGTCCACTTTGACTGGTTGGCAACCTGGTCGCTCGAGGACGGATTCTGGACCATGATCGAAGAACCTTCTGCCGAACAACTTCGAACCAAGATTCGTGTGGACAAGCCATCCAAGATGCGTGTCTTGGGACCAAACTATGGCGGGATGCTCATGGTTGATGTATCTTGCCGAGATCAATTCCTATTGCTATACCCAAAGGACTACCTCCAAAACGGTGCCTCCGACAGACTGGACCGAACAAAGGTACTCGACGGCCAGAAAAAGCGGGCCGAACTCAACAGACTGCTCAACGCCAGGGCGTCGGGTAGCAGCCACAGCGACGACGTCTAACCATATTAAGGTGGAAGGGCGTGACCATCACAACAAAGGCCGCCTACCCACTTATGCTTAGAAAGCATTATAAGTATAAGTGGCGGCCTTTAAAAAAGGTAAAACACCTCTCGTATTGCGAGAGGTGTTTTTAGTTAAATAAAATATAGCGAAGTGCCAATAATTGCTCCGGCAGCAAGTAAAGTAATCAACATATTTAAACTTTCCAACCAGAAAAGTGTTTTGTTTCCACCCCAGAGAACATCACCAACTTTTAACGGTAAAACAAAACCAACCCACATAATAAACCCGACCATAGCGCCTTTTGCCCAACCGCCTTGAGCAAAGCTATAAACAAAGTTATAGGTTATGCCAGCTAAAACATAAAACATCACCAAACTGGCAACAAATTGTCCCACATAACTCATCCACATCTTTTTCTTCATGGCAACTTGCTGTTCTGGAGTCCATTTATCCATACCCATAGCCACCATAAACTTTTTGCCAAACAACGGCCCATACCAAATACTACCTATAACCATAGAGGCTACGGCAGCAACTAATACTGGCAAAAAATCAACGCTTGGCCACATATAAAAAAATTAAAAATAAATAAAAATTACTAAGATTTTTTAATCTTTCCAGTCACTACTAATTTTTCTCGCGGATCTTTTACACTGTTACGCAATTCTTTCCACGGATACAATGGCCAAGCTGTAAGTTTTCTAGCGCAATAATCCGGTTTAAATTTAGACCAAGGCTGTTGATAGAGCACTGCAAACTTTACTTGCTTGGGATGTTTAGTTTTCAAATACTTGCTTACCAAATTTAAAGTTTCACCAGACACTGTCATTTCATCTACTACCAAAATTTTTAAACCCTTTAAGCTTCGCTTTATTCTCTGAGAAAGCACCGGACGACTACGCAAATCTTGCATTTTGTCATTTGTTTGAGTTTTAGAAAAATCAGCTTTTATAACGTATAGTTGTTTGTTGCCCAAACAATACGAAATCATAGCAGCCGGAATAAGCCCGGAACGAGCCAGAGAAATAATAACATCCGGCTTAAAATTACTTTTTGCCATGGCATGCACAATATGAAGCGTGTCGCGCTCCACATCTTCCCAGGTAATTTTTATTTCTCCTTTGTTTTTTTTATAAAGCTTATACGCACCGACTGACATACCAATAAAAATAGATAAAAACAATATAGATAGTCTACCTAAACAGCAAATTTCTGTCTATACAGCTATTTAAACTTCAAACTACAGTTATTACACTCGTGATTTTAGCCCGCTAGAGTGATCCATAGAAAATTTATATGCAACAGATAATAAAAACCAGTAAAAAGCATGCTCCAAATCTATAAGCCCATAAAAATTAAATGGGTTGGCGCTGTAGTCCCACAAACGATAGTTGAGTAACATTCGCGAAACAGATCCCCCACCAAGTTCTAGCAATACAGACAGTGCAGTTCCGATAATAACGCTTAAGAAAAACGAAATATTGCGATATTGAAAGAGCCCGTAGAGCATTACCGACCCCGTGCCAAAAATAAGAGAAAAAAATGGGATAAGCGTACCGGAAGTATAATAACCAACACTTAGGGATCTGAAAGTGGTGTCTAACACCCAACCAAAAACTCCTCCAAATAGAAAAGCTGCTAAATATAAAGTATATTTTTGTTTTATCATTAAGCTATTGTAGCGGTTTAGATTGGCGGTGTCTATATTTTAAAATTAAAAAATCACCAACTGCTTGATGATTTTTTAATTGCCCTCCTTTTTCTCCTTTTGTTTTACAGAAAATATACTAGTTTAACTGCTGTTCTACTCGTGAAGAGAAGAAAGCAATTTGCCTCGAAGGAAACGAGATTGAATCACAACCTCATTACCGATAGATTCTGTGGTCTCGCCCACAACCGTGGCTCTATGGCCAAAATTAGACGCTTCCCAACAAACCAAATCTGCATCTTGCGGATCCACTACCAACAACGCACCACACCCACCGTGGAATGTGCCATAGCACTGCTTGTCGGTAATAACTTTCTCGCCACCAAGTCGATAACTTAGCTCTTGAGCACGAAGCAGAACCTCGGGAGGATTTAGCATGTTGTGCAAATTCGCACCCACTCCCACCGGAAGCAGTTCACGAAACTTGTTCCACACGCCACCACCCGTTATGTGCGCCATTCCGTGAATGCGCGCAACCGGATCGCCGGGAATGCCATTGTTTTGCCAACCGGTAAGATACGAAAGCATTCTTGCATAGCTTCGTGAAGGAATCACAAGCTGATTCGCAAACTCCATCGCTTCTTGGCTTGCCAGCACGTCTTCAATACGCGGTCCCCAAGTCTGCAAAAGCAGGTTGGTGAGAGCGGTACCGCCATTGCAACGATAACCATCTTCACCCAAACCAACAACCGCCATACCAGGACGAATGGTAGAACCGTTCGGCGGTCTATCCGTTCGCATAAGGCCCAAACACGTTCCTGCCCAGTTCACGATGAGCTGCGCAGGATTACTGCGATCGCAGAAGGCGGTAATGCTGTGTCGCATCACGGCCGTCTCACCAGTGATCAGCACCGTACCAGAGGCGGCAAGCGCCTTGGCAAATCCACTCATCAACGCTTCACACAAGTGCAGGTTCTCGGCCGTAATCTCTTTGATATCTAGATTGCTCGAGAAGACGACGGGCAAACCGCCGCCACAAGCAACATCATCATTGCACATGACAATAACCTCCCAACCCAGCATACGAAATGCCTCTGGGGTTCCCACCAAAGTAAAGAACTGCGGCTTGCCGCCAGCGCCATCATTCTGGGTTGTTTCAACAACCCGCTTGTCTAGCATGGCACGCAGAAACATGATCGTTCCACCTGTGGCCAACCAAACCACGAAACTTACCCTCGGGCTGAGGGGTAATCAATACGGCCCGCGAATTGCCATAGCTCCCCACGCATGCTTTATACCCCATCTTGGAAACAAGGTCACCGGGGTTAATTACAGTCCTCTCGTAATCGCTGGTCATTGTCGACTCCTTCCCTTTCGGGGATTGGTACTGCAGAATAACAAGAGCTTAACAAGAAGAATATGGTTTGTCTATACTAAAAAAGACAGCCAAGCTAGCTATCTTTTTATGCGTATCGTAAAATTTTAATTTGATCCACCTAGTTCTAATTTTTTTGCTTCCAGTTCTTTCAATAAAAGTTCTGATAATTTTTTTCTAAAACCGTCGGTGTTGGTTACTCCAGACATAATTCTAGGCAAAATGTTTATCATAATTTTTACTGTATATAAATCTGTATTTGGCGGAAGAATAATTTCATTTCGTAATTCATCTAAATTTTGGAATTTTCCATTGCTTTTTTTAATTCCACCCGCTCGCTCAATATTGTATAGCAATTCGACTACGGTTGTAGACGCTTCAATTATTATGGCTAACGGCACTTCTTTTTCTGGCATATGTTAAAGTTAGGTTCAAATATTATTATTTGAATTATATCTTTTTGGATTATTTTTGTCTATAAAGAGTATTCCAGGAGGGGTTATAATTTACATCTCAAAATACATTTAAATTAAAAAGCCCACCTACCTGCTTTAGGCAGATAAGTGGGCACAGTGGGTGCTTTACATCCCTTAATCTCGTCTGGCACTTTTACCGCCTGAGATCGTATTGTTAAGCATCGGGTTGTTGTCGTCGGTATACCCAACCACACTATCGGGATGGTAAGTAACCAAACTCATACCCGCCTCTCCAGTGTTGAAGCTGTGAACACAGTCTGGCTCTATAACGAAAGCGTCACCTCTTTTGATATGAACCGTATCCAAACCAGGCACAATTGCCTCGCCCTCCCCTCGATACACAACCAGCGTGCGTAATGATGGGTGCGTATGTGGCATCTCCTTGACATGAGGATCCAAATGCAGATGATGAAAACAAGGATCACCCTTACGCAATGGGTGAACAAGCAAACTATTGGAACAACCGTCCACATACCGGAATCTGCCCTCGTTTTCCAACGGACCACCAAACTGATTCATGCCAGCAAAGCCTTCCGCAGAGCTGACAATCCCCGTGCCATAACTTTCGACAGTAGCAACCTCTTTTACACAGAAATGGCAACCTTTAGGAAGCGGCATTTTGCTACCATTAGCATAGCCCAAAACAATATGCCCACTAAGGACAAACCCAAAGTGCGTGTGACCACCTGGTAACAGCAGGAAAGTTTCTGGGGTAAACCCATAAACTCTGGTCGTTTTGTTCTCATGATTATGCTCATAGAGATGGCCGAACTGAAAATCAAGCAGAGAAAATCCAACGCCTGTTGACATGGCTGTTCTCCCTTTCCTATTTGGCCACAAGATATTAATATAATAATTATAAAAAGTCAATACTAAAAACAAAAACACCGAAAAAACAGTGTTTGCAATTTACTCCATATAATAAAGCGAGCTCACCTAAGTGAGCTCTTTGAATGCGACGCAACGTGTTTTAAGCAGCGCGCACCACAGTATCGAAAATATTGTTGCGCTCCTCGAAGGAACACACCCGTTCCACCTGCGGTGGTTTGACCAGTAGGTCGTCTTGACCAATTTTTCCGACAATACCATCAACATCATACTCTGTGATAGGGCGGGACGGATCGTCTTCACTTACAACGCAGTATGGTCTGTGCCCATCATGCACTTCGACCAAATAGTAAATCGGATCATTATGAGGATCATAATCCGAGTCTGGATCTCGTACCGCTTGAAGCTCAAGGATAGTAGCCTTGTGCATGAGCTCACCTCCCCAGAATTGGATCTGCTCCCCCTTCAAATACCGCGGAGTAGGTATGCCCAGCAACTGACAGGATTGAACCTGTTCATCCGTTTCATGGCGCCTTCCGCAATAGCAATATTTTGCAGTGTTTTTTTCTGGCTCAGACATGGTGCGTCTCCTTGGGGCAAGTTATACTGTAATTCTGAATACCTGTCAATATTAGAACCAAAAAATGGCTATTATAGCCATTTAGGATATCGCAGCGGGGATACGAAAAATTACGAGGGGAATTTATGGGGGCCCAATAACGGGACGGGCGGAAGGAGGGGTTGGGGGAGGAATTCCGCCCGCCCACCGGTGCGCTTTTTGACGATTTCAAGTTTTTCTTTGACGGCAAATTCTTTTATTGCGTATCTATACGTACACCTCGAACCTCTTTAGAACTCACAGTAAGCTGAGCAAATGAAAAATTGCTATTAAATAAATAATGGAGTTAAATATTAAATTTATTAAAATTTTTACATTCCCTTTATTTATTTTATTGATACTAGTTAATAATTCCTTCTCTTTTATTTCGTACGCATAGTTCGGTTTAATCATCTTTTTTAGCTCATTAAACTCGTTCAGATACTCAATCCTATGCAAATCAGTATAAAATGTATATAACTGTATAAACCCCGTTAAAGAAACATATATTAAAATAGATATGCTTGCCACTACCACTTCAAAATCTTTGTAAACTACATCATAAATTGCCAATACTACAGCCAAGGTTGAAAATTTTATTAATAAAAACCAGGCATAATCTAATACTTTTTTTATTTTTGACCAAAAAAACTTGGTTTTAAATCCATCGACACCTTTTATTAAATCCATGTAAAGCTCCCCATCAAATGTATCGGAAGTCCTGTGTTTATATAATTCACTCTCAAGCTCATTTTTAATATACTCCTTTTCCTTTTTGCCTGCCTTTTTAAAATGTTTTTCTAATAAATCTTCGATTGCCTTATCCTTAAAATATTGGCTAACATTTTGTAGCTCTTCTACATTATTCCTGCTTTTTTCATAATTTTCAGCCTCAATTTTATTTCTTCCTGCTATGGCTTTTTTAACTGCATCTATATTAAACAAATTAAGAAAAGGATGGCTTCCTTTCAGCTCAATAAAGTCACTTTCATCCAAATTAAGAGAGACACCCTTTGTATAATAATTAAAAAGAAAATCATCGACTAATTTTTGATCGTCTTTGTTGTTCATATTATTTTTTCTCAAGTTTAAAACTAACTTTGTATGTGTAGAAATCAATATTTTGCGCGACCGAAAGAGCTCGGCGCACTTTAATATCGTCTTCAAAAGCAATAATTACACCACGAACTATCTGGTCGTCTTCGACTAACTCATCTTTAACAAAACCCATATAACGTTGTATTTGACCAACTACGACATCGCCAATCCTTCCCTTTTTTAATTCTACCACAAGAATCTCTTTTTTATCTTTACTTATCGCTAGAATATCAATAGGCCCTGTATCACTTGGATATTGTTGGCCAACAGATTCTCCACCCTCCTCATAAATATCATACTTCTTTCCAAGCTCTGTAGATTTCCAATTTTGTACTAGGAAATCTTCTAGATGTTTTTCAAGCGCAAAAATACCCGCATCCTCAACAGTTTCATCCGTTGAAATAATTGTTGCTGGACGAGTTCCTGAAATAAAATTTTCAATTTCGTCTGCAAAGCCAGATACATTTGCGCCAGCACCTATAGATCCCGTTGCGTACTGCAACGCTTCGCTCATTTCATCTCTTGGTATGGCTTTGGGAAACCAGCGAATTGTGCGTCTATGTGGCAAGTTCGTGCCAGGTTGAAACTGATAATCTCCCAGAACTTCTCCTATCCAATAATTTCGCTGCCCGTCCGGGCATAAAACAATATCACCAGCAGAGATACCTTTGGCCACTGTGTATAACATACCACAGGCCAATCCCGCGGCGATTTTTGATTTACCAGGATTTTTTTCCAAGTATAACGGTATAAATTTTTTGTTAAAATCCCTACGATTTTCTGGAAGATCGTTGCTTAAGTCTACATTCTCAAACCAGCCAGCGCCGATATAATTACCGTCATGCGCCTCTTTAGCGTAAACACTCCCTCTTCCAAGCATTATGCGATAGTAGCTTTTCATTTTGTTTGGATTATTATTTATTATTTGTTTGTCGATTCTTTTCCAAACCTTTCAACAATTCTACAACTCGTGTCTTGTGTATGTGTAAATTTTTACATATCTGATCCATTGTGTTTCCAGACATATACATGGAAAAAACCAGGGAATGCAAGGAAAGATCAACTAACGCATCCAATTTTTTATTGAGCTCTTTATTATTGTCCATAAGTAACTACTAATTATTTAAAAAAATTAGGATAAGCTGTAATTATTGCATTTAAGTCCTTACCATCAACGATTCCGTAGTAAATCTTTTGACCTGCCTGTCCTACAGCAACAGCAAAGGCTTTCATTTGTTCTAGCACCGACTGATCAATTTCGCTATGATAAACAACTAGGAATAATTGGGCTGGGCTAGTAAAAAGCCTATTAATCTGATCTCCATTCTTCCCAAGCTTTTTAGGCGTTAATATTCCTTGCGTCGCACGGCCCTTAAATGCTATCGCAGCTGAAATTCTTTTTTTATCTAACCTCACCCGTGTTGTAAATAAATCATTTCTCTCACCACCCCAATCTGTAAATTTACCGGTTTCGCCAATAATTTTTTTAAAGCCATTCTTTATGTTTTTTTCTAAAATTGTTTTGGCCGAGGCGCTACTACCGCCCGTTTTTTTTACTTTAAGAAAATTATCAATATCATCAATTGAAATTTGTTTTGCATTTATCGGGCTTTTATATACAACTGTTCTTGATTTAACTTCACGAACAATAGGCGTGCGTTTGCTGATCATTTTTTTCATTTTCTTAGGATCTCTCGCGAATTCAACTATTTGTTTTTTGTGTGATTTATAAAAATCAACTTTTTTATAACATAATTTGTGTGTTTTTTCATCAACGTACTTTTCGACCATTCCATGATTAAACAAGTAGGCTGCTTCTTGCGCAATTCTTATTTCTCGATGATTCCCATCCTTAATTTCTGCCAAACATAAATTAGCTAAAATTTTTACAGATTTAGGCGTACTACCACCTTTGTATATGGCTTCAAAAACCGCAATTCTCTGCGGTGATCTTCCTAAGGATTGGGCGGCATGTTGTATCTGCTCAGGCCCATTCGATCTAACATCGGACACGTTCAGAGTCATAAAAAATTGTTCAAAACCATTCTTAGTCTATAGTAATTTTATTCCCTTTTTTTAACTTTTTTTGCGGCACCATCCTGCTAACCGTTGCTACTCCTACCTCTAAAACATCGGCTACCGCGTCTATTCCAACCCCCTGCTTGATTAATAACAAAACTAATAGACGTTTTATCGCTTCTAAATTATCCATTTTTTCTTCTAGCTTTTTTCCTGACATATTATTTATTTTTTTTCTTACGTGCGTTTGAAAGCGCGACACTTACTGTGTTAGAGCTGGTACCCAAAAGTTCAGCAATCCTTTTCGGAGATAGTCCCACCGCATCCATTTCAGCAATGATACTAGATTGCATAACTCCCCGTCTAACCAAAATAGCTAATAACATTACGATTTCTTTTTGTGTTTGTAATAATTCTTTATCCATATTTATTTTTTAGATCTTTGAATAGATTTTCTAACAGCGTCAAGTTTTTTTCCTAAAATCAGAGCTATTTCGCTTGTTTCAATCCCAACAGTTGAAAGGATTGTCTCCGGCTTAGTCTTCAATTTTTCGTCGGCGCTTCCGAACCATGAAGCTATGGAAAGTGCTAATAAAGCTGATAGTTTTTTATCAATGTTTTTTAATATTTTAAGATCTTCCATAATATTTTTATTAGTTATGATAGGGACATTTTACCATACTATCCCTTTGATTACAAGTATATTTAGAGATAAGTTGTCCACCTAAGATAATTATTAATATGGTATAATAAAAAAAGTTTGCTTTTGGCCACCGTAAAGTTCGAGCCTATTTTTTTAACAGGTTGTTTGGCAGTTTTTAAAAAGCGCGCCGGTGGGCGGGCGGAATTCCTCCCCCAACCCCTCCTTCCGCCCGTCCCGTTATTGGGCCCCCATAAATTCCCCTCGTAATTTTTCGTATCCCCGCTGCACAGACCGAAATAGGGCGATTTCCGGTACAATTCGGTAGCCCCCTTTCGCTAAACAATCAAATTTTTTGCCTTTGTCCGCTCGGCGGACACCAAAAGCAAACTTTTCTATAATAAATAAAATTGTATGGCCAAATATTTTTTATACGCTCGCAAGTCTAGCGAATCGGAAGAGCGTCAAGTAATGTCAATCGACGCTCAAATCGACGAGTTAAAAGAATTTGCCGTCAAAGAAAAACTTGAAATCGTCGCCTCGCTTTGCGAGGCAAAAACTGCCAAACAACCTGGCCGAACTTTGTTCGGCGAAATGTTATCGCGAATTGATGCCGGCGAGGCCGACGGCATTTTGGCTTGGCATCCCGACCGCCTAGCCCGCAACAGTGTGGATGGCGGTCGGGTTATTTACATGTTGGACACTGGTAAAATAAATTCCCTCAAATTTCCAACGTTTTGGTTTGACAACACACCGCAAGGAAAGTTTATGCTTAATATTTCTTTCGGCCAAAGCAAATATTATGTAGATAACCTAAGCGAAAATGTAAAGCGTGGAATAAGACAAAAACTCCGCAAAGGAATTTGGCCGGGAAAAGCCCCATTTGGATATAATAACGACCTGCGCCACCATACCATACTCCCCGACCCCGAAAAGCATAAACTTGTAAAAAGGATTTTTGAATTGTATGCGACCGGCGAATATACTTTTGAACAACTAATACAAAAATTTGATATTCGCACTAAGACAAACAAAATAATGATGCCGGGCGACATGCAGCATATTCTCAAAAATCCTTTTTACACTGGCGTGTTTCGTTTTAACGACGAACTACACCAGGGTACGCATAAACCGATAATCACCAAGAAACTTTTTGACGATGCGCAAGCGGTAATGCTCTTGCGGGGCAAGCGCCGAAAAAAAAGCAGCCACGGATATATTTTTACCGGCCTAATGAGCTGTGGATCTTGCGGACGAGCCATTACCGCCGAAAAGCACAAAGGACATATTTATTACCGCTGTACTAAAAAGCGAACTAACTGTGATGAAAAATATATCCGCGAAGAAGAATTGGTGAGCCAGTTTAAAGATACTCTGCAAAAAGTTTCTTTGTCAGACGACTGGACCGAAAAATTGCTTGCTAAACTCAACGAGGAGCAAGCATCCGCAATCCAGTCGTCCGACGCCCTTGTTCAGGCCGTAGAAGGACAAATAATGCCTATTAAGACAAAGCTAGATAAACTCCTTGATTCTCATTTGGATGGCATTATTGATAAACCAGAATACATAAACAAAAAAGAAAAACTCCTCAACGACAAACTTGATCTGGAAGCCAAAATTAAGGAAGTTAAGAACAAGGGCAACGATTGGCTCGAACCGATGAGGGAATTCATTTTATCCAGTTGCCAAGCCAAAAAAATCGCCGCGGACGGCGATTTTCTCCAAATTCGAACATTTCTTAAAAAAATAGGCTCGAACTTTACGGTGAAAGGCAAAAAATTTGATTGTTTAGCGAAAGGGGGCTACCGAATTGTACCGGAAATCGCCCTATTTCGGTCTGTGCAGGCCCGCTCGGATTCGAACCGAGAACCTCGGTTTTGGAGACCGATGTTTTACCATTGAAACTACAGGCCTATAATTACTAAGGCTGAATCAAATAATATGTTAGCATATTATTTGTGAAGCCTAAAGTAATTTCAAGCTTCGCTTATTGAACAAACCCCGCCCGGAGAAATTTCAGAGCGGGGCTTGTTTTTTTGTTTTACTTAGTTTGTTTGTGAGGAGTGTGCTTACCGCAGAACTTACAATGTTTGGATAACTCTAAACGGTTTTTTAGAGTTTTGTTGTTTCTGTTTGGAAAGTAGTTTGTGCGCTTACATTCCTGGCACTCCATTTTCGCCATGTTATCTTGCGACATATTTTTTATTTTAATTTATAATTTCTAGTAAGTTCCTAGGCGAAGACTTGCCTTCATCTAGGACGAACGACGTAATTTCAAGCGCTGGTACAGCGCTTATTTTTATATTAACGCTCACGAAAAATGTTCCTTATATCATAGTTCAGAGCTTGAGCCGTTGTCGGGAATTGAACCCGAGACCTTTTCCTTCGCTTACACCTCTACTTTTAATTAGAGGGCTAGACTGTATCTTGAGCATACTCTTTCGAGCTTAGCTCCCCTTGTCAGTCGTTCGGGCGTACTCACGCCACGGTCTTGGCCATTGTAATGGCTATTAACCGTAATTCGGGTAACATTGCAAGATTTCCCTCACAATGGGCAGGAGTCATTGGCGACCCACCATGGAAATGCTCTACCATCTGAGCTACAACGGCATTACTTACTTTTTTCTTTATCCAAAAGACTTACTAATACATCTCTCATTTTCTTATTATGATAATAAACTGTTAAAACTCCATATTCACTTTTCTTTCCATATGTTCCTTTTCTGACTGACTTCGTAATGGTACTCTTATAAAATTGATCCCTAGTCACGTTCAGACTATTCACCCAAAAGTTAAGTGCTGTTTTTGGATTAATATCGGTAAATAGCTGTAAACTAAATTTCAGATCTTTCTTTTTAATGGTGAATACTTTTATTAAAAACTTAATAAATTTTTTTATTAATCTATAATCAGTATTTCCCAGTCTTACCGCATATTTATTGGCTTTTGTTCCCTCGCCCCAATATAAGCCCAAACCAAAACCGAATAACATGGCTTCTTTCAGTGTACTTGGATATTTTATTTTGAACGGATCTCCTTTTGGATTTTTCTGTCTATAAATTGCCTCGCTAATTGTTCTTGATTTTATTTTATACTTCCCCATCCAGTACCAAATCTTATTTAGAGAGCATTTAAAAATATCAGCAATATCCTGAGCCGATTTCTTTTGCCCTAAATAAAGTTTTACTAATATTTTCTTTGATGGGATAGAAGTAATCATATTTATATACTAACATATAAATATACTACTAGTAAAGCTCTTCCATACAGGTAATGTGGTTGTCAAATAACCGGTGGGTGGAGTAGGAATCGAACCTACGAAGGCGGAGCCAGCAGATTTACAGTCTGCCCCCTTTGACCGCTCGGGAATCCACCCGTTGAACCAATCTGGAGACGTTTGATGGGTTCGACTCTACTAAAATTTTCTCCTGAGCCGTCTCAGGGGTTCGAACCCTGGACCTACAGTTTACAAAACTGTTGCTCTACCAGCTGAGCTAAGACGGCACTATTTACTAGGCTAACGTGTGGTTTACGCTATACCTATTTTGTATATTCTATCTTTTAAACTATGCAATTTTTGGTTCTCTGGATTGACTAATCTTAAATCGCCATAAGCTTTTATAGCCAATGTCTTGTCGCCGCATATTATAGCAATTTCTATTAAGAAGTCAAGGTACTTTGGATTTTGTGGTTCTAACTCTACAGCTTGTAGTATGGCTTCCTTGGCTACCTGGGGCTGGGCCACCTTTAGAAGCAGCTCGGCCAGGTGATAAAAACGGGGGGAAAACGAATCGTTAACCAAAACCGCCTGTTGATAATACTGTATCGCCTCTTCTAGGTCGCCCTGGCTTTCGGCTATCTCGGCCAACTTTACCAATACGCTATCATCATCCGGTTCCATTTTTATAAGGAACTGATAAGTCTGCCTGGCTTCTTCTATAGAATTTTTGGCTAAATATGTATCTCCCAAACCCCTGTAAGCGCTGGTGGATTTGGAGTCGTTTTTTATGGCGGTAATAAACCTTTCTTCTGCTTGATCAAAATTACCAGACTTTAGAGCTTGTTCACCGTCACTTATTAATTGCGTTAACTTCTCTTCTACATCTTCTCGACTAACCACTTCATTTTTTTGTTTTATTTTCAAAACTTGCTCGTGGTGCAAAAGTCTTTCTATCTTGCCTACATAAATTCTAAATTGAAGCTGCAGTTTGCCCCATATTTTTCGCAGTGGAGTAAGAGCGCCAACAATTCTTTTTTTGAGTAAATTACTATTTTCTTCTATGCGCTTGTTTATAATTTCTTTTTTCTTCTGAAAAATTTTCTCTTCTTGCAAATTTTTGATATCCAAATTTGCTAACTGAGGAAATTTGTGGATAACAACAAACAGAACTACCCCCAAAGAACCTATAGTAATGATTAAGAAAATTGCTGTCAGCATATAGCTATTCAATAGACTCTACTATTTCTTTCCAGTGTTGAAAATTTGCCGATGCTCCGCCCACCAACACGCCGTTGATGTCTGGATTATTTAAATATTTTTGCGCATTATCTGGGCGCACGCTTCCTCCGTATAAAATTACCGGTGTAATTCCTGTAAGGGCTACAACTTGTTTTTTTATTAAGTTATGCATACGCTCGGCTTCTACCGGATCGCACGGAGTGCCAGTTCCCACAGCCCAAACAGGTTCGTAGGCAACAAAAATATCTCTACCTTCTGGCCAAACGATATTGTGATATGCAGATTTAATCTGAATTTCTATTACTTCTTCGGCTTTGTTTTCTTCCCTTTCTTTGCCAGTTTCTCCTACGCAAACTACCGGAGTTAATCCTACAGACAAAATAGCTTCTACTTTTTCGCGCACTTGATGATTTGTTTCATGAAACAAGTGGCGTCTTTCTGAGTGACCAACCAAAACATATTCGGCACCAGCTGATTTGTACATATGGGCCGACACTTCGCCGGTATAGCCGCCTTTTTCTACCCAATGAACGTTTTGGGCGCCAACGCTTATCTGAGCGTCTTGTAAAGGCTTAATTACAGACAAAAAAGACAATGCGCTTGGAAATACAGCCATTTTTATATTTTCTGGTAAATTTTTGAACTCGTTTGCAAACTCTGCAGCCAAAGATAAGCTTTCGTCATTATCCAAATACATTTTCCAGTTGGCAAATACGTATTTTTTGTTCATACAATTTAAGAGGGATCCTTCGATTTAAAATCTCAGGATGACAGTTATTGAAATAACTGTCAGTTTAACAAACCTAAAACTTTTTCTTTGCTAATTGGACCGATAACCGCTATTCTGGCTTGATTAAAATCAAATATTCTATTTGCTACTTTTTTTACATCTGCCGCTGTGACTGCTTTTATCTTTTTGGTTATTTGTTCGTATGTTTGGATTTTGTCGGCAAATAAAAATTGCTTGGCAAACCACTGTGCCTGAGCGCTAGAATTTTCCATAGCCAATTCGGTGCGTCCGGCAATGTTATTTTTAGAATCTGCTAATTCTTTGGCAGAAACTGTTTCTTTTTGGATTTTTTGGAGTTCGCTTTTTATTACTTTGAATGCATCGCCTAATCTGGCAGAATCCAAACCGGCTTGCACACTGGCCACACCCACATCTCTAAATGAGCCGGCATCTGTACGGACCATATATGCCAAGCCTCGCTTTTCACGAACCTCTACAAACAATCTGGAACTCATGCCGCCTCCCAAAATATTTAGGAGTACAGAAAGAGCATATTTGTCTTTATCGTTGGAATGAAGACCGGGGAAACCAATTACAACTTGGGTTTGATCTATTTTTCTTTCAGAAACAAGCAGTCTATCCTTCATTGGTAAAACTTTTTTATCCCAAACAAATTTTTCAAATTTATCTTTTAATCCTTTTTCGCCTTTTACAGCTGGAACATTAAAATAATTTAAAGATTTTTTTAATTTCTTTTCGTTTATGTTGCCAGCTACTACTAGCACCATATTGCCAGGAAAATAATAATCTTTATAATATTTCCACAAATCTTCTCTACTTACGCCACGAACACTCTCTGGAGTGCCGCCCACATCCCAACCCAACGGATGACCATCGCCAAACATAGCTCTTTCGGATAGGTTTTCTACAGCCATTATTGGATTATCTTCGTACATGCGGACTTCTTCTACGATTACACCTTTTTCTTTTTCCACCTCTTCGGCTTCAAATTTGGAATTAAAAATTATGTCGGCCAACCAATCAAAGGCCTTGTCCATATTTACTTCACCAGTTTTTATATAATAACCGGTATAATCTTTGGAGGTAAATGCATTGTACTCTGCGCCAAAAGCATCGAGCTCGCGAGAAATTTCCAAATGAGTTGGGCGTTTCTTGGTACCCTTAAACATCATATGCTCTACAAAGTGTGAAGAGCCAGACATTCTTTTTATTTCATAGCGTGAACCAACCGGAAACATGGCCATAATCGTAAGGGCCTTGGTGCCTTTTACCGGCACTTTCATAAGAGTAATACCATTTTTTAGTTTGGAAATTTTGTACATATACAGACAAGCAATAACGATGAATTATCGGCCAAATTTTTCTTTGAGGTAATTTTTTAGGTCTGTGATATTTATTCTTTCTTGAACCATTGTATCTCTGTCTCTTACAGTTACTTTTTTGTCTTCCAAAGAATCAAAGTCCAAAGTAACGCAATATGGTGTGCCGATTTCATCTTGGCGACGATAACGTTTACCAATGCTTTGGGTTTCGTCGTACTCTACAGCAAAATCTTTACGCAAATCGGCAGCCAAATCTTTGGCCACGCTAGAAAGCTCTTCTTTTTTGGATAATGGCAATACTGCAACCTGAACTGGAGCTAAGTGTTTTGGAAATTTCATTACTATGCGTGCTTCAGTTTCACCTTCTGTAGAAGTTGGAGCCTCTTCTTCGTGATAAGATTCGAGCAACAATACAAGCAACATGCGATCTATACCAAAGGTTGGCTCTATAACATGAGGGATAAACTTTTCATTTGTTTCTTGGTCGGTATAATGCAAATCTTGACCACTTACAGTTTCATGTCTGCTCAAATCAAAATCTGTGCGATAAGCAATACCGTGTAATTCTTTCACACCAAACGGAAATTTGTATTCTATGTCTACGGTGCGCTTGCTGTAGTGGGCACGTTCACCATCTGGGATTTCATGCCAGACAAGGTTATCCATATTTACTTGCATAACATCTTGCCACCAGCGCTTGATTTCTCCCAACCACATTTCAAATACTTTTTCCCAATCTTTTGGATTAATAAAATATTCAAATTCACCTATTTCAAATTCGCGAGTGCGGAAAATAAAATTACCTGGAGTAATTTCGTTGCGGAAATTCTTGCCGATTTGCGCCAAACCAAATGGCAAACGGCGACGAGTAACATTTAAAATATTTTTGAAGTTTACAAACATGCCGGCAGCAGTCTCTGGGCGCAAATATGCAGTGGTGGAAGTATCTTCGTTTACACCAAGAAAAGTTTTGAACATTAAGTTAAACGCTTTCGGATCTGTAAGCGGACCTTCGCAGTCTGGGCATTTAACTTCGGAAATAGTTTTTGGATTTTCTTTGTCGTATCCTGGCTTAGCGCTAGCAGCTTCTAGCAAATGGTCACTGCGGAAACGGTGGTGGCATTTTTTACATTCTACCAGCTCGTCACTAAAGTTTTGCAAATGGCCGGATGCTTCCCAAACCTTTGGGTTCATAATAATAGCAGTATCTAGCGGCACCATATCGGCTCTTTCTTGCACAAAAAATTTCCACCAAGCGGCTTTGATGTTTTGTTTGAGCATATGTCCGAGTGGTCCGTAGTCCCAACTATTGGCTAAACCACCATAAATTTCGCTGCCTGGAAACACAAAACCACGCCTTTTGGCTAGGGAAATAATCTTATCCATTTTGTCATTACTGTCTGGCATATTTAGTTAATTGTACCAAAAAAGTACTAAATAAAAAAGGCCTTTTAGGCCTTAATTATACCTTGGTTTGGGCGAAAACGTCAACCCTTACCAAAGGTCTTTAACATTGACAAAACCTTTATTTTAAGATAAAGATTACTGCACAGAGCCGAATCACGTAACAGTACGGCTCTTACCAGGAGGCCTCTGATGAAAACTTCGCCAATCGACAATGCCCGTGGTATAGAGTCCCAACAAATGCATCTGCTTGCGGAAGTAAGGAAGGCCCAACGTAGCCATACCGCCCTGCTATACGCGGTAATTATCGGCGTCATATCAATAATGATCGCAGAACACTTTAACAGCAAAAACTCGCTAAAAAGTGCCCAAAACGTAGCTATAGATGTAGAAACCCAACTTAAAGCCACAAAAACCCTGTTGGAAGTTCAGCGGGAAAGTTTCAAAGCAGACAGAGAATACTACGAGAACGTACGGGAATCGTTTGAATTCCTATACACTAGGCTAGAACAGGTGGAACAAACCTGTCTAAAACCTGGCCAACAATAGATTTTGATGCAACCAACCCAACAATGGGAAAGGTTGCTGAAACGACAAGGCCGAGATGAAAGTCTCGGCCTTAAATATTTATGAAGTTAAAGAAAAGAACCCTTGTCAGGTTTATCTAAAAATTTTTGTTTAATAATATCTATTTCTTCATGATCTAAACGAAAGTCCATACAAACCCCAACAATAACATCGCTAAAAGTGATTTCTCCTGGTATCGGTTGTTCATTTCTAATTTTTTCCCCTAAATCAAGAGGAAAGCCTTCATTTTTAAACTTTGGAGAAGTTGCCAAATCATCAAGCCTGTCCGCGATAGCATTTTTTAATCTTGAATAAAATTCTGGATCATCTAGTCGTGTTTTAAATTGCTCGGGACTGTGCTCTATCATAAACTAATTTATGTTTTAAATTGTATTAATTTCCGCCTCTTTCTTTTCGGTCACATCTTTTACTTTATCATTGTATTCTTTTACTATTTTATCCAAATCCTCTTCTAATCTATATTTTTCATCTTCGGTCACTTCTCCACTATCTTCGGCAGATTTTACCATTTCTTTTACTTCTTCACGGATTTTACGCACAGCAATTCTGGCACCCTCTTCTTTTTGGTGCAAAATTTTGGCCAATTCTTGGCGGCGCTCGCTAGTAAGTTCTGGTAAGAAAATTTTTATTTGACTGCCGGTATTTACCGGACTTATACCCAAACCGGAATCACGCACACCTTTTTCTATAGCCGATAGAATGCTTTTGTCCCAAGGATCAATATTTACAGTTTTTGGATCTGGAATAGAAATAGAAGCAAGGGATTTCAAAGGCTGGTAGGTACCATAGGCTTCTACAGAAATATCTTCTACGATAGCCGAATTCGCACGTCCAGTACGAAGCCCAGAAATGTCTTCTTTAAAAAATTCAACCGCTTTATCAAAATCCCCCTTAAAATCTGAAATTTGCATACAAATGAATAAAAATAAAATATAAATTAAAACTGCAAAGATGAAAGGGTCAACGCTGTATCACCTACATGCTCCCTAAGCCCAACCCTGTAATCAAACACCCGATTGTTATGCGCCAACAAATAATGCACTCTTGTTTCACCTATAAACGAATCTTCATACTCAATTTTTGTAAATGTATAATTTCCTATCTTTTCTGTACTTTGGGATTTCCAACCAGCGTTATTTTTTTTGTATATTTCTACCACTTTATCCAAAGTAACATTTGGCAGAACATCAAACCTGGCATAAGCAAGCGCATTTTCGCCTTCGGGCAAAATAGAACTAACAGCATTGATATACAAGCTATTTTCTGCGTTATTTATAATAAACATGTTCTGCGGATACTTAAAAGAAATACCCTGCTCTGTCCAAGAATAATTTTCACTTGGAGTATTGCTAAGAGATTCCAGCTCATTCATAGCTTCCTTGGATGCTTTGCTACAGCCAGCCCCCATAATAACCACCGCAAATAACAAAACGCCAATCATTTTTAATCTCTTGTTCATATTCGAAAAGAGTGAGAGAAATAATCAAATGTTTTGATTATTTCCGAACGAATGAGAATATATGGGCTTTAGCCCCTATAAATACTTTCACTCAAATTTAAATTACAAAGTAGTAAATCCTATAAATATATTTTTACCGGTTTCTTTGTTTATAAGTAAATCTGTAGGAATGGTGTTCGTTGGTAATTTTTTGGTAACCCAGTTCACACCGCCATCTATAGATCTATATAAGGTAGAACGAACGTTCTGGTTTTTTTCTCCCAAAATTGTGCCAGTGTAATACATTTCTTGCAAGTTTTTTGGGTTAACGGCAAATCCGTAAATATTTACACTACCTGGCGGCGTAAGCAATTTGATTTCACTCCAATTGGCGCCCGCGTCGGTGGAACGCAATATACCATACTTAGATATCCAAAACAAAGAATCTTTTTGGGTAGGGCTAAACACTAAACGATAAAAACTAAGACTTTCATTAAAATTGCTAAAACCATTATTGGCTGCTTCCCAAGTTGCGCCTTCGTCATCGGACCTATATAGTCCTTGGTTATAGGTGGCTGCGTATACACGCTTATTATCAAAAGGATCAACAGCTAAGTGTCTTAACTCAAAACCAAAACTTTTTATCATGCGCCAACTTACTCCCCCATCTTTACTTCTAAAAATATCTCCTCCGGATTCGGCTGTATAAACTGTCTTGGGGTCGGTATAATCACTGGTTAAAGCCACAATTCTTTGGGTTGGTCTTTCTTCGGTAAATATAATTTTCCAAGTTCTTTGACAGTCGGTAGTTTTGTAGATATGTGGACCATCACTGGCGTAAATATTACATTTGTCGGTTGGATCAACACTTAATGCGTAGATATATTTGCCAGCCATATATGCAGAGGTGTTCCAGGTGTCGCCGTTGTCGTAACTATAATACAAGCCTTGGCCGCGCGTACCCATATACAAAGCTTTCGGATCGCTTGGGTCTGTAAAAATTTTATATACCTTGGCACCAGACAGACTCTTTACCCCTTGAGCAGTGACCAAGGAATTTTTTTGCAACCAAGTTTCTCCGTTATCTGCGGACATAAAAACACCCATAGGGCCGGCTCCAGTACTGCCGGTAAATTGCACACAACCAGCGCCGGTTAGGATAATACCTACTAGTAGAACGGGCAAAATATAAAATTTTTTAGACATAAACTTTGTATGAATTTTGAATTATGAATTACGAATCATGAATTTAGTTTTTCAACGGCTCGTATATTATTACCGTCTTTTCTTAATTCATAATTCTTGATTCTTAATTCAATTTAACGACAAAAGTATTTGTTCTATAACTAATTTTGGATTGATGTTCTGTGCCAGCAAAACCTGCGACTGCTTAAAACTATCTACCAACCTTACCATTTGCAAAAGAGATAGCTTGCTTGCAGAAATTATTTTATTTTCTCGATTGGCAAGCTTATCCAAAATAATATTGCGCCATAATACTGCCCAGCTTTCTAAAACGCCTTGGAGCTTTTCGCCCGCACGAACGCTTTCGGTTTTATCATTAAATAAATCCTCTGTTTCTTTTATTTTTTTATAAAAAGGGACGTTTACTATCTTTTCCCAGCGGTCTAATTCATTATTAAAATTTTTGGTTAAATCATTATCTGCGCATATTTCTACTGCTCTTCCTGGTCTGCCCCAAGATAAACCAGCCGCTTTGTTTGCCAAATCTTGGCTGTACCCCAATTTTACCAAACCATCTTCAATTTGTTCTATTTTGACAAGTGGAAAATAAATCATCTGACAACGAGATTTGATAGTCGGTAATAACTGACTATCGTCGGAGACAAGCAGAAAAAAAACCCTATCCGATCCGGCTTCTTCTAAAATTTTGAGCAGCGCATTGCCGGATTCTTCGTTTAACAACTCTGCCTCGTCTATAATCACCGCTTGATGTCCGCCAAACCAAGATTTACGCCCCAGACGATCTTTTATGCTTCTGGCCTGAGCGATAGAAATTTCTTTTTTTAATTTTTCGGTCTTTTCGTCTATTTGACGTGACAGGTAATAAAAATCTGGATGAGTATCTAGTTTAACTTCATCTATTTTTAATAGCTTGGCGGATAGATACCTAGCCACTGCCCTCTTACCAATTTGTTCTTTTCCAACAAAACAATAAGATTGTGATAAAGAATTTTTGTCTATCACTTTTTCAAAAAAAGAGACAATTTTTTCGTGGCCAATAATAGACATATTTAAACATCTGATTGAGACTTTTTAGCAATCTTAGTATACCAAAAATGTTCTAAAACAAAAAGACCCTGCTCAGACTTTAACTTTTTATAGCTAAGTTGATAGGATCCAAACCCTCTTTGCCTATTCACAGGAAGCGAGACAATCTGTGTTACCAAAATTTCCGACATAATACCAAAAAAGTGCGCGGCTTTAACTTGCCAGCATCAAAATTTGATGACAAAACATCTTGTAGCACATAACTAAAGTGGACACGGAATCACTGTTTAAGTTTGGATCTAACCTTTTTTACAAGATCGTCTATATTCCAATCGGCTTTTATAAAATAATCATAACACCCTTCTTTGGCTGCCTCTGCTTCTTTTTTTTCATCGCTTAAATTTGTAAGCATTATTATCGGCACGGATTTTCCCCAAGAATCTTGGCGCAATTTCTTTAGCACGGTCATACCATCCATAACAGGCATCAATATATCCAATAGAATAATATCTGGATGATGGCGAAGGGCTTGCTCCAAACCAGCCTGGCCATTTGAAGCTTCAAATACTTTAAATTTTTCTATAGTAAACTTTTTTGCTAACACAGCCAAAAGAGCTTCCTCGTCTTCCACGATAAGAACTTTATTTAATGCTTTTGGCATAAGAAATTATATTATATTGATAATTCTTTTTCGCCAGCCACTCTTTTCATTCCACTTATAGGTATAGCCACATGAAACACACTGCCTTTTCCTTCGGTTGATTCAAACCATACTTTTCCACCGCTTGTTTCTATAATTAATTTTACAATGTACAGACCCAAACCAATTCCTTCAGTGCTTACCTTGATCGCATTTTCGGCACGGAAAAACTTACTAAAAACTCTACTTTGCGCTTCGGAAGGAATACCTATACCCTCATCCACGACATCGATCTGACAGTGTCCTCCAATTTCTTTAAAACTAATCTCTACCTTGCATTTTCTTGGCTTAGAATAATGTATAGCATTATTTAATAAATTGAGAATAACTTGTTTGAGTAACACAGGGTCCACATCAATAAGAGTCGAGGGTTGGCTGGGTTTATTAAATAAAATAACACAGTTTCTAGTATTTGTAACGGGAGTGAATTCGGAAACAACACTGGAAATAAGAGAGGCTATATCCGTTGGTTTTGGCTCGATCTTGATTTTTTGAGCCTCCAAACGAGAGATATTAAGCAACGATTTAATTAGATCGGCCATACGCTTTTCTCCATTTTCTATCTCGGATAGATACTTTTTTTGTTCGACTGTTAACTCTCCCAACTTTGTATCCCTCAACATTTCCGTATTCCATCTTATGGCTGTAAGGGGGGTACGCAATTGATGGGATGCAAAAGAGATAAAATCTGTTTTCATTTGCTCTGCCTCTTTTAATTTAGTGATGTCTCTCTCTACTCCAACAAAAAACTGTACGTTGCCACTCTCGTCTAAAACCGGGGCAATTCTAATCTCTGCAGTATAGGACTGGCCGTTTTTTCGATGATTTATTATTTCACCGACAAAAGGCTTTTTCTGCATATGGTCAATTACGGCCCACAACTTCTCATAGTACTCCTTCGACATGTTGCCGCCCCAAAGATCTCCGGCATTTTTTCCAATAATTTCTTTCGCCATATAACCGGTAATTTCTTCTCCGGCTTTATTAACATACAAAATAGCACCGTCTTTGTCGGTAATCATTACATGATCAGACTCACTATCTACGGCCAACTTAAACTTCTCCAGGTCTTTGGCCAGCAGCTCAACTTTTTCTTTTTCTTTTTTTATGTCTGCTTCCGCTTTTTTGATTTTGGAAATATCCAAGCCCCAAACAACTAAATACAACTCTTTATCTAATTCAATACGCGCAGCGTTAAAAAGGTAAGTGGAGTGGCTGCGGCCTCTATTAATCAAATGCTCCACTTCGAGCTGAACCGAACCTTCGCTAAAAGTTTTTTGCATTGCTTCTATAACTTTAGGAGCATTGTCCTTTGTATAAAACCACTCCAACGCTTGCTCATTTGTCATTGTAGAAATCTCCTCACCGGTATAGCCCGTAACAATTTCCAAATTTTTATTCCAACGCGGAGTGCCTCCTTTTTGACGTATCATCGCAAATGTGCCAGGGAAGGTATCCATTATAATGCCGGAAATAAATCGCTCATTTTTAAGCTCCGAATCTACCTGCTTTTGTCTGGTTATATCACGTGCTGTGGCATAAGTAATCCCTTTATTTTTGTCGTAAGTAGCTATCCATGATAACCACAGTACTCTTCCATCTTTACACACATAGCGATTCTCAAAATTCAACGAAGATCCTATTTTAATTTGCCGCGCCATCTCATCTATCGTGGCTTGTTTGTCGTCGGGATAGACAAAATCAATAAACGGCTTCGCCAAAAGATCTGCTTCGGAATATCCTAGAATTTTCAGACAAGCTGGATTCACCATCTTAAAAGCGCCGTTTGGATCCGCAATAACCATCATGTCGGAAGACAGGTTGAAAAAATTAAAAAACTGCTCGCGTTCTATTTCTGATTTTTTGCGACTGGTAATGTCCGTAAAGACAGCCATGCTGCCGATAAAATTTCCTTTTTCATCAAAAAGCGGTGTGGGAGAAACAGTCGCATTTATTTTTAAGCCATCCTTGCGCAACCCTGTAATCTCGTAGCTCCCATGCTCTCCTTTACGTCTTTTTACCATCTGTTCTCTATAAATTTTCTGGTTTTCTTTATCAAACAAAATAGTTACTGACTCTCCTATTAACTCTTCTGGTTTATACCCAAGCAATTCACCGCCTCGATTATTAATAAAGCTAATAACACCCTTTTCATCCTGAACGATCAGCCCTTCATCCATAACATTGATTAGGTCGTGATACTTTCCTTCATTTTTAAGTAAAATTATGTCTGATTTAAACTTTTCCTCTTCTTGTTTCTTTACAAAATTAACACCGGCCATAACTACCAAAAAAAGAGCGACTACATAAATAACGGTTTCCAAGCTTATACTAAAACCCGGGTTGTACAACCCCTGATTTTTGCCATACTCCACTAACCAACCGACAGTCAGCGGGACAATAAAAGTAATAGGGAAAAAAATACGAGCTAACTTTCCGGTGAAACTATTAATGACCAAGATTCTAAAAAAGCCACGCTCCGGATGAACAAATAAAATACCAAAACTAAGTATAAAAAAAATTATCGCTACATGAATTGATGTAAAAGCAAAAACTTCTGAACCATAATTTAAATATGCCATCTTATGAATTTGACCAATAATAATAAGCATGGAGATAAACCCACCCAAAACAGAAAAAGTTTGTGCTGGTCGCATTCCACGCCTGGTTTCCGCATCCAAAAATAAAATAGCAACGCCAAACAAAATAAAAATAAAGGCTTTGTATAAAAACATTCTTCCGGGATGAACGACCGCGCTACCACCAACCAACCAATGGAAAAATAGTTGATCAGCAGGTAAACTCCAACCAAATATTTGCACTGTAAAATAGAATAACCCCAAAATTATAACTGGCAAAGAAAAAGCTTTGCCTAAGTTACGTATCCATTTTTTTTGCGTCGTTTCTCTTAATAACCATAAAGCCGCCCCGAGAAACAGGACGGCTATTGCGATATCTGGTGTCAGTGGTAAAAATTTTGAAAAAGACCCTATTAGAAAAGACGAATGAAACTCCCAACTAATTAAAAAAATAGCTCCGATTAAAAAAACAAAGATGCCTATGGCTTCCGAGATTACTTTCATGATTGAAACCATCCTAGAACACACCGGCAAAATTAGCGGCCCCTCCTTCATATATAATTTAAGTTAAATTATATCTTTGATTAGTATAACACAAAAATAGATAGAAACATAATACATTATATAAATAACCTCGACTTAAACTGCCACTCTTCAAAAATTATGCGTCTTTCCATTATTTTGTGGCCAAAATACTGCGCTTATAATTTTCCAAATTATCCAAAGCAATACCAGTTCCTTTGGCTACACAAAGAAGAGGTTCTTCGGCCACATATGTGGCCACACCAGTTGCTTGAGCAACAAGTTCGTTAAGATTTCGAAGTTGAGCTGAACCGCCAGACAAAATAATACCTTTATCTATCACATCGGCCGAAAGTTCTGGTGGGGTTTTGTACAAGACACCTTTTATTGCTTCGGTTAAGTTGCCTAATTCGTGCTGCAAGGCTTCGGTGGTATCATCGGAATTCACCACGATTGTTTTTGGCAATCCGGTTACCATATCTCGCCCCTTCACTTCCATAGTAAGTGGCTTTTCCATATACATCGCCGAGCCGACTTTAATTTTTATCTCTTCGGCAGTTCTCTCACCAATAGCCAAATTATATTTATGACGAACATATTCTATAATAGCTTGATCAAATTTGTTACCACCTACACGTGTGGAACCCCAAGCAACTATACCACCCAAAGAAATCACCGCAATTTCGGCTGTGCCCCCACCGATATCTATAATCATATGTCCAGAGGCAGCACCAATAGGAATGTCTGCGCCAATCGCGGCTACAATTGGCTCTTTGATAATATATGCGGCACGAGCACCGGCAGCAATGGTAGCATCTATTACTGCTCTGCGTTCGGTGGAAGTAATGCCTGCAGGCACAGCCACCATAACTTCCGGACGAAAAAGACGCACCCCGCCAAGAGCTTTGTTTATAAAATACCTAAGCATGGCTTCGGTAGTGTGATAATTGGCAATTACCCCGTCTTTTAGTGGACGTTCGGCCAAAATAGCATCTGGGGCACGACCGATCATATCTTTGGCCTCTATACCTACAGCCAACACTTTGCCATCTGCTTTGGAAATCGCAACCACACTAGGCTCGTTTATCACGATCCCTTTTTTTGGTACATACACCAACACATTGGTGGTACCAAGATCGATGGCGATTTTTTTGATAAACATACTGAGTGAGCAAAATATTTAGCTTGCTAAAATATTTTCGAGCGAAGTGTGTTTATATGCGGCTTTAGCCCCTATAAACATACTGAATATTAGTTAGTCAATTTTACCTCTACAGCCCTATCAACCGTTAAATCTGTTTTATAAATATATTTTTGATTAAACACATCGTCCAATGTTTCGTTCGGTGTAGTTTCTACAGTATTTTTACCAAAATTAAGGTCTAGCGTCAATTTATCGGCAATAGTTCCCAACTGTTTTTGTACAAGTAAATTATAATTATTATTTTTTATATTATCTACAACCGATGGAGCCAAATAAAACTGCCAGACAAGCTCGCCAGTTTTGCCCGGCTCAATAGAAATAAATGTTCCAAACCACTGTCTGCCATTTTCTACTCCTTGATCTACCAAGCCAGGTTCGGCAGAGCGATCTGCCTTCATACTTCCAACCACAGAAATAAACTGACTGCCTTGCGGCACATAAACACGCGCATAGGTACGATAACGACTGGTAAATTTTGTAAAGCTTCCTTTATTGGCATATTTCATTTTGGCAGTAGCCATATATTTATCACTGCTTGTGGGGGCAAAAGAATAAACCAATTCTCTTTCCATTACTTTGTCTGTTTTGAGTGCAGCCATATTGGCATCTACCCAAAGCAAGAAATCGCCCGACGGGTTTTTCATTTCTCCCGCCCAATCTTTTGCTAACAAAATTTTCTGCACTTCCGGATTGGTAGAGTATGCCAAAATATGTTTTTCTGATAATAGTCTTTGCACCAAAGCAAAATAACTAGACCAGTGCTTGAAGGCATCTGCGCGCAGACGAGCCATAAATGCATGGCTCATATCGGACAGGATTTTCTTACGCTCATCAAAATCCAAACCTTTTTCAGCAAAACCAAATTCTACTTCGTATTCTAATTTTTCGGTAAAGTTACTGGCGTTAAATTCTTGGCCATTTACCGTAATCGGACCGCTTATCTTTAATATTTCTTCCAGTAAAGTTGGAGTAATGCCGATAACTCCCGTAATCTCGTTTGCTGCCACGCCTCTTTCTTTTTTGAACAAATCCAAAGACTTGGCGGATGAAACAGCAAAATCTGGCGACCAATTACTGTCGCGGAAATTCCATCGTTTTATAAATAAATATTTTTGCAATGGTTCGGGTGGAACAGATTCAAAATCTTGAATACTTAAATTGTCTAATATTTCGGTACCTTCTACTTTTAAAATTTGAGGAATGCCTTTGTCCATTCGCACCACGCTATAGGCGCCGATAAAACCCCCGCCCGGACGAATCTCGGTATTGTTTAAAAATAAAATCAAATAAGTGGCTGGCGTTTCAAAGCCCAACAGTTTAGAAATTACACCGTCACTAACTTGATTAGAAGCAATCTTCTCGACTACTTTTTGCACAACGACGGATTTTAATCCACCTTCGGCTTTGGACCATTTCCAAAAAAGCAGGGCGCCCACCCCAAAAACAGTTACTAAAAAAATAAAAATATATTTACGCATTGATTTAACGAAATCACGTCGTGTAACGTCCTTTGAAACACGACGCTTAATTAATTAGCTTCTTTTTTTAACTGACACATTAAAGCCAAGGTATTTACCAAACATTAGATGTGTAACAGCATCTAAACAAGGAAGTGATGAGAAAAATATAAGTGAAATCGGCAACAAGAGCCACTGCAACAACATAAATAAATAATGGTGTCGCGGATGAGTACCCGGTCTTCCAGGTAATATTAGCATACTCATGACTGCCGAGACTAGAAGCCCAAGCATTGCCAGAGTCATAAGTACTTCCAAAATATTTGGGGCATTAAAGAATAAAGCACTCTGCCTTACTTCGTTGCCAGCTACCCACAAAGGTAGGCGACCAACTATAGTAATTAGAATCGCTACTACTGCCCAACTCCACTTACCTTCCCACTCATGAAAAAGAATGGCCACTTTTTTTGTCCAAGGAATAGTTTTGTTTTTATGAAACTGCCACAACAGATACGGGATATGCTCTGTGCCCCAAGCCCAGCGGCGCTGCTGCAAGTATAAATTCTTTAGACTGCGCCACCACGAATCATCGCGCACAGTGTCCATTGATACAGGAATATAAAGAGGGGTTACTTCGTAATCTCCTCCATATCTAAGCCAACACTGATAAAAAATGCGCGAATCTTCACTTACAATGTCTTTGCTGTGGCCGCCACAATCCATAATAGCCTTGAAGCTCATACTGTGAGAAGAAAAAGTAATCAAACTATCTAATCTAGCTAAACTAAAAAGCATCCAGAAACTGGTACCAAACGCCATGATACGAATGATAGCCGGTGATTGCCACAAATTGTTGTTATACAGAGTGAGAGGTTGAAATGAACTGCGATCTGGTCTTGGGTGACTGTTGTATAAATAAGCCAAATGAGCAAAATACTCGGGATGCACAATGGTGTCTATATCGAAAACAGACGTAATCATATCTACATAATCCCAACCGCGTGCGTCTGCATACTTTTTGAATTCCCATTCCGCCCAGTGTATATTGGAGCCTTTGCCAGGTATTTCATCTTGTAAATCAGCCGGATGAGTACAAAAAACAATATCGGCAAATAATCCGGAATAGTTTTCTAAAATAAGTTTTTGTATACCTTGCCAATGCTCTATTTTTCTTTCTTCTCCGGATACAACCAAATATGTTTTGCTAGCCGGAAAGCTGGAATTTAAAAAGCTGTCTAGCGTTGGTTTTACCACTTCCCAACTTTCATTATAGACAGGCAAGAAAACAATATTCTTCCTTTTTTCCCAATTTAGAAATTCTGCCTTTAATTTTTCAAACCAATTTTGTTTTATTGCTTTGCGAAAACGTCTCCAAGACAAAAACAAATAAAAAGAAAAGTATACTACCCGTAGTACCCAGTACACATCAAAAACCAAAATAAAATATATCATCCAAAGCGGCCTAACAAAAGACAAAAATATACTTAAAAAAATAGAGAGCCAAATAGTTAGCCCTGGTAAAATTTCATAAAAACGATAACGGTGGTAATCGGAAAACATACTTTAATTTTTATTTTGGATGTGTGCTTCGGCGCTATACTCCGGCATTATGTATTTGCCCGCCACAGATTCTCTAGCAGCTTCTAAAGCCAAATTTTGGTCAAAGTTTTTGAGTAGTTTTATAACCGGAATATGCAAACCGTACGCCAAAGTGTTTGCCATAGTCACGGCCAGCCTGGTTGATGTAAACCGACCTGATCCTACCACCACACCCAAACACTTTATATCTTTGAGAGAAATTTTTAATTTAGACAAAAATTTATCCAAACAGATAAGCAGGCTGTCGTTGTTGCGAGATGAAGGAATCTTCTTGAAAGTTTGTTGAACAAATTTTTTGTTTAACCAAAAACTCAATACGGTTTTGTCATCTTCTGTGTTGTCTATGATTAGAAGCATAGACAGCTATGACACTTTATTAATTTCGTCTACAACCACAATATGCTTACCTTCAAAGATACTATACAAAAACTTGTCCCCTATCTCTCTACGGTCGTTTAACTCCTTCTCGGACATTATAGTATAGCGCAAAGACTTGTTTAATTTCTTTTCGAAATCTCCCACCAGCTTGGATACCAATGTAGGACGGACTTCTCCTACAAGCAATATATCTGTCTCGGCATTTTTGGCATCGGTAAAACAGCCTGTAAACAACAGCATTTTTACTTTGCCAGCCTTGGTCTTTAAAATTTCAATAAGCTCTCGTTCGTATAATATTTGAGCCTTAAACAGAAGGGCTTTAAGCTCAAAATGCAACAAGCAGCCTGCGTCCAATTTATAATACTTGGAACGTCCTGTACCGGTCCCCTCGGAGACATCCTCTGCATCTACTACTGTGGGCATAATCAAGCCAACTTTTTCTAGATTACTCAATTCACGTCGTACGGCATTTAGTTGAGACTCTGCAAGTCTGGCTAACTCACGGACATAAAAAGGCCTTTCGGGGGAATGAAAGAAAATGTGTAAAAGTTTAATTCTGGTCTTTGAACCAAAAAGTTGTTCAAGCATACTTTTAGTAAAAAAATAGTGTTTCTAGAAGCGCTCCGCTTAGCGGAGAAAGCTTTACTCCTTACTTTGGTGTGTAGTATAATTATTAAGGAGGAAAAAGTCAAAAATCGACCCTTAGCCTATGGATAAAACCTTACATCTGCACGAATTCTTTGTAGAAGGAAATAACCCCGAAGAATCACACGTGCTACTAAACATTACCGAACCATCTACTTCGGCCGAAAAAAGCAAAGGCTACTTTTTTGTTATTTGCGAAATAAATAATGGCGATACAAAATACATTGCCAAAATGCAAAATATTATAGATGAAATAGAAAATAGCTACTACGAAATCCCAGACCAAGAAACTCAGTCAGCTCTAGAAATAGTGCTAAACAAGGTAAACCAAGAAAACATGTCCATGATCCAGCCGGACACTCCTCTGCACTGCATAGTTGGCGCTATTCGCGAAAATGATATTATCTTTAGCTTCTACGGACACCCGCAGATGGTTTTATTCTATAAAACCAAAGATAACTTTTATAAAAAAATGGATTTAGTAGAAGAAAATAAATCCAACGAACAGGCAGAAGGGGCTCAACTATTCTCCCAGATTGTTCAGGGTAAAATAGGCCAAAACGATTTCTTCTTTGCCGGAACACCAAACATAATCAACTACTTTAACCACGACAGATTACAAAAGATTATTACTACCAGACCACCGCGACAAAGTTCCGAACACTTACAAAGAGCTTTATCAGAATTAAGAAACAGCCTGTCTTTCGGTGGCATTATTATTAACTTACAAAAAGGAACGGAAGCCGTATCTACCACCAAAATTTCTACCCCAAAGAAGGGTGACTCGGCCAGGTCCCTAAAAACCTTATTTAGCACAGAAAAAAATACTGCCAGCATTCTATCACCCTCTTTCTTGCCGAAATTCCAAGAAAAATTAAATAACAGTTTGGCTGAAGATGAAGAACCGGAAATGATGGGCGAAAACCCAACTGGTCTTCGCGCAAACACAGAAATAACATCTTCACACCTACGCGCTCGACACGAAAAAATAAAAACATCCTCCGGAGTAGACTACCAAGAACTATTCAAAAAAATACTCACCTTTACCTGGCGAGCGCTTAAATATACAGCCAGACTACTTGTCATCCTTCTTCTCTTCATTGGCAGTATTATATCCTCACTTGGCAGAAATCTAATGCTACTATTTTTTGTGGCAACGAACTATCAAAATAGACGCCACAACATTCTTACAGAGTGGGCTGCTTGGTGGAGGCACCTCAAAGATAGCCTTAAACAGCTGCCTCTAATTACAAAGGTTTTACTTACTATATCTATAATTCTGGCGCTATTGTTTAGTATCGGAATCGCCTACGCTCGAAACCAACAAAAGAAACAGGCTCGCATACAAGCATACAACAAGATAGCTCAGGATATACAAACCAAAGAAGACGAAGCCGAAAGTTCTCTTGTGTACGGAGATATAGACGCAGCCTTGGCCAGCCTAAAAGCAGCCGGAGAAATTATTAAACAACTCCCATGCGAAACTGTAGCAGAAAAATCCAACTGTCAAAATTTACAAGCACAACTTACCAGCCTGCAAATGAAGGCACGTAAAATCACCCTAGCCACTCCTAAATTATTAGCAGACTGGAGCAGTCTATCTCAAAACAATCCACTAAGTAATATATTTTTACTAAACAACAAAGTTTATGGTTTTGGCACAGCCAACGCAGATATCGTAACTTACGACGCGCTAACAAAAGAATCGCAGGTTATCACACCCGGCCTATCTATAAAAAACTTTATAACAGCTTCCGTACCAAAAGAAAACGACTATGTTGTATTGCTATACGACAACCAAAACATTGCTCAATTCCAACCAACAGATAATTCTTGGAAAAAAATAGATATCACCTACCCTAACCAAAATATTAATATTACAAGTTTGGCAGTCTACAACCGCAAACTTTATTCTTTGGACACGGCAAACAATAAAATATACAGACATGACAGTATAAAAACCGGCTTCTCTACAGGCAGAGAATGGACACAAGGAGATGTTGGCGATATTAAATCTGGCATCGATATTTCTATAGACGGAGATGTATTTATCCTAAACAAAGATGGAAGCATCTCCAAATTCACTAAGGGGCAAAAACAAAATTTCGTAGTTTCCAATCTTGAGCCACCTCTTGCATCTGCAGATAAAATCTGGACATACAACGACTTAAACTATATCTATATTTTAGATACTTCAGAAAAAAGAATAGTTGTCCTAGACAAAACAGGCAGCTTTAAAACACAGATTATGGCTGATGAATTTACCCAACCTGTGGGCATGGTAGTAGATGAACTAAAAGGCATGGCTTATATACTAGACAACAACAAACTATACCAAATTAATTTGTAATAACTTTAACAACTGTCATCCCGAGCGAGCCTAGCGGCGACGATAGATCCTTCGACATTAACCTCAGGATGACTCTAAAATAAATAAAAAAAAGAAGCCCTTTCGGGCTTTTCTTTTTTTATTTATTTTAGAGTCACTTTACCACCAGCTTCTTCGATCTTTTTCTTCATGGTTTCAGCTTCCTCTTTCTTTACGTTCTCTTTGATAACCTTAGGAGCGCCATCTACGATAGCTTTGGCATCAGCCAATCCTAGGCCAGTCAATTCTTTAACTGCTTTGATAACATTGATTTTGCTAGCACCTGCATCGGTAAGTTCAACGTTAAATTCAGTCTTCTCTTCAGCGGCAGCAGCGCCACCAGCAGCTGGAGCAGCAGCCATCATCATAGCTGGAGCAGCAGCGGAAACACCGAACTTTTCTTCTAGAACCTTTACCAATTCGGAAAGGTCTAGTACGGACATCTTTTCGATCTCTGCTACCAAATCTTTGAACTTGGCAGGAACTTCAACTTTAGTTTCTTCTGACATATTTCTTAAATTAATTTTATTAAACTTTTGACTTGGCGATATTATTTAGTACGCCTACTAAGCCGCGCAAATTTCCGGCAAGTACATTAACAAATCCGGAGACTGGAGCGTTAATAGAACCAACCAATTTTGCAAGCAATTCTTGTTTGCTTGGCAAGTTAGCTAAGCTCTTTACCATGGCAACAGAAATAAATTTACCTTCCAAAACACCACCAAACACTTGTAGAATTTCGTGAGTTTTAGAGAAGTTATTTACAATTCTTGCAGCAGATACTTCGTCACCTAGCGCCATAAAGGTAGCCACGCCACCAGAGAAAACTTTTGGATCAACGTCTGTTAGACCCATCTCTTGGCAAGCGCGCTTAACCAATGTCTTTTTGGCAGCTACTACTTTGATGTCGTTTTTGCGACATTCTCGGCGTAATTCTTCTGCTTCAGAAACTTTTAAACCTTGGAAGTTGGCAAATACTACCGCTTTGGCTGATTTTAGACCATCTTCTAAAGATTTGATTGTTTCTTGTTTTTGCAGTTTTGATTTAGGCATATTTTTTTAAAACAAAAAATCTGTGTATTCCACAGACTAACAACTAGTACAAATCGACCTGAACAGGCTTAAGCGCCCTTATTTGTACCTCGGCAGGCCTACCTGGCTTAAACCACGAATTGTGGCGTAGCTGGCTAATTAGATCCCTAGTGGGACACCTGCTGTCTATGGTTAGAGACATAATACACTGCTTAAAGACCGCTGTCAAGACCTGTTGACAAAACACCTATTTTGTGCTATTATTACCAGTCGATTTATGACCCATTACAACACGCTTGTATTGGCGCCCAACAACGAACGCTGGAGAAGAAAGATGTCTCTTTCACTACGTGCCCGAATGGAAGATGAGATGGAGGCCTTCCGGGACGGCATCTACAACCAGCTCAAGCTCCTACTGCAAACGCCCAAGAAGTATCTGAGCGCTACCATCAAGAAGGAGATCCACACGCATCTCACCAACTTCAACTGGGGTGAAACCTGGACGGAGTATGGCGAGTACCTGCTCGGACGAGCGTACGCGGACATGAGCCAGCGCCGCCAGTCCGAAGAGGACGATGAGCGCTTCTGGGACGTGGCCGAAGACCACACCGACACTGAAGCAACCAACCGCTTCGACGAAGCCCTCGAGCTCTGGGAGAGCCGGCTGGACATCGGCAAGAACAAGAACCGGGGCTACGACACGCATGGACGCCACGGCCACCGCGCCGGCGTCAAGCGCGGCAATACCGAGCTCTGGAGCCGCCCCACGACCAAGCGTCGTCAGACCAAGCGCTTGGCCAAACTCGGAGCACTGCAACACCAGCAGCGCAACGACCGCTAAAACCACAACGCTCTTTCGTCAACTCGTCATATACCTTGCAATTGCGCAAGGCGCATATGACGAGTTTTTTAATTACTAAATAATATAAGGTGGTTATTTTTTTATCTTCTGTTTTGACACACCTAATTCTTTATTTTCGAAAACAACACTAAAAAGATTATCTAACACCTCCTGGTCTTTAATGCCCAATACCGATAAATTACGCACCAAATCAGATTTATCATCTTTGCCCGCATACTTTTCACACAAAGAAACAATGCCTTTAAAATGGCTATCCATTGAGGCCCACTTTAATAAATCCTGCTTATTTTGATCCGTGCCAAAAAAATCAACCATTTGTTTTTTAGCACTATCTCTTTCTTCTGCATTTCCGAGTAAAGCTTCTACAGCCTTTTCTGTTACCATTGCTTTTTCTGCCTTACTCATTGTCTCTTCCTGTCTTAATCCAAACGTTTCTAAATTGCCTGGAGCACCAAATTTTTTAGCCATACAAAATAATTACACTATTAATTTATAACTGTACCATCGAATTTCACTCCATCTAGAGCCTTTGCTAAAACAGATAGGTCAGTACCTTTTACAAACTTTACAGTCAAACCCAATTTTTGAGCAGTCTTGGCAGCAATAGGATCAAATGGAAAGTTGGCCCCCGGCGACCACTTATCACCAATAATACTTCTCATTTCTTTCCAGGTTAATTCTGGAAGCGGTTTAGCGCTTGGGTCTTTTTTTGGATCCGCTGTATATACATAATTTATATTTGAGGCATTGATAACTTCTTTGGCTCCATAAGTTTTGGCAAGCAACACTGCATCATTGTCGGTAGAGCAACCCGGTTTCCAACCCGCCGCCAAAACGATTGGCTTACTGGTCTTAACTTTTTTTGTAGGGTCAGAAATTATCTGATTATGCGCATAATCCTTAAACAAAAACTTTACAAACTCGGCGTTAAACACAGTGGCTTTTATTCCAAGCCAATCCAAATCTACACTACCCATCTGCACAACCTGACTAGCTGCGTTTTGGTAATTACGACAGGTCGCTCCCCCACCGATTACCAAAATAAACTTCTCGCCTTTTTTAACACGAGTAATAATTAAATCTCTTAGCTTTTTTAAAAACTCAATATCAAAACCTGTGGGAGGGATAATAATAGAACCACCTATAGAGATTATTTTAAACTTGCTCATAAAAATTCTTAGTAATTTTTGGATTATCTATTCTAGCTTTCTTATTGGCTACAAAAATTGCTTTATTTGCTTTAAACAAACTGGGTGTGCGGTAGGCAGTCTTTCCTTTTTGTGCTCTATTAGACGAATAGTTTTTCATATGCGGCTTTAGCCCCTACAAGTTAGTCTTTTTTAAATAATGAACTAACCAACCAACTAGCGAGCCACATAATAAGGGCGCCCCAAAAAGCTGGCCAAAAACCAACGACGTAAAAGCCTTTTACAATAGAAGATGCCAGCCAGAACATAAGGGCGTTTATTACCAAAGTAAACAAACCCAAAGTCAAAATATTAATTGGTAAAGTAAGCAAAATAAGAAGTGGGCGGATAAGCGCATTGATTAAGCCTAATATAAGGGCGGCAATGGCGGCTGAATAAAAATTCTCTACCACAATGCCTGGGATATAATAAGCGACCAACATCAATGTAACGGCGCTAACTAGCCAACGAAGGATTAACTTCATATAGGTATGTGATTAAGAATTAATTTAACCAACTAACAATCTAAATAATCCGTCTATAAGCGGTGAAATAAGTTCGAACAAAAAGAAGACAAAAAATAACAGAACCATAAACCCATATCTGTCTAGAAAATTCTTAATCTCGTGGGCGGAGTTTGGCAAAATTGCATACAAAACCTTGGAACCATCTAGCGGAGGAATTGGCACCAAGTTAAAAATCATAAGCATTACATTGGCATAAACTATAGTGGCCAAAATAGAAGAGAAGTTAGAAACTGGCATTATGCGTATTACCAAAGCAAAAGCCACAGCTAGCAAGAAATTGGCTGCTGGTCCGGCCAAAGCCACCATTACCGGACCCCATTTTTGGTCTTTCAAATTATACGGGTTGTACGGCACTGGCTTTGCATAAGCAAAAAGGAACTTTCCCCCTGTAAGAACAGCCAGCACGATAGGCATAAGTATGGTACCCCAAAGATCTATATGGGGCACTGGATTTACTGTAAGCCTGCCAGCATAGCGAGCGGTAGGATCACCCAACATATCGGCCACCCAACCATGGGCATATTCGTGAATAATGGCTGAAGGGACAATGACCAAGAAGTAAAAAATGAAATCCATATTTAACTTATATATTCTTGACAAATCTTCAAAATTAAAGTATACTCTAAACATTACTTTTAAGTATACTTAAAAACCCCTAAACTTTCAAATATGTCCAGAGCATGCGATGTTTGTGAAAAATCAGCCGTTCGCGCCAATCATGTGAGCCACTCCAATGTAAAAGTACCCCGCAGACAAAACCCAAATTTACAATTGGTAAAAGTAGAAGGAAAAAGCGTAAAAGCTTGCTCCAGCTGCCGCCGCACAATGGTAAAGAAAATGGCCTAAAATCTTCATAAAAACAAAGACCGCTTGATAACCCAAGCGGTCTTTGTTTTCTATCAAAAAATTAATTGACAGTCTGTAAAATATACTATTACATACATAGTATATTTCGGCTGAAATAGTCCGCACCAACATGCGGGTTGCTTCAACCCGAGAAATGGAGATGTGGCATGAAAAAAATTAGAAGTTCACACAAAGTTACCTTATGCTTTTGCCTAGTCTACTTAGCTGCAGCAACTGCGCTACTGGCAAAAGAAGAGTTTCTTTGGTCTTCTGCACTTATTCTGATAGGTGTTGTTCACTTCTTGATTGTTTATGCAATTTTTTTCTCCCCTAAAAAGGAGGAATAATTATGAAGAAGTATCTCCGCTACCCGCCGGCACTCCAAGTGCCGGCTTCAAGTTTAAAAGTTGATTTTTATATACCAAGTGATACAATTGTGCTCATATAACTGACTAACATAATATGACAATAACCACTAACTCTCCCCAAGAAACCGAAAAGTTCGGTATTAAATTATCACAAAAACTTACAGGCGGTGATATCTTATTACTCTCGGGAGATTTGGGCGCTGGCAAAACAGCCTTGGTAAAGGGCATCGCCAAAGGACTTGGTATACAAAACGAAATCACCAGCCCTACTTTTACCCTAATGAATATTTACGATATAAAAGATAAAAAGAGAAAAATAGAAACAATGGTTCATATTGATACCTACCGCCTAAAACACGAAAAAGAGCTACTAGAAATAGGCGTGGAAGACTACTTGGGAAAAGACAACACTGTCTGCCTTGTAGAATGGCCCGAAAAAATTATAAATATATTAAAGAACAAAGCTCTTAATAAAGAGAAGATGAAGATAATTAACATAGAACACTCCCAAGATTCCAACCAAAGAAAAATTACTATATCATAACAAAAAACCCTGGTTATCCAGGGTTTTTTGTTATTTAACTAAGTTTTACCTTAACCAAGCTCCTAACTTCGGATATTTTGTAAAAATATGTAAATTGGAAAACCAACGTCCTAACCCCCAAACATAACCAGCTTGGAAATGCGCCAATACAAATAATACGACAATATAAATAATATGCTCATCTACTATATAAGAATGTGCGCCTGCCATAGGGAATTTGAGAATTGGCAAATACAACAAAAACATAAGCAAGGCTCCTAGATAAGAACTAAGACGAACACATACACCCAACACTAAAGATACTCCTAGTAATACAAGCCCCCACTTCACCATAAAGTCTACTACCACCAAAATTTGTGGATTCAAAAACATCTGATAAAGCCCAGCAGCGGTGCTAGCGCCTTTTATATAACCGGCAGAAGACCAAGCCGGGTTAAGAACTTTGGTAATGCCAGCGTAGAAAAAAAACCAGCCCATGATTACCCGCAGAACAAACAGTGATGCGCTTTGTAGTTTTGACATACTACTTAAATTAATAAATTAAACTATATTTTATTATATACCGTATGTAAAAAGACTCATGGTAGCGAAGGCAATCGCCAGATAGAAAGTGCCTTGCGACACAGCCAACAATTGCTCTATATTAAAAACAATAGATAATAAAAGGATAACTACTCCCCAAACCTGTAAGTTCATTTTTATCTTCCCCCAAATATTGGATTGTATGTGGGTACTGCCGTTGCCTCTCTTAATCAGAGCAGCCAAAATAATTACTGCTTCTAAAACAATAATAATCCAAGCAGCATAAACATTTACATACTTTAAAACCAAAATATAAACAACCGTACAAATAAGGATTTTGTCGGCCAAAGGGTCAAACATTTTACCAAAACTAGTTACTTGATTTCTAGTTCTGGCCATAGCGCCGTCTAGCGCGTCGGTAAAAGCAGTAAGTATAAATAATATCCCCCCACCTAGATAGCGCTCATTCCAAAACAACCAAATTACTAAAGGGGTCAAAAATAAACGCAAGGCCGTAAGATGGTTTGGCCTTATCCACATCGGAAAAAGAGGCAGAAAAACCTTCGCTAAGATCTTATCGGCAAAGGTTATCTTTATTGGTTCTAGCATAGCACATACATTCTACCACAAAAACAACTTAGATAGAAGGCTTTTATTTTTTCAGTAAATCCCTAATCTCAGTAAGCAATGCAACTTCTTGACTAGGAGGCGAAGTTGGCTGTTCAGCCTCTTTTTTCTTAAGCTTATTTAAAACTTTTACCATCATAAATACTGCAAACGCGATAATTACAAATTCAATAATAATTTGAATAAAATTACCATAAGCGAAAGTTATGCCCGCCCCTCCGTTAGCCGTACTTGATAATAAAAACTTTAAATTTTTAAAGTCTATACCACCAAGCAAAAAACCAACTGGTGGCATTATAATATCGTTTACCAAGGAAGTGACGATTTTTCCAAAAGCGCCACCAATTACAACACCTACAGCTAGATCGGTAACATTTCCTTTTATGGCAAACGATTTAAATTCTTGGATAAGAGACATAATTAAAAAATAATATACAAAGATACTCTAAGTATACCATATCCTTTAATAGTAGGGCTACGTTACATTTATAGGGGGCTTAATTATAGAAGCGCACGAAAGGAGTTAGCTTTGACTAAAATTTTCTTCCGAAAATTTTGTCTAGCCACCCGTCCGAACGGATTCATCCGGGCGGGCCGCCTCGCGGTTGTGTTCGCCCACCTGCGTCACACAACATCGCTCCGGCGTTCAACTCCTCACGTGACCAAAGCAGTTTGGTCACTCCTCTCCGCTTACCAAAAAAACCCTTTCGGGTTTTTGCTGCGGAGAGGGAGGGAGTTGAACCCTCGATACCTTGCGGTATACCGCCTTTCCAAGGCGGCGCACTAGGCCACTATGCGACCTCTCCGTTCTTAACTTTTGTTCGCTTCATTTTACTTAAAATAAAATACAAAGTCAATGAGGCTAACACAAATAACATTCCCCACTGAGCTGGAGTAAGACTTCCATACCGAGCATCACCCCCGGGCAAATTAGCGGGGATTCGCAAAAAATCCAAGAAAAATCTGGCAACCGCATAAGTACCAATAGATAACCCAGCTACCAAACCCCAACGAATTTTGATTAATCTTTTAAATAAAAGATAAAAAACTATAAACAAGACAAACCCCAAAATTGATTCCATGAGCCCAAGATCAAATCTAGCGCCGCCGGGATAATTTACACCCAAAACAAAACTGGTAAGAGTGCCCGGATGATCGTGAATTAAAAAGCAACCCAACCTACCAACTCCCCAGCCCAACCACAATCCCAAAACACCTATATCTATATACGGTAACAACTCTTTAAAACTAAACTTTCTTTTTTTGGCAAAAAGCCACAAACTTAAGCCTGCCCCCACAAACCCTCCCAAAGACGAAGCCCCGCCATGCCAAAGTTTAATGACCTCGCTTGGATTGTCAATAAAATAAACAGGGTTATAAAATATAACATGAAATACTCTGGCCATAATAAACGCTCCAACCAAAACCCAAATCGCAATATCAAGAATAACTTCTCCGGAAAATAAATATTTTTTACACAAAAAATATGCAAAGGTTATGGCGAATGACAGCCCCAAGGCCACAAAAAGACCCCAGACCTGAAACACGACTGGCCCAATACTAAAACTGTCTGCCTGAAAAAATGGAATCATGGTTTATTTAAATATTGAAGAACATCTTTTGGATCATCTATGACTTTCAAAAAATCTTCATCCAGCTGGTTGATAGTTTTGAATTCGTAATACAAATTGTGGATTATATCGAGAAGTGGCTGCCAAAATTCGCGCCCGTAAAGCAATGTGGGTATAGGCTTAATTTTGCCGGTTTCTTGTAGAGTAAGCAGTTCAAAAAGCTGATGCAGCGTGCCAAACCCGCCTGGAAAATATACAAAGGCTTCGGAAGGCGTGGTGATAATAAGTTTGCGCACAAAAGGAAAAAAGAAACCGATTGATTTGGTAATATAATTATTTACTCTTTCTCCCCTATCTACACGCATATTTATTCCAATACTTACACCACCTTTTTCAAAAGCACCTTTGTTAGCTGCTTCCATAATACCGGGCCCACCGCCAGTAACTGTGGCAAATTGATTTTGAGCCAATACCTGACCCATTTCATAAGCGGAATTATAATATGCTGTTCCAGGCAATAAGCTTTTTGTACCCAAAACGGTTACAGCGTTAGAAATCTTGGTTAAAAATTCAAACCCATCTACTAGCTCGGCCATGATTCTAAAAATACTCCAATCTCTTCCCCCTTGGCAAAATAAATTATTCGGATCTATATCGCAGGCAGGTACATCCGAAATATTTTTAATTAAATCAAAAGCATCCTCGGCATTATCTACGATATGCCATCTATCTACCTCTGTCTCATCTACTGAATGCGCTTCGCGGGCTGATTTTGCTTTTAAAAAACTAACGACCGGCTCCCAAAACTCTTTTCCAACCAAAATCACCGGCACTTTCTGCATATTCCCCATTTCCATATTGTCTACAACTTCAAAAAATTCATCCAGGGTACCAAAGCCACCAGGAAAAAACACAAAGGCGTTGGCCGGACCAGTAAGCATTACCTTGCGACTAAAAAAATAAAAAAAGGCGGCTGATTTTTTGACATATGGATTCATGCGCTGCTCAAACGGAAGCTGGATATTTAACCCCACAGATTCGCCCCCGGCCTCAAATGCCCCTTTATTGGCCGCTTCCATAATACCAGGACCGCCACCAGTAATAGTGGTAAAGCCATGTTTTCCAAGCAAATTACCCAAATCCTCGGCGATTTTATAATATTTATTATTTACCGGAAGACGAGCCGAACCCATGATAGTAACTTCTCTTTTTAATTCACTCAAAAATTGGAACCCTTCTACGAATTCGGTAATAATCCTAAAGATTCTCCAACTATCCCTATAGTTAACCACTTCACCGGCCAAAATAGGACCCATTCTTTTTTCTGTTACCGACTCTTCGGAAACAGAAATATTTTTAGAAGACTTAGGCATAAATTAATTAATTATTTCTAATTTAGAACCTACTCTAAAAATTTTCTCTTCTCCGTATCTAGAACCGATAATCTGTACACCTACCGGTAAACCAGCTGAATTTTTGCCCGAAGGCACAGACAAGGCTGGCACACCCGCGATAGCTGCTGGAGATACCATAACGTCGGCCATATATAACGCAAGTGGATCGTCCTTTTTTTCTCCCACTCCAAAAGCAGGAAATGGAGAAGTTGGAGTAATAAGTAAATCAACTTTTTTGAAAACTTCATCAAAATCCCTTTTGATTAAAGTACGTACGGTCTGGGCTTTTTTGTAATATGCGTCGTAATAACCGGCTGACAAAGCATACGTACCAATAAGAATACGGCGTTTCACTTCTTCTGGAAAACCGGTTGCACGAGACCCTGCATACAAGTCGTAAAGGTCTTTGCCTTTTTGCCTGACACCATATCGTATACCGTCTAGCCTGCCCAAATTGGAACTATCCTCGCAAGGTACCAAAATATAATACACAGCAATAGCGTATTTCGTATGCGGTAAACTTACTTCTTCTACCTTACATCCTAATTCTTTTAATTTATCAATTTGTTTGGCAGTAATTTCTTTTACTTCGCTATCTAGTCCTTCTAATTCAAAGTATTCTTTTGGAATTCCTACACGCAAACCAGATAAGTCTTCATTTATTTTCTCCAAATAATTTGGTACAGAATCATGAAGTGTTGTGCCATCCAAGATATCTTGTCCGGCAATCTGGCTCATTACCAAGGCGGCATCATAAGTTGTTTTGGTGATTGGACCAACAGTATCTAGAGAAGAAGCCATTGGCATAATTCCAAAACGAGAATTACGACCATAGCTTGGACGAAAACCGGATGCTCCACAAAAACTAGCCGGCTGGCGAATAGAACCGCCTGTATCTTCGGCAATAGAATAAATACACATATTGTCGGCCACGGCTGCTGCCGAACCTCCGGATGAGCCGCCAGCAACTTTAGACAAATCATGCGGATTACTTACCGGACCATACATACTATTTTCATTGCTAGCACCATGACCAAACGCATCACAGTTATTTTTTCCAACTAAAACCCCACCTTGTTTTCTAATTTTACCAATTACAGTTGCGTCGTAAGGCGGTGTATAATTATCCAAAATTTTGGCAGAGCCGGTGGAGCGCACGCCGGCGGTACAAATAGCGTCTTTTACAGAAAAAGGAATACCAGTAAGCGGACTATCTTGGCCGGAACTTAACAAACCATCGGCTACGCGCGCTTCTTCTAATGCAGATTCTTCGCAAACAGTAATAAAAGCATTAACATCTTTGTTTCTTGCCTTTATTCTATCCAAACACACTTTAGTCAATTCTACAGACGTAAATTTTTTGCTTCTCAAGCCTTCTTGTGCTTCTTTGATTGTAAGTTCGTTTAATTGCATAAAGATTTTATGGACTTTAATTCCTATTCTTCAATAACTTCGGCAAACACGCCTGGCACAACCAGCTCGTTGCTTTCTATTTCTGGCATTTGCGCCATTAATTCTTTTATAATATTACAATCCCTTGATTCATCCACTCGAATCACGTCTTCTAAACCAGTTACCTGAAAAGTAGGATCTACACCATTTATATCAACTTCATTTAAAATTTTCATGTAATCTAAAACAGCCGAAATGGTAACGGCGTGTCTTTGCTCTTCTTCCGAAGTTAATTTAATTCTAGAAAGCTGAGCAATCTTTTTTACTTCTTCAATTGATAAAGACATATAGGTAATATTCTACTAAAAATATACCAGCTTGGCAAATGCTCTATAATCAAAAACAGCTCTTATTCAAAGCTGTTTTTGATATAAATAGTTTGGAATAAAACCTACTGTTGCACCACAATAGCAGCGGCTCCACCCCCATCACAAGTTATATAATGAGTGCCAGCAGTAGAAGGCGCGGTAGCAATAGCGAAGTTGTAAGCGCCAATGGTAAAGCTCTGACCACCCACAATCGCAATCTTATGGGATTCCGGGTCTCGATTGTCCAACATAAATTTCTTGCCCTTTTTTAGAGTAATGGTGCCAGGCAAACCATGACAGTCTACGAATTGGAAATAATAACCAACATTTTTGTACATTCTAATTGCATCCAAATATCTTTGGGTAGCAGAGAGCGGTGGCTGTGTTGTTTTTGTAGGTGTTATGCTTTTCTTCGGTGCAGTAGTGGCTGGAGAAGTTGAGCTGGTAGAAGTAGCAAAAGAATCCTGACTTTCCATACCAGGTAAATTTCCGGTCTGATTTTCGGAAGCGCCATCTTTGTTTCTAAAAACAAAGTATAAAACTATTATAAACAAAGCAGCGGCTATGGCTATATATATCTGTTTTTTTGAAACTGTTGGCATATAATTTTCAAGATTGATTAAAAGTTATTTATTCTTTAGATAACCTTCACCTTCCTGCGGAGCCCTGAGCTCGGCCGCTCTTGCACCTTTCATCATTTCCAAATAGGCACCCTCACCCATTTCTACTATTTTTTCTTCTCTAAATAAACGACTGCTCACAGCTTGTATATACGCTTCACGATTTACTAAATGGATGCTATTTTTAGTAGCCAATATTTCATCTACCGCCTGCTCAATCATACTAGCTCTTACCTCTGGTTTGGCCAGCTTTTCTTTGGAATCAGAGGCAATGACCTGAGCATCAAACTTGTTCATCATTCTGACCACCAATTTTTCATCAAGCGGAAGTACTTTTTTCATAATCGAAATGAGTGAGCGAAATAACAAGCTTGCTTGGTTGCTTCCGAACGAATGAGAATATATTTTAATATAATCGAAATGAGTGAGTTAAATAACTAAACTTGTTTAGTTATTTACGAACGAGAATATATGCGGCCAAGCCCATATATAAAACAAAGTATATCACACCTATACAAAAGCCGCAATTTGCGGGTGGTTCAAATTGACAAAAAGGCCTAAAAATGATACTATTTAACGGTATCCTGAGGGGAAAAATCGTACCAAAACCTTGCTTTCTGTACCCTACAGAACAAGGCCTAAGGAGAAGCAGTCATGGGGATGAACATAGCGCTCATTGCCATCTTTATCGCAAGCTTTTTGGCCATTCGGACAGGCACAACCAAGGAAGATGCCGTTAGACTGGCTAACTACGTTAAGCTTCACCTCTTTCTGGATGTAATCCTGCTGATTACAGGACTAACGAAAGGCTCGTCCACGGTTATAGACGTAACACTTGTCATCGTCTTTATGACCAGCATTTCGTTCGTTCTGGCGAGTATTTACGCCGAGGAAGACACTGCATCAGCCTCATACATAAAAACCCACCTCTTTCTGGATGTAATTATCCTAATTGTGGCACTGGCAAAGTAATATCTCGCAACAAACTAAAATAAGACCCCCGCCTGGGTCTAACACAGGCCAAAGAGCCACAAACGGGTGGACCGACCCCGAGCCCGGTAATAGGCTCTTCTTTTTTTTAAAAAAACCTACAAAACTTTACTCATGATACTAAAATCCTGCCCCCACCAATGTTTCCTTAAGAGGCCTTCTTCGGTATAACCTAAATTTCTATAAAATTCGGGTGCTATTTCCGTAGTCAGAGTTATCTTATGACAACCCAGTCTTTTCATTTCCAACTCCACTTCGCGCAAAAGATTAGACCCTATTTTTTTGTTTCTATATTCATTTAAAACAAAGACCCAATGCACGATACCAATATTTGCATTATGGCTGGCAATAATTAGACCAACACATTTCCCATCTACTTTGGCAACAAACACCACTCTCTGCTTGCGCAGCTTGGCAGAAAATAAACGACGCAAAGAGTTTTTTCGTAGTATTCTCTTTTTAACTTTGTCGCTATAAAAAGCAAAATCTGTAGCCACAGCCTGTTTAAACAAAGCGGGCAGAGAAAAAATATCTTTAAATGACGGCCTGCATATAATTGATTGTAAAACGGGTTGCATACACAATTACTAACTTTACAATTTGAAAACATCTACCTAAAAACCTGGGAAAAAATCTTGAACGATATTTCTTTTTGGTACACCCATTTTTTGCAAAACTTCCACAAACGCAACTACCATTGCATGAGTTCCGGAAATATAAAAAATTCTTTCTTTGTAATCCGGCGCTGCTTTTTTTATCATCATCTCATCAATAAAACAGTTCTCACCCGTCCAATCTTTCGGGCATGGCTGATCTGTAACTGTATATATAGTTTTCATCCCCAGTTTCTTTTCGGCTTGATCAAAAATATCTTTGTAAGCAATGTCGCTAGGCGCTCTATTTGAATACAGTAAAATAACATCTCTTTTTTCATTTTTATCTAGCATATATTTTATCATGCTTCTAAACGGCGTAATGCCAATGCCGCCGGCGATAAAAACAAGTTTTTTAGAAGTATCTTTTGGCATTACAAACTCTCCGGCTAACTGAGAAACAATTATCTGGTCACCCTCATTTAAAAACAGCATTGATTGTTTAAAACTGCTTGAATTTGGATAAAATTTAACACCAATCATTAGCCCCTCTTCGGTAGGAGAAGAAGCAATAGTTAGATATCGTCTCATACCTCTAACGTCTTGGGACTCGTGCCCCAAAGTCCATTCCATATACTGCCCCGGTTTAAAGTTTAATTTTTTATCTGTTTTAAACCAAAAATCGTACACACTGGCAGCAGACAACACTTTTTCTTTAAGTTGCAAAACCCATTTTTCTTTTGGACTAACAATGTAAGAAAAAATATTACCCGTAAGCAGAACAATTTCCGGAGTAAAATAAAACGAACCGATATGCGCCACTGGATTAAACAAAAATCCAATTAGCGCCCCATAAAGCATGCGAAGCTTTCTGGTAGGAGGGGTTGCCATAGGCTCGGTAAGCATAGCAAAACCAAAAAATAAAATTGGAGAATAGAATAATATTTTTTCCAAAACAAATAATGGATTGTTGCCCTTTAAAACATTAAGACCGACTATAGATAATAGAGCTGCGCCAAAAAAACTCAAAACCATGTCAAATCTTCTGATTTTTCGCACCATAAGCAGACCACCCACCAAAACAAATGGCAATAAATAAATGCTGCTCACCCACCAATTGGCTGACCTATTTATGGTAAGCGCCATAAGCGCCACAGCAAAAGCCGCCGGATTAAAAATGTGTTTTTTGTTTATGGCCAAAATATATTTGGAAGCCATAGACCAAAAAGCAACCCAACCCAAAAACGGCAGGAGACTGGTGGATTTCGTAGGTGAAACGATAAGAATCAAAATAAGGGCGGTGGCATAAACAGATTCTGTGTTAGCTGGCGCGCCAAACACGCGCGCAAACACGGTATTGGCCACCAAACAAATACCCATAATAAAACCAGCGGATACCACAAACTCTACAGGGGTGTATGGAAGCAATTTAAAAATACTTAATACAAGCGCCACAAACCAAAGACCCGATACATAATAAAGTATAAGCCTGTACATTGTTATTTGATTAAGCCAATTATCTATAATTTTTAACATAATATTATTCCAATACGTTATTTTTAAAACCGGTAGTCATGGTAGCAATTCCGTTTTTATCTACCATATAACCCTCTAACCCCGGAAACTCTTCTATAAAATATATACCATCTTTACCCATCGCAAACGCCGCTGTAGCAAACCGATCCGCTTCGTATACATTTTTGCCAATAACCGTAAGGCTTAAAATATCTAAAATTTTATTTTCTATATCATGCGGATTATAGATATGCTGCCCTCGCACATATGTGCCGGAAGTAGCAATACCATTTCCGCTTAATCCAATTACTTTTATTATCTCTTCTTGATTTAAAGGATTGCGTATGCCGACTCTCCAGTTTTCGCCGTGGCTATTTTTGCCATGGGCCTGTATATCACCACCCGCTTCTACATAAAAATTTACAAAACCGTGCCTAATTAAAATTTGCGCTGCGTTGTGTATTGCCCAACCCTTTACCAAACCAGATGGATCATACTGCCCGTCTTTGGATTTTATATCAAAGTATCCTTTGGTTATTTTTTTTGTTTCTTCAGACAATTGAAAAACCTGTTTCATGTCCGGACTAAAATCAACTTCCTGTATTTCTTTTCTATTTATCTTGCTTATCTCGCTATTGTCTTTGTATGTACTAAATTTTTTATCTACATAATCAAAATAAGAAAATACCTCATCAAAAAATCTTTCTTCCACACCAACATCCACTATCTCTACAGTTATTGGCATGCCCATTAATAATCTAGTCTGCAACATGAAATTATAGTTTCGCTTGAATCAAGGCCGAAGCGAGCGACTGCTTAAATGCTTTGCTAGTCTGAGTAGCCCCAGATACTATATCTACTTCAGCACTTTGAGCGGCTATGGCTTCTTGCTCCAGAATAGGCACCGCCATACCGTTTATAGCTTTAGAAGTGTCTTGTTCTTGTGGAAAATCCAAAAATTGAATGTGGATAATATAACCACCTTCTATAATAGCGGCAACTTGCACACGGCCATAGTAGGCATCTGCACTAACACCTAGGTATTTTCCATCGCGATAACCGCGCATCATTCCCATACCCATAGCAGGAATTTGTGTACTACCGCCATAGCTTTGATTCATCATCGGCGGTCGCAATTTTATTCCCGAAGAATCCCAAGTAAAACGTTGATAGACAACATAAAAAGCAAAGACAAAAATTGTAAACAAAGAAAAGAGTATTTTTTTCATACAAATTTATTTTATCATTAAGCTTCAAACTTTTCAACACGATATTGCAAATAGTACGCTTACTGGGGATAAAAAACTTTGACAACTATAGTGCAGCCTACTACAATATGTAGTATATTTTACAATACTATAGGGGCTAAAGCCGCATATATACTCATTCGCTCGGAAATAATTGAGCAAGCTCATTATTTCGCTCTCTCATTTCGTATATGAAAATATTTTCAACCTTTCTCACAAGATTTCTACTTACCAACATTATTATACTGTTTGGATCTAGCGCACACTTTCCCACTCCAAAAGTTTTGGCGCATGAACTAAAAGCAGAGGGCACAATAAGTGCTCTTATTCATATAAATCCGGATGAGAAACCCGTAGCCGGACAACCGTCCGAAATACTTTTTTTGATTAATGATACAGAAAAAAGGTTTAAAGCAGAAGATTGTAATTGCACAGCATCTGTTATAGACAACGGCGAAACCGTTTTTTCTTCTCCGCTCGCTACAGGCAAAACATCCTACCGAGGTATTTTTGCCCCGGCAATCCCCTACACCTTCCCTCATAAAGGAACTTATACCGTAAAACTTACCGGGGAGCCAAAAAGTATGGATGGCTTTAAAAACTTTTCTATATCGTATGACATTAAAATAGAGAGAGATATCTCTAGCCCACCCGCCCCATCTCCGAACATCGCTTTATACTCTATTGTCATATTCTTAATTTTTGTCGGCGTAATATATTTTATAAAATTATTTTTTACAAAAAATAATACTAACACACCCACAGACAACTTAAAATAAATAATCTTACTAATTAACAAGCTAATAATCTATGAAAATTGGTATCATATTGCAATCAAATAACCCCGAACATATATGGAATACCTTTCGCTTTGGCATCACATCACTCAAAGCCAACCATTCTGTCACAATCTTTTTAATGAGCGAAGGATCTGAGCTTGATACTATTACGGACACTGAACATTTTGATATTTCTAATAAAATTGTGGAATACAAAAAACTACAAGGAGATTTATACGCTTGCGGCACTTGCTTAGAAATTCGTGGCAAAAAAGAATCCAATGTATGCCCTGTTTCTACCATGACAGGCTTACTAAAAATGGTAGAAGATAGCGACAAAGTCTTGGTCTTCGGATAAAGCCCACAAACAATACGTAGCTAACCTATTTTTTACTCTCGCTAATTGCACAGGAAGAACAAACACCAAAAAACTCCAATGAGTGTTCGGTGATTTTGGTAAATCCTGAGACTTTTAAAAAACGCTTATTCACAATATTTATACCACAACCAGACATGTCTTTTATCTTGCCACAACTAGTACAGACCACATGATGATGGTGTCCATGGTTAGCAAGCTCATAATACGCCTGCCTGTCCTTTAATCTTACTTGTCTAATTATCCCCAATTTTTCTAGGGATTCTACGTTTCTATATAGGGTAACCTTGTCTACTCCTAATTTTTTTAGCATCACAAAAAGATCACCCACACTGATTGGTTTTTGGGTATGTCTAAAAATCTCTAACAATGCCAAACGCGCGGAAGTAGCCCTGAGCTTTCCTTCTTGCAAAACAGCCTTTGATTGAGTTGAGTGTTCAATACATTGCATACAACCAGACTATATCATAAATGCAACTTACTTGCAAGTATTTAAAACCTGTGCTAGTATAATAATAGTTAATCTTACATAATTCTATGTATATGGGCTAAAGTCCATATAATCTCATTCGTTCATAAATAATCAAAATATTTTGATTATTTCACTCACTCATTTTGATTATGAAAAATAAATACTTACTAGCTATCCCCGCTCTAATTGTGACTATCGCTGTTTTTGTTGCTATTAGCCGACAACCTTCGCCTACCGCAAACAACACCACAAACAAAATAAACATTGTTGCTAGTTTTTATCCATTGGCGGATTTTGCTCAAAATATTGGTGGAGAACATGTAAACGTTATTAACATCACTCCCCCAGGCGCCGAACCGCACGAGTTTGAACCAACTCCCAGAGATATGGCTCAAATTTATACTGCGGATTTATTTATATTAAACGGCCAAGGTGTAGACGCTTGGGCAGAAAAAATTATACCCGAATTAACAGCCAACAACGTAGCTACCATAAAAATGAGCGACCATCTTGGAAACTTGAAAATTAACAATCCGAGCTCACCCGACGAACAATACGATCCTCATTTCTGGCTTGACCCAACTAATGCCGCCAAAGAGGCAGACATTGTCGCCGACGCCCTAATAAAAATTGATAGCGCTCACACAAAAGAGTATAATCAAAATAGAGATACATTCAAAATAAAACTTTTACAACTAGACCAAGAAATTAAACTTGGTTTAACAAACTGTAAATCACGCGAAATTATTACTACCCACGACGCTTTTGCTTATCTGGCTAATCATTATGGCCTAACTACCTTTCATATTTTAGGACTATCGCCAGAAGAAGAACCTTCTCCTAAACAAATAGCAGCTATATCCAATCTGGCCAGAGAAAAAAATATAAAATATATATTTTTTGAAACAGTAGTGGATCAAAAACTATCACAAACCATTGCCAACGAAATTGGTGCGCAAACTCTTGTATTGAACCCAATAGAAGGATTAACAAAGGAAGAAATTCAAAATGGTCAAAACTATATAAGTGTAATGAGAAATAATTTACAAAACCTAAAAACTGCCTTGGTATGTCCGTAGAACCTGTTATTGAAGTAAACAATCTAAATTTTTCTTACAACAATATTTCTGTTCTAGAAAATATTTCTTTTGCCGTACAAAAAGGAGACTACGTAGGCATTATCGGTCCCAATGGCGGAGGTAAAACTACTTTGCTCAAAATCTTGGTTGGGCTACTAAACCCCCAATCAGGCTCTATCAAAATTTTTGGCACAGACCTGCAAAAACTAAAACATCGTTCAGAGATTGGTTATGTACCTCAACGCATAGCTCAAGAAAATATTTCCTTCCCAGCTACGGTCTACGAGATTGTAGAAAGTGGCCTAATAGCCAAAAAGGGGCTGAGCGGAGATATAACCGAAGAAGATAAACAGGCCATAGACAAAGCACTAGAGATGGCTAACATTAGCAACCTAAAAAACAGACTAATGAGCAGTCTGTCTGGCGGACAAAGACAGCGGGTTTATGTAACCCGAGCTCTGGCTAGCGACCCAAAAATACTAATCTTAGACGAACCGTTTACAGGCGTAGATATCGTGTCCCAAAAAGATTTTTATTCTTTCCTCAAAGATCTAAACACCAAAAACCACCTTACCATTCTATTTGTATCACACGATATAGATACTATTACTACAGAAATAAAAACCGTGCTGTGCCTAAACCGCGGTTTGTTTTGTTATGGTGCCAAAGAACTTATGCATGAAGGCAATACGATCGAGGAACTTTATGGAAAAAACGTAACTCATATCCATCACGGCAAATAATATGTTAGAAATTTTCCAATACGATTTCATGCTCCGGGCTTTTGTAGCCGGCTTTATTATATCTATACTAGCGCCATCTATTGGTATTTTTTTGGTAGTAAAAAGATACTCTCTACTTACAGACACCCTATCTCATGTATCGCTAGTTGGCGTGGCTCTGGGATTGTTGGCAGGTATAAACCCTATTATCACAGCCATCGGCGTATCTGTTGTAGCCGCCCTCGGCATGGAAAAACTAAGGCATGCCAAAAAAATATTTGGAGAATCTATTCTTACATTATTTTTATCCGGCGGATTGGCCTTATCTTTAATTATCTTTGGTTTAAGTAGAGGTTTGAATGTAAATATATTTACTTATCTGTTTGGAAGCATCACCACCGTATCTGCCGGCGATTTACGCCTAATGGGCGGATTTGGTTTTGTTATAATTATAATTATCTACACATTGTTTAAAAGATTTTTTATTACCGCCTACGACGAAGAGCTAGCTCAAGCTAATGGCTTGCCTATAAAATTTTTAAACTTAACCCTAATGATACTGGCAGCAGTTACAATATCTATTAGCATGCGAATAGTGGGCGCACTGCTTGTGGGCGCACTCATGGTAATTCCAGTTTTGGCAGCCACTCAATTTGGAAAGAGTTTTCTCAAAACATTTTTTTATAGTGTTGGCATATCTATACTATCGGTCACCACCGGATTATTTGCTTCCTTCTACTTAAACCTACCCACCGGGGCAACTATAGTTATGTCGGCCTTGATACTATTTGTAATTAGTTTAGCCATAAATAAAAAGTCATAAAAACTACATAGGAAAAGAATCGCCTTTGCTCGCTACAACTCGTCCAGACATGTTTTTCTAGCTCGAAAGAGAAAAACAAAAAACCACCCCGAAAGGTGGATTTTTGCTTTGTAAGTCAAAGGGTATTAAGCGCGAACTACATTAGCAGCGCGAGGTCCTTTTTCTGACTCTTCTACATCAAAGGAAACTTTGTCTCCTTTTTGTAAATCAGAAAATTGTAGACCATCACTCAAAGCAGATGCGTGAAAGAAAATATCTTTCGAACCATCTTCAGGAGTAATGAATCCAAAATTCTTTTCTACGATAAGGCTTTTGATTGTACCTGTCATATTTTTTGGTATACGTGAATAAATTGATCGCCGGCTAGAAATCGACTACTTTTCCACCTGTGATTATTTTTTAAAACGCTCTACTCATCTTCTCCCTTATCATCACCGAATCCTTCAAGGAGTCCATCAAGATCACTATCATCTAAATCTAACTTTTGATCCCCGGTTTCTTGAGCTTTAGCTCTTTCTGCTTCTTCTTGAGCGACTAGACTTTCTGCCTGCTCTAAAGCAGCTTTTGCTTTTGCGTCATTGTCTGGGTTATATCCAGCATTCTCTGGCATATAATTTAGGTTAATTTGTTAAACTAACTATGAATAGTATACTCTATTTTTCAATAAAAGTCAATAGTGCAAAGCTCGTTTGCCCTAACGTTAGCCGTTAAACACCTTTGCTAGGCCTATCTTTTTCTAATAAAGACTCTATTCTATCTAATCTTTTATCAATTGCATGCATTTCCTGCTTCATCTTTATGCTCTCCTCTAAATCAACTTTTATATCCTCTTCTGTTTTCTCTGCTATTTTCTTTTCGCCTTTTAACCCAGAGATTATAATCTCATTACCAATAAAGCTAGTAACAAACAACCCGCTTAGTAACAAGATAACCGCCCCTACCATAATGGATAACGGACCGTCCCACCAAACCATATGCGGCATATTTTGAGCTGAAGCAATATCTTGGGTGGCAAAAAAGTATTCCATGACATAATCCACAGTATGCCAAATTCCACGCCAAAAAATAATTACACCAGCCCCACCGAAGAACGCATAAATGATAGGAAAATGGCTAAGCTTGCCACGAACCTTGTCTTCTAGCTTGTCACCGAAACGATATGCTTTTTTAAATAACATATGCATTAATTATAATCCCCAGTTTAAATTTTTTTAGGAAAAATAATAGATAAAACAATAGACGAAGCCAGGGCAAACATGATTATACCAAAAGATATAATGGAAGAAAGATGAAAATCAAATATACCTGATATCATCTTGAGACCAATAAAGAGAAGGATAAAGGCTAGACCCTTTTGTAAATGGTGGAACTTGTGCAACACACTTTCGATAAGGAAGAACAAAGCACGAAGACCCATGATAGCAAATATATTAGAAGTAAAAACTATAAATGGATTTTGAGAAATAGCAAATACGGCCGGGATAGAATCTACAGCAAAGATAATATCTGTACCTTCTACTAATAACATGATTAAGAACAGAGATGTTAGAACTACTTTGCCGCCTTCCTTAACAAAAAACCTACCACCATGGTGATTTGGAGAAAATGGCAAAAATCTTCGCGCCAATCTAATAATATGATTTTTTTCAAAATCAACATGCTCTTCTTTTTTGTCGCGCAAAAGCTTGATACCTGTATAAAGAAGCAGGGCACCAAATATATACAACACCCAATGAAACTGACTAATGATAATGGAACCAAAGCCAATAAATATGGCACGGAAAACTATCGCCCCCATAATACCCCAAAACAACACACGGTGATGATACTTTTCTTCTAGCTTAAAGTAACTAAAGATAAGCATGATAACAAACAGATTGTCTACCGAAAGCATCTTTTCTGTTACATACGCGCTAAGGAATTCTGCGGCCAATTCTTTGCTCAAAAATAAAAATATCAAAAAACCAAACCCAAGAGAAATTGCAACCCAAAACAAAGACTGATTAACGGCGGATTTTAATTCAACTTTATGAACTTGGCGATTAAAATAGCCCAAATCCAAAGCTAAAAACCCTGCAATTACAACTCCGAATACAATCCAAAGGGCTGTTTGAGCGTCCATATGCGAAATGAATGAGCCAATAAATTAAATGTATTTAACTTATTGCGAACGAATGAGTATATATGTGGCTTTAGCCACCTATAGATTAAAAAAATATATAAAATTAGACTCGATGTAGTATACCCAAGTAAAACAAAATTAACAAGTGTTTGGATTGACCAACAACCGGATTAAAGATATCCTGTATATAGGTAACCTCTGCCAGGAGAAACAAAATGAAACAAACCATCTGGAAAATTGTCTACCTAGAGTTTGTGCTATTTATTGGCTACGTGATGGGCTACATGCTGTGGCCTTTCGTCGCCCTGTTTGTTCAGGGCAACCAATATATCAAAATTAGCGAGGACGCGAGCCTTAAATTATCCTGGGTTATTTCCGGAGTAATTATTACCACCATCTGGCTGGTCTGGCGCCGGAAAAAATACTCTTGGGGAATGGCTTGAACAAGGCCACAACTATACGTTAAGGAGGATCGAAAAGCCGCCCTAACGTCACCAGATTTTCAAATATGAAGGTTTGGTGACGGGTGGCTTTTTTGTTAAATTGTAAAAACACTTGAAGTTTATAAACTACAGCAGTATAATTACATACGCTTAATTTAACAATTAACTTATGTTTCTGAAAAAAACTAGGCCAATATTTGGCACTCTGCTTGGCTTGGCCACGGTAATAACCATTTCCAACCTAGCTCCGCAACTCTACCACTTCTTTGAATCAAACGCCGAACACAGATTAATCATGATATTCTTTCTGGTTGGCTCTATATTCGCTCTTAGTTTTATAGTTTTTTATATATCTCACGTAACTTCTTTGCCATCGTTTGTTATTGCTATATTTTTTGGTATCGCTGGTCACGAACTTTTGTATCCTATCACAGAAAATCACGAGGTGCTGGGCGCATTAGTAGGTTTTGGCGCCACACTTATTTTATTTAGCGGCGGACTAGAAACTCCATTTACTAATTTCAAAAAATTATTTCTCAAAATATTTTCCCTTTCTTTTCCCGGATTACTACTCACAGCTTTTCTTTTTTCTACAACCATAGGTATTTTAAATAAACTGTTCGGCTTATCCATACCTACGATGGTAGCTGTGCTACTCGGCGCCATACTTGCATCCACGGATCCGGCAGCCATTATACCAGTACTAAAAAGATTACGTTTCAATAACCGTTCCACCAAAGATATTATTATCTCCGAAAGCGCAGTTACAGATGTCACCGGCACTCTTTTGACTATCGCTTTCCTTGGAATTATCGCTACCGGCGTTGCCACAAATAACGTTGGTGATTGGTACAAAATGGTCTTTACTCCTCAAAGCGGACTAATTTTACTAAGACAAATTTCTTTCGGTGTCCTACTTGGTATAATCGGATATGTTTGTCTAGAAATCCTACAGCGCTTCAAAAAAGGACACGAAAAAGAATTTGAAGCTGACTCTGCCTTCTTTTTATTTATCCCGGTTATAATATTTACTATTGCCATTTCGCTGGGTGGAAGCGGATATTTATCGGCTTTTATTGCGGGCTTACTCCTAAACCTGACTAAACATTTGCACGAAACCGAACGCTTCTTTAACCATGTAATTGATGGTTTCTTTAAACCAACAATATTTATCTTGCTAGGCGCACTGGTAGACACTCAGGAATTGATCCATTATGCCGGCATTGGTATTGCCGCTGCTTTTATTTTCATGTTTTTAATCCGCCCTCTTACTGTAATACTCGCGCTTGGACCGTTTTCTTTTTTTGGCAAAGAAAAATTTGCTTGGAAAGAAATATTTTTTATCTCTTTTGTGCGTGAAACCGGTGCCATTCCGGCAGTACTTATGGTAACTATTGCCAGTTTAGGGATTGGAGATATAAGAGGCCTAGTGCCAATTGGTATGTGGGTTATCCTGCTTACACTTATCATAGAACCTATTCTTACTCCTTGGGTAGCCAAAAAATTACGAGTTGCCGAACCTATTTCTGATGATAAAAAAATAGAGCTGGGGAGCATACCGTGTGTTATTCTGGCCACTCGCGGACACTCATTTTTACCTCGACTTGATTTGGCTGCGAACTGGGCCAGCAAACACAACATCGAACAAATGACAATTTTACTATGCTTAGAAGACCGCTACTCCCCAGAATTATTGAAACAAATAAAAGAAGATGCGGAAAATACAATTAGAAATATAAACACCAACCTAAAAGATGAGCAGCTGCCAGAACTTACTCTAAACTTTATTGCCCGTAAAGGAATGTTACAAGACAACGTTCAACAACTTTCACAAATTGATCATGGTGTCGTAGCTGTTTTTGTCGGACGTAAAGTTTTAGATTTTAGACTAAACGATATTAAAAACTTGGGTGTGCCTCTATACTTCTTGCCTTAAGCAGTGTTTATTTATTGGCCAAAAACTCTACAGTCACAAAGATTAACCAAAAAATCAGAAGTCCATAGCTCTCTCGCTTGGAAAGCGTGCGCCCAGAACGCATAAAAATAAATAATATAACGGATGCCATCACCATAAAAAATCCGGTTATATATATAATTTTCTGCGGAAAAGAAAAAGGATTTATAAGAGCCAAAATTCCAACCACCACTGTAGAGTCTGCTAGAACCGTACCTAGTATATCCCCCACTGCCAAATCATCATCATGCCCTCTTACAGATTTTAGGGCAAAAAATAATTCTGGCATCGTAGTGCCCAAACCAACCACCAACATACCTACCAAAATTGGATTAATTTTTAATATATTTGCAAAAGCAGCGGCCGATGTTACTGTAAAATGAGAACCAACCAGCAGTATAGCCATACCCAGAATTAACATAAACAAACTTTTGTAGCGATTGTTTTTATTTTGCGAAACCGCGGATTCTTCTACTCCAGTTCTAAAAGCAGTATAGTAAAAAGCTGCTCCAAAAATAATCAAGGCCAAACCCTCTACTCTGGAAAAATAACCGTCCATACCCAAAACCAATGGGAGAAGAAGTAAAAACGGGTAGGCTCTATTTTTTTCTAAAATACCACTTTTAATTTTTATACCACGACCGGCAAATAAAATAATAATAGTAAAGACCAGGGTCATGTCGGCAACATTTGACCCAAATAGCGTACCCAACCCAAACGAAGGCATGCCAATCAAAGAAGAATTAATCGCTACAAATGTTTCCGGTAAAATAGAAATAATAGCCACCACAATAAAACCTATTGTATATTTGGACAACCTAAAGCTCTCTGCCAATTGGGCGGCATACTTGGTTGCAAACGTAGCTCCTTTTATAACCAAAAGGATAGAAACTACAAAAATAAATAGATTATCTAACATACTAATTTATCTTATTCCTACTTATATAATACCAAAGAACCAATACTACAACAAACAAAAAAGACCCTTTGTGGGTCATTTTTGTTTTATAGGAGATTACTTTTTCTTTTTTGCAGCTGCTTTTTTAGAAGATGTTTTTACTTTAGAAGAAACATCTTTAGATTTTTTTGATTCCTGAACTGGCATTTCTTCACTCTCTACTTTAGCAACTACTGCTGGAGACAAAGCCTTTAAAATCTTATCTAATTTGGAATTCAACGCTTCAAACTGTTGTTTAAACTGTTCGTTATTGTTGCTTCCGCCACCAAACGCTGGTTTTTTATCAAAACTAGGTCGGCTATCAAATCTTGGTCTATCAAAGTTACCGCCGGCTGGTCTCATTGGACCGTCGTGCTTTTTGTCTTTAAAACAATTGCTGCAGAAAATTTCTCTGCCACCACTTGGTCTAAAAGGCACTTGGCATGGCTTGCCGCATTGGCTGCAAGTAGCATCATGCATTTCTGGTTTTCCAAATTGCCCGCTATTACCGCCAAATCTGCTGCCACCACCACCGAATTTGCGGTCTCCACCAAAACTCTTGCCACCAAAATCTCTTTTTCCAAATCTATTTCCGCCTCTGTCTCCACCAGACCTATTGTCTCGGTTAAAGCTTCCCATATATTTATATTAAGTTATTAAACCTACAAAGCATAAGCTTACCATATTTTACCATAAAAAACAAGGGGTCGAGCCAAACTTTGCCAAAATCGAAAAAAATGATACTATCCTACTTGTATGCAAGTACCTTATAGAAAACCAGGAAAATATAGCCAGATGAAATCCGATCCAATGCTTACAGCTGAGAAAGCAAAGGAATTGGAGCAGAAACTGGACAGGCTAAAAAATTATAGCCGACCTAGAGCTGCCGAAGAAGTAAAGAGACTAGCAGAGCTAGGCGACTTTTCCGAAAATGTAGAATACCAACTGGCCAAAGGAAAGCTCCGTGGTATAAATCAAGGTATCTTAACCATAGAGAACCAGCTTAAACATGCTGTAATTATTGACCCACAAAAACAAATGGATACTGTTGGAATTGGACACACTGTAACTATCGGCAATGGAAAAACTGAAAAATCATATTTGATTCTTGGGTCCTCTGAAACAGACCCACAAAAAGGTATTATTTCTCATATGTCCCCTCTTGGGGCGGCTTTATTGGGGCATAAAATTGGCGATTCAATACAAATCCCTAACAACGAAACTGTATACAAAATAATTAAAATAAAATAAAAACCAACACCCACTTCTTGACAAAACAAAAAATTTATACTATAATGACACGTCGCAAAGACGTTTTTATTTTTTATAGACAAATATACAAGTTGTGTATGGAAAAAAGCTACTTTATTTAAAAAGTGCTTCTTCCCCGACATAACAACAAATTTGAGCAGCATACTAGGGGACGTTCGCAAGAACGGATGCTGACTCGGGAGACAATCTGATGAAGAAGATCATGCGTAACGGCACCTTCCTCCGCGACGACAACGGCCTCACCAGCATGCTGCGCCTGCCCTCCGGCCTCATCATCGTGGCTGGCATGGAGGAGCAGATCGCCGTCCTGACCCAGGACGACGCCCGCCTGTGCCTGGGCACCCTGTCCGCAACCGGCGAGATCTCGTTCGAGACCGCGGCCAAGATCCAGAAGCAGACGGAGTACGCGCGCCTCGTGAGCGGCATCGCCGACGTCGCCAGGCAGGTGGACAAGTTCCGCCTCCCGCGCGACTACCAGCGCAGCACGGAGAACTTCGTGATGTGCAAGAACGGGAACCACGGCCACTTCAAGTTCCGCGGCCTGGACCCGTTCGAGAGCCTCCTCAACCCGATCGACTCCTTCTCGTTCGGCATCGAGATCGCCTGTGATCTGGTGATGAGCGGCAAGGTCAAGCCGATGGACGCGATCTGGGCGCTCAAGCAGATCCGGGCGACCCGACTGCCGATCGACATGCAGATCCTCCGGGGATCCGAGTCCGGCATCGGCAACTTCCTCGGCCAGATCTTCGGCGGCGACATCACGATGGAGTTCGATCTCGGCGGCGGCCACGGTCTCGACGACCTGCTCCGTAACGTCGACGGCCGCGGCTACGACAACCCGACCGAGTCCCAGCGCCCAACGACCCGACCGACCGAGCAGCAGACCGAGGCCGCCGAGTCCACGGTCGCCACCCCGCCGCCCGAGGTCACGAGCCCCAAGCACGCGAGCACGAGCCACGTGCTCTAGCGCCCCACACCAACTCTTCTGTACGGAGAAGAGCGACGCGTAAGCCCGCCAACTGCCCGTACGCAGTTGGCCCATTTCAATGAATATCATAAATAATGGTACCCAATGAAGTAAAAACCACCCCAACACAATTGGAGTGGTTTTTTGTTAAAAAATCCTCTTGCTATTATTTTTACTCCCCGGTAAACTTATACTTAGTCCTTTCAAAATATTCCGTACTGTCGAAGTAGGGTTCAATCCCCTCGCTGTGCCGCAACAGTAAAGTCCCAAATTTGGGAACAAGCCTGGTCTTCATTATGGAATCATATAAATTTTAGGTTACATACTCCCGAGCAGGAGCATATCGTTATCTCTAAGCACTTTAGACATGATTATTTTAGTCATTTCTAAAGTGCTTATCGATCGACACTCGCCTGCAAGCGGGTGTTTGTGTTTTTAGACCAACCCATCAACGAGGAAACTCCAAATGCGCAGAAGAGAATGGATGAAAACTGTTCTATTTACTATGGTTGTTGCCGGCATATTGCCAAATTGTGTTATTGGAGAGCCAGAACATATTGCTACAGCGGTAGCAAATAGAAACTCTACGGTTCTGGATACTCTTATCCAAGAACATAATGTTGTTACAGTAAAACGTAATCTAAACGGCACTGAAAAAATCTATGCCGTATCTATTGATGATGTGTCGGAAGACGCCAACTTATACTGGCTGTTTTATGTGGATGGTGAACTGATTAAAGATATGGCCATTGATGAAGCGCTGGTACATAAAGGACAAACTATTTCTGCATATTTTGTTCCACTGGAAAGAAACACAAAATAGACCTAAAGCTAAAGCGCCCACCCTAGGTTTAGGATGGGCGCTAATTTATTTTTTATTTCTTCCAAATATATTTTACCAATCTCCAGCCATATTTGGCGCCAACTAGAAGTAATAAGCAATAAATAATATATGGAATTGCAATAAACAGAACTGCCAAAAGATTTATGGAAGCATCCTGCACAGCCTGATTAACATTATAGAAGAAATCCTTAATTGCCGCCTTCCAAGAATCTTTTATATTTTTAACATCTACATATTTATTTTCATAAACATTTACATTAAAAAATGTATAATCTAGCTTATCCATCTGATCGGCTTTGGCTCTTGCCAAATAATCTAGCTGCTGATTTATATTTATTCTCTCCTGAGTAAGGCGTTCTATTAACTGAACTTTACTATCTATAATTTTTGCTAGACTAGATGCGTCTTGGGTTTTAACAGCCAAAGCCGTAATCTGATCATAAGCACTTAAAGCATTCTGCAAAGTTTCTTCTATAGAAACTAGCTTCTTTTTCAAAATATCTGTTTGGTTTGTAAAGTCATCTAATTGACGTTTTATTGTTTGGGTATTCTCGGTAAGATCTTTTGGTTTTAAACTTTTAATTATGGCCAAAATTTCGGCCGCGCGAGCATGTTCCACTTTAAAGGTAAAATTACAACTTCTGTCTGACTCGCTAGAAACTTCAAAAATTACATGTTTAAGAGATTTTAAATCAGCGATTTGAGAACAAGTTTCTTTTTTGTCTCTTGTCTCTATAAAAGCGCTATAGTCTGTAACTTCAAAATCTTCGGCATTATTACCAACTGTGCCCTGCTGCATTGGTGGAACAATTGGCGACATGTTTCTCAAAGAGAGGCTGGTAGCTACACCGCCTTTGGAAAACATAGCTCCTTCACTAGCAAATCCAGCCGCACTATCGTAAGCAGGATAAGACATAGGCGAGGACACTTCTCCTATACCACCTTTTAGAAGTGGGCGCACAGAAGAATTAATCATGCTAAATACAAATACCAAAGCAGACACCCCGAAAATCCCCAACACCACAGCTTTAAATATATTTAATGGTTTAAAATTTAGATGTTTTAAAAATTCCAATGGCATAAAATTAAATTAATGAATTAAACTATCTAATATGTATTATACAACCTTTTGTCATAATTACCACGCCTTTTATTCAACACACTCGACAGCTCCGCCCTTTAGCCAAACTGTAGCTAAGTATGTTGAAATTGGAATGGATAAAGCTATTCCTATACTACCAACAATAGTACGCACTATTTCTGTAGCAATGGCTTCGTTATTAATAATTTGACTAAAAGTAACAAGCCCAGTTGGGTTTAAATAAAAAAGCAATAAAAGCGGCAAACTTGCACCTACATATGTCAAAAACAATGTATTTATTATCGCTCCTAAATGAGTATTCCCTACCTCGTACGCTGATTTGTAAATTTGCTTATTGGTAAGTTCTGGATTAGCTTTTCTAATTTGCCGTACAGATTCTATCTGGCCAACTACCACATCATCTAAAACACCCACTGTTCCTACCAGGATACCGGTTAATAACAAGCCTCTAAAATCAATTGAACCGCCATTTACTCCTAGCAGAAATACGGCTTCTTCCTGTGCCAAACCGGTTAATCTGGTTAAACTAGTAAAAATCCAAGATAATACAAAAGTTATAATCAGGGAGAAAAACACACTTACCAAAGCAATATGAGATTTTCTTTTCCATCCTTCTGTTAGATATATAATAATGCCCAAGATTATTAAAGACCCAAACACTCCTACTACCAATGGATTGCCGCCACTTATAATTTTAGGAATAATAAATTTAATAATAATAAAAAAGCTTACTATTAAACTTACCAGGGCTTTAACACCCTTCTTTTTTCCAATTACTATAATAACTACGGCAAAAATAAACGCTAGCCAAAATAAATAGCCACTACGCACAAAGTCAACTATATAATAATCAACTGCACCTTCAATGCTTTTTACTTCACTAACCAAAACTTTGTCACCCACTTTATAAGTATTAGCACTAAGCACGTCAATTTCAGAAATTCCCAAGTGGGCAATTTCTTTATTTTTCCATTCTTTTTCCAGACCAAGCAAAAGAACATTTTGCTGCACCGCTGCCGATCCATCTTCTCTAGACACAACTTTTTCCTCTGTTATTTTTATTACTTTAGCTTTAAAAACACGGTCGTCAGTTGGTCGCTGTAAATTTTTGTCTGTTTGAGCAAAAACAAAGGCTGGAAACAACGCCATTACGGTAGTGAATAATAAAAATTTTTTTAACATAGTTATTTATTAAAGATAACTTTCTACTAAAATCTTAAGGCCAATCGTTATAAGTATTAACCCTCCCACAAACTCGGCTTTTTTACCCCATTTTTCACCAAATTTTTTACCAATGTAAATGGCAGCCAAAGAAAAAACAAAGGTTACTAAACCGATAATAACGGAGGCCAGCCAAATATTTACAGGCATCAAAGCAAGCGTTGTTCCAACTACTAGTAGAGCGTCTATGCTTGTAGCTACCGATAGCAAGAGTAGAATTTTAACACTATGTATATCAATTGTTTTTTCATCAACTGACTTAAGCGATTCCAAAATCATTTTGACACCCAAAATTCCCAATAAGAAAAAAGCGACCCAGTGACTAAATTTAGAAATTATTGTTTCTAGCCCCGACCCCATTACCCAGCCAACCAAGGGCATAAAAAACTGAAAAAAACCAAAGAAAAAGGATATTTTTAATGCTTTGGCAAACGACATACGGTGATGGTGCGCCCCGTTGGCAGCTGCCACTGCCGCTGCATCCAAAGACAGGGCAATAGCGATAAGAAATATGCTAAAAATTGTCATAAATAATACACTGCCTAGATATAATCTAGCACAATTAATATGTTTACTCCAGTTGATTTTAAAATCAAAAAATAGAGCGGGTTACTCTATTTTAAGGTAAATCTGTCTTCTTGCGAGTTAACTTGCTAGCAGCTACTGGGTCAGGGAATTTCTTTTTATTAACCCATTTTTTTCTTTCGTCCATGGCATACCCAGAGGATTTTTTTACACCGACTTCTTTATCAGAATTAAAAAGCTCTGGTTTTGAAGCTTTAAGCTGATCTAATTGTTTTTTATACCATTTCATATTTTTTAATATTAAACTTCTGTTTCCTTACGTTTTAAATACATGACAGCCAAAATAAGAAGAATAATATAAAAAACTAATCCATAAGCACAGGTTGGAAGACCAAGAAAGTAGCGGCCCTCTCCGGATAATAAACGACCGATCTCTGGAACAGTGAAATACCCAGCAAAGAGCACGCCGAGGGAAGAAACTAAAAGATGAATCAACGCTACAGTTTTAAGTTTGGAGATCTTTAAAATACCAAGCAATGCAGAAATAAATAAAACAGAAAACATTACAAAACCATACCAGCAGGCTGGGTAGCCTAAAAAATAAGGACAGGGCTCACTCAAGGCGCAGGCCGAAGTGAAAAATTTTACCGCGCTTAAATACCCGGAAAATAAAAACCCAGAAAAACTAACCGCTAATATAACTTTTTTATAAATAGAGGTATCCATATATTTTTAAATTAAAAATAACCAAAAAATAAATTAATAAACACACTGGTATAATACCAACGTATAGGCTCCGCTGTCCATCCCATAATAAAACATACCCGGTCTTATAAAAAGGTTTTGACTTTTAAGCATGGCAGATGCCTGACACGGCTCCCAGGGTCGGTTTTACCACTAAATCTTTTGCGGGCGATTACCCCTATCTTTCTAAAACCCATCTATTGACGCCGGATACTAATCAATTTTATTAGCAATCTCTTTGGTCATAGATCCAAAATAACCCTTTGCTGGAAATATTTTGTAAGATTTTTGAAAGTTGATTAAAGCTTCTTTTGTTCCTGAACCAAAATACATGGTCTCTTCACCTTTTGACCCGGGCCCTGTCTCTGACACATTAAAACCACTATTGTTTAGGAATATTTGTAAGTATTTCACATCTTCGTCATACATCCCATATTTTAAATCTTTGGTGAACAAAAAAGATTCCTTCTTGGTCTCTGCCATACAACCTAATTGCTGTCGAGTATTAACATCAAAATCGCCATACTTAACAACTATAATTTCTTTGGATTGCTGGAGCTGCATTAAAGCCTGTTTTGTTTTTATACCAAAGTAATCCGACTCTTTGCCTGCAGAACCGTATCCTGACTGAGCAACTACAAAACCATTTTTATTTAGATATTTTTGCAAATTTTTTACATCTTCTCCAGACATCCCTATTTTCAAATCTCTAACAAATAAATTGGAACATGATTCATCTGAATCTATATCTACAGAAACATTGCCTTTGTCTAACAAAGAAGAAACTGTAACCTCAACACGGTTAATCCACACATCTGCAAATACTACTCTAATATCTTTTACGCTGTCCCCATCCAAATCCACTTCTGCACTACCACCCAAATCTAGTTCAAATTGTTGGGGTTCTGAAGATATGGTAAATAAAACTTTTTTATATAAAGTATCTAAATTATCAATCTTTAATTCATGCTCTTGAGCATTGTTTGTTTTGCTTACCAAAACGTTAAACATGGCCTGGGAACCAATATAAGCAAGCAGATTAACACCCTCTGAACTGACGCTGCCAATTTGAGCCGATTCATACATAGGAATATATTTTTCTGTATTCGCATTTCCAACTGCTGGGGCAGAGAAAATGATAGCTATCGCTGCCGGAGTAGAACTATCAGGGCTTAAGGAAACAGAATCGTCGTTCATAATGGTAAAATTCCAAGTGCTAGAATTGAGAATTCCAGCATAGCTATTCCCATTTATATCGTCAAAAGCAGTTGCATCTATAAAGATATAATAACTCGTCGCATAAACAAAATCAGACGAGGGATTAATAATAATTTGTGTTGTGCCAGTGCCAGTTACCTGACTAGAGGTAACGCTTATTGTTTCAAAAATAGAGTCATCCGATGATTTATAAATAATTATATTTCCTGTCTGCGCCGAAACTGCCTCGTTAAAATTAATAACTAAATTTGCAGTTGTAGTAACATCGTTATCGCCATCAGACGGAAATGTTGAAGACACAACAGGATTTGCCTCGTCTGCAATTGTAAAGTTCCAGTATGTTGTAGAGGTAATACCAGCATAAGCGTTACCACTGGCATCTGAAAAGGCGGTAGAGCTAATAAGCACATAATAGCTCGCTTCGCTTGTTAAGGAACTAGACGGATTAATGATAATTATAGCGGAACCAGACCCTGTAACTTGTGATGAGCTGGCAACAATAGATTCAAAGATAGAACCACCGCTATTATAGATAATAATTGAACCACTGCTAGAAACAACAACCGATTCATTAAAATTCAAAACTAAATTAACAGTACTGGAGGTTGTAGTTGCGTTATCAGAAGGAAAAAATGAACTAAGAGACGGGCTAGTCACATCGCTCACGCTTTGGATGCGCAAATAAGGATAGCCGCTATTATTCACACCGTCAATATTCCAAATATTTGTAAAGTCCCAACCTGTAAATGTGGATTGATCCTGCATCTGCGCAGTTGTCTTGCCAGTGGCTCCGCCAGCGCTTGACGACTTACCAGAAGTTTGGGTATCCCAATAAACACTGGAGGTTGTTAGACCGCCACCTGGATTAGTGCCAAGCAAACCTCCGATTGTGGCGCCTGTATTTGTTACAACACCTACAGAATAAACATTCCTCAAACTGGTACCCCAAACTGAACCTAAAAGACCGCCCGAGCTACTAGAACAGGCTACTCTGCCTGTAGCGTATGAATCTTGAATGGATAAGTATTCATTATAGCCACCAAAACCGCCACAAGCAGAAGAGCCATACACATTACCCGTGGCATATGAACTTGACACATGCGTGCCGGAACTTAATGCGACCCCTTGACTAAAACCAAAGAAACCGCCATTCCAACTTCCAGATGAAGTTACATTACCTGTAGCATATGAATTATACACGTATGCCTGATAAATATGACCAACAAATCCGCCTACACCATTATTACCATTAAGATTCCCGGTGGCATAAGAAGAGCTTACAAATGCGCTTCCAGAAATAGAGCCAGCAAAACCTCCCATACGCTGATACCCTATTACAGTACCCGTAGCATACGAATTATAAATTCTACCGGCACTTACATTACCAAACAAACCACCCACACCCAATCCGTTACCATACACCGTTGCCAAAGAATAAGATGTGCTAACCGTTCCACCAGCAAAAGTCCCAATTAAACCACCCGCCGAATAAGTGCTTGAAACAACTCCGGTAGAATAATTATTTGTACTTGTCACCGTACCTCCACCAATAAGAATACCCGCTGATGCTGTTGCGTGAGAACTGGTTACATTAGCATTCGTAACACCCAGATTTTTAATGGTAGCATTTTGCACATACCCAAACAGGCCGGTATACTGCGTACTGGTAGAAATAAATAAATTGGAAATAACATGGCTATCCCCATCAAAAGTACCTTGAAACCTTAATGATAAATTTCCAATCCCTATCCAACCAGGGCTAGAATTATAAGGGGCTATATTTAAATCAATGTCGTTAGTTAATATAAAATATTTACCGGATGACGAAGTGCCGTTATAGTTTGCAACTTCAGCCAAATCTGCCACAGTCGTAATTTGCCACGGGCTACCAGATGTGCCACTACCACCTGAAAATGCTCGCGCGGCAAATGGGAATAACAAAAAAATACCCCAAATAATTATGGCAAAATAAAAACTTTTTTTCTTCATAACCTGAGTTTGAGAAACAGGGATAAATAATAAAATTATTATACCACTATTTAAAGTTTTTGAAAAATAAAACAAAAAATATCTACCTTAAAACAGTTGTTTTAGACGCCAACTATCTTACGTGGCTCCGGAGATATGAACAAATACGAACGGAATTTACGGGGGCCCGATAACGGGACGGGCGGAAGGAGGGGTTGGGGGAGGAATTCCGCCCGCCCACCGGCGCGCTTTTTGACGATTTCAAGTTTTTCACGAATTGGTTCGTGGTGAAATGTTACTACATTTCACCTTTGGTGGCAAATTCTTTTATATTTCGATAACGGAATTTTCTTTTACTAAATACGTCACTATACCAGTACGCCTTAATGCCGGCGCTATCAACTCAATAATCTCTCTGTGGTTTTTGTTATCTGGAAATGCCATCGCAACCTTTTTGGAATTTTTATCGTCCTTTGATAATACTTTTAAAGAAGTTAATAGGGCTACTGACACGTGGGTTCCGACTTGATTTTTTGTAAATGGTTTACCATGCCTGTTTGAAGATTCTTTTGAGCTTGTTTCACCTTTTGCTTCAACATAAAGTGTAACTCCGTTTTTTTCCGCACGAATATCAACACCCTTTTCTTGCGTAGTTAATTTCTGAATAATTTTATAACCATCTTTTTCTAGATAATCCGCAAGAATGTTGATAATATGATTTTCAGTAAGCATACTAATTTGAATGGTTAGTGTAAAAGATTTAGAAAATTATACCTGATTTCTGCCAGTTTCCGAATTGGCAGGCATTGTGGGATGCATTTGGAGCTTATCTGGCTAAATTATAAGACTAATAAAACCATTCAAAAGTTATTTTCTGATCATCTTGTTTGGAACAATTTCTGCCCAAAACTCAAAATGATTCCAAATTAAAATCTTATATATAATATGGCCTTTATTATACGGATTAATTCCGTAACTTACAATAAACCCAGGTCCGCAATTTACGCTAATGGGTTCTTTTGCTAAAAGTGCTTTAAACCTATTAATAGTAATGTCTAGTTGCGGATTATCTTGGGTTGGTCTGTAAACCCAAATTCTACGCCCCACCTCAACCAATCTACTATGTAACTTAAACTCTAATCCGCGCACTATTTTTTTTACCAAAATTACCAACTTTTTTTGTGGAATTCTTATTTGCAGTCCTTCTCCTGGCTTATGCCAGTGGTTGGCATGTACCAACATATCCTTGGATGGACCAGTACAAGGCTTCATATCTTCAAGCATACGAAAAAGTGTTTTTTGTTTGCGACCAAAATCTCTTGGATTATCTGAAGGATTGGGTATCATGGCGTTAATCGCTTTCATACCAATTACTTTTGCCACACTATCGTTTGTTTCTATGCTCGTACCCAATCTTGTAAGAAAATCATCTTCAATTTCACCCAATGAAGCATTGCATTTTTTACATGATGGAGCAGTCCACTTCTCGATATTAACTGGAGTAGATTCTGGATACCATGCCTTAGGAAATATATGGTCCTGAGTTAAAAATTCACAATATCTCAAACAATGAACACACTTTTGATTAATAAACTTTGGCATATTGCTCAAATCATTATTAAGTTTGTCGAGGCGTATCTTTTTTTGTTGCTTTTGGGTGCAGCATTATTGGTTGACCTAAATTTTCTAAAATTTCTCGAGGTACCTTAGAATAGTTTTGGTTCGGTATTTTCCTTGATTTATTTTTAAACTCAACTACTTCATTTTTAGTTATTTCTAAATTATTAAAGATAGCATTGTCTAACTCTTCCTTGGTACTAATAATTTTCTCTTTCCCTGTGTCTTTTATATCTTTAATTACAAGAAGTCCAGAGTAATTTTCATCTATCACCAAAAATTGCCTTTGGAAAGAAAAAATGTATGCACGCTTACCTTCTTCAATAAAAAATCCCTGATATATATAATACAGAGTTCCAATTGCTTTTTTGTATATTCCAAATAATCCGGGATCACACCGCAATTCATTATGCACAATCTGGTTCCTCATGTCATAGACATACTTTATATTTTGTCTTAATATTTTAAGATTTTTTTCCTTATAATCATAATTATCTTCAATAATATATTCATCAATTAGATTTAAAATTTTTGGTGATCTTAGAAAGGGTCGGAGAAATTTTAATTTATATAAAAAAGACCTTTGCTTCTTGCTTGGAAGTTTGTAATGCATAATAAAACAATTTTCCAAGGAGGTAATTATTTTTCTTATACAATCATCGTAATTAAAGTAAAAAAAGGCAGTCATCGCTTCTATCATATCTCTAACAAAAATAGCATCACCAAAATCGCTTAACCCCTTATTTATGGTAAAAGCCGGTAAGGGGGATGGCCAAGGGAGCATTGCAAAACCACCCCATCCAAGTTTTTTATCTAAAATACCAACATCGAAAATATCCACAATGGAAAAGGTTCTGACAAATATATGACCCTCGCTATATTTTCTATCTATAATTTCTTGGTTAATAACTGGTAAAGTTTGCCTGATATACCCAATAATAAACTCTGTTGCTTCCGCCACTTTCTGAGCATCCTCAACTTTTACATTTTCAGGCTTGTCTTTAATCATTAGTGTGAGATCGTCGTATAATTTTTTTGAAATTGTTCTGTCAATGCTAATATTTAACTGCCCTGACGACTGCCTCATATGAAGATTGTTAGGCAGATCAATATCAAAGTTTCTAAACACAACCGCGCTGGGCACACAATATTTTATAACTACTTCCACATTTTCTTTATCTTCGGCATAGTCTTGTCCAACATAAACATATCCTGTTTTTATATTTTTCTGTAAACAGCACTTTTTATATTTTTTATTATTCCCACAAGGGCAAGAATCATTTCTACTAATTTTCATATATTTTAATTTCCTAAAAACTGTGGATAACTCCATTTTTTGGTTATCGGGAAATTATCGGGTTTATGGTATAATTATAGACGACCTAACATAAGCTTGTCAAAGTATGCCCACACTTACTAAAAAACAAAAACAAATCCTGGACTTCGTCAAAGTTTTTATCAAAAAAAATGGCCTATCCCCTACCTTTGAAGAAATTGGCCGCTATACAAAAAAAACTTTCTCTACCGTTCATGAGCACGTTGAAGCGCTAATAACAAAAGGGTTTCTGTCCAAAATAAATAACTCGTCCAGAGGTATACAGCTGATTGAGCAGTCTGAAATGGTAAAAATACCCTTACTTGGCACCATTGCTGCCGGACAACCAATCGAAGCTATGCAAGTAAAAGAAGTAATTGCAGTAGCTAAAAACCTACTCCCTCGCCAGGGAAGCTTTTTTGCTTTAAAAGTTGCTGGAGACAGCATGATTGATGAAAATATAAATGATGGCGATTATGTAATTATCAAGCAGCAGTCTAACGCAGAAAATGGCCAAAAAGTTGTGGCCTTAATTGATAATAACGAGGCTACATTAAAAAAAATATATAAAGAAAAAAATCGCGTTAGATTACAGCCCGCAAATAAAAATTTAACTCCTTTTATTTTTAACAGCTCAAGAGTAGCGGTTCAAGGTATTGTAATAGATGTGATAAAAAACCCTACTTCTCATACAAATATTACATTTAAAGAAGAAAAACAAGTGACAAGTACAGATAGGGCTATATACAAATTTGAAGATCTTAAAAACATATTAGGCAAACCTTATTTTGAAACAGCAAACTGTCTCATTTATAATATGGACTGTATAAATGCAATGCAAAAAATTAAAAATTCAGTTATTGATTTAACAGTTACAAGCCCTCCTTATAATATAGGCAAAGAATACGAATCTACTATACCCGTTAATGAATATGTAAATTGGTGTAAACAATGGATGAATGAAATTTACAGAATTACAAATGAAAGCGGAGCTTTTTGGTTAAATTTAGGCTATCTAGAATTCCCAGAAAAAGCAAAGGCATTACCCATTACCTACTTGTTATGGGATAAAAGTCCTTTTTATTTAGTTCAAGAAGTGATCTGGAATTATGGTGCCGGTGTGGCAGCAAAGAAATTTTTATCCCCTCGAAATGAAAAACTTCTTTGGTATACGAAAAACCCAGAAAATTATTTATTTAACTTAGATGACATACGGGATAAAAATGTTAAATACCCTAATCAAAAAAAGAATGGTAAATTAAGATGTAATCCATTAGGAAAGAACCCATCTGACGTTTGGCAAATACCAAAAGTTACATCTGGAGAGAATAGAAGCTCAAAAGAAAGAACTGAACACCCTGCACAATTTCCTGAGGCGCTAATAAATAGAATTATTCTAGCTGCCAGCAATAAAAACGATGTTGTTTTAGACCCATTTCTAGGTTCTGGCACTACTGCTATTACTGCTTTAAAAAATGAAAGAAAAATGATTGGTTTTGAAATTTCAGAAAATTACTGCAAAATTGCCAAACAGAGAATTCTTGCGTTACTTGAATCACAAAAACAAAATAAACTTATTTAACAGAATAAATCTCTAATAATTTAGCTTTTTCAACAGCTGGGCTTAGCCTAGCCTGCTGACCGGTTGCTGCAGTTTGCCCCATCCAATCTTCGTGGTCTAACCAACCAAATCTAATCTTAAGTATTCTTGGTTTGGGACAGCTGCTGTCGTCGCATTTCTCAAAATTAATCGCCAAATAATAACCTGATTTACTTTTCTTACCATTAAGAACTTCTTGAGCATAACTTCTATTTCCAAAAATGCTATTCGGGTTAGACGATGTTTTAATTTCAATTGAAAAAGAATCATCGGGCACATAAATAAGGTCCTTATCAGACGAACTTTTTTCTTTACGCCAAATATTTGGATATCTTACTGAAAATTCCAAAGGTATCAACTCATGTAAAAGAAACCCCATTATTTGTGGTTTTGGAAAAATATCCTTTCCAATACGAAAAGATTTTTTGCCAATTTTAGAACTAAAAATTTCTTCCCAAGATTCTAAAACTATTTCTTTTATTTCATTAACAGATAATGGATGTTTGGCAACTAGTTTTTCAGTTATCTTACTCCATTTAACTTGATCTTTATTTAAGTAAGGTGAAATCATAAATCAATTAAACATATCCTTTATATTTAAACCTAAGGCACGTGCAACTTTCTCAATATTCTCTAAAGTAATATTTTTTTCAGCTCTCTCAATCATACCTATGTAAGTGCGGTGAACTTTCGCACGTGCGGCTAACCGCTCTTGAGAAATATCTAAACGTGTCCGTTCTGCTCGGACCTTTTTGCCAAAATTAATTAATACATCTTTTTTCATATATAAACTTTAACTGCTTGCTAACTTTAGTTCTACATACTATAATTAGCACATACTATAGTTATCCACAATCACAGGGGAGTTCCATACTCCTCCAAGCGCGCACGGGCGGG
>MFRA01000008.1:0-24621 GCA_001783215.1 Candidatus Magasanikbacteria bacterium RIFOXYD1_FULL_40_23 | reverse complement strand
AAATTCCGTTCGTATTTGTTCATATCTCCGGAGCCACGTCGGACATTGGGGGTTTTCGGCGATTATTTTATAGCCCCCTTTCGCCAACCATTCAAATTTTTTGTCTTTGTCCCGTTCGCGGGACGTCAAAAGCAAACTTTTCTAATATAACGTAATTGTATGGCCAAATATATTTTGTACGCTCGTAAATCCACCGACGAGGAGGAACGACAGGTGTTGAGCATCGAAGCTCAACTGGCGGAGTTAAAAGAATTTGCCGCCAAAGAAAAACTTGAAATCGTCGCCTCGCTCTGCGAGGCAAAAACTGCCAAACAGCCTGGCCGAACCGTGTTCGGAGAAATGTTGCGGATTATCAATGCCGGCGAGGCCGACGGCATTTTGGCTTGGCACCCCGACCGCTTGGCCAGAAATCCCATAGACGGCGGGCAGATCATTTATCTCGTGGATACTGGTAAAATAAATTCCCTCAAATTTCCAACTTTTTGGTTCGAGAACACGCCACAAGGCAAGTTTATGCTTAACATTGCTTTTGGGCAGAGCAAGTATTTCATAGATAATCTCTCCGAAAATGTGAAACGAGGATTGCGCCAAAAACTAAGACGCGGTGAGTACCCAGGCTGGGCTCCGCTTGGCTATACTAACGAATTAAGAAATCATACAATCCTCGTTGACAATGAAAAGCATAAACTTGTAAAAAAGATTTTTGAATTGTATGCCACCGGCGACTACCCGCTGAAAGCCTTAGCAGAAAAATTTAATGATCTTGGCCTGCGCTCTAAGACTGATAAAAGATTATCGGTGGGCATGACACAATTCATTCTCAAAAATCCTTTTTATTGCGGCGTGTTTAAATACAACGGCGAATTGCACGAAGGCAAACACGAGCCAATCATAACAAAGAAGCTTTTTGACGAAGTGCAAACGGTAATGCAGAAAAGAGGCCGAGCGCATAAAACTAAGACGCACGAATATATTTTTTGCAATTTGATGAAATGCGGTTCTTGCGACTGCTGCATTACCGCCGAAAAGCAGAAAGGATATATTTACTACCGCTGTACTAAGAAAAAAGGAATATGCGAAGAAAAATATATTCGTGAGGAAGCTCTGACCCAGCAGATGAAAGAGATACTGCAAAAAGTTTCTTTGTCTGATGACTGGACCGAGAAAATGCTGACCAAAATGGACGAGGAGAAACATACCAGCGTCCAGTCATCTAGCGCCCTTGTTACGGCCTTAGAAGGCCAAATAACGGACATAAAGACTAAGCTCGACCGACTGCTTGATTCCCATCTGGAAGCCGTGATAGACAAGATTGATTATTTGGCCAAAAAAGAAAAGCTGATTAACGAAAAAGTGCGTTTGGAGGAGAAAATGAACGAAATTAAGAACAAGGGCGCTGATTGGCTCGAACCGATGAGGGAATTTATTTTATCCAGTTGCCAAGCCAAAAAAATCGCCGCGAACGGCGATCTAATGGAAATCCGCACATTTCTAAAAAATGCCGGCTCGAACTTTACGGTGAAAGGCAAAAAATTTGATTGGTTGGCGAAAGGGGGCTATAAAATAATCGCCGAAAACCCCCAATGTCCGACGTGGCTCCCAGGGTCGGATTCGAACCGACGACCAATTGGTTAACAGCCAACTGCGCTACCGCTGCGCTACCTGGGAATATTTAATTTGAACACTATTATATATAAAGAAGACGCCATTGTCAACCTGATCAAATACCGCTTCACCCTGATTTTAATTGAATAAATTACCTAACAAAATAAATTAAAAAAGCGACTCCCCCGCAACAGGTAATCGCCCTCACCGCAAAACACTTCTTGCTAGATTATACCAACCAACTTTGCCGTCCCCATAACAAGGTAAGTGACAACGGTCGTAGCACACAAGATAATCATACAGATTTTTCTGACCTTTTCGGTCTTGCTAAGCGCTCCCACCCAAACCGGAATCATGATGCCGGCAACTACCAAAATTAGAAGAGTAACCCCCAGCAAGTAGCTCATACACCTTACCTCCATGGCCACAAATAGCCGTGTGTTGATTTGCAATGTTCAGGCAAAAGAATATCCCAAAATAACCATTTTGTCAATGGCTACCTATATTTAATTTTATTTTTTGTTTAAAACACTATTAAGTTCACTGCTAATAGTTTCGTAATCAAATTCATATCCGACTCTCGCATACGCCTCCTCACCTTTATTTTCGCTATTAATTTTAAACTGACCAACTTTAAATACGCCCTCTTTTTCTGTAATAATTGCATTTGATTTTACCTGTCCATCCTCCAAAATAAACAGACCTCGTAAAGACGCGATTTTTTCTTTAACAGCATTCTCGCCCTGTTGTTTAAATAGTCTATTAAGTTTCCTTTCAGCTTCTTCTATACCTTTGGCAATAGCCACACCATCCTCAGCTCTCTTTAAAGCTTGCAAATGAAGTTCGGATAACTTCCAAAGGTCCTGCTCTGATGAGGCATCCTTCTCGGATTTGGCTACCACAGTTTTAATTACACGAGTATTGGTTTTATCTTTTAGGGCAAATAAAAACTCCTCTAATTTTTCTTCACTAATACTGCTCGTATCTACCGCCAACGTTAATTCGTCACCCCCAACTTCACCGGTTACTAACCCGTCGGCAAAACCAAACTCTTTACAGATACTTGCCACATCTCTTCTAAAGTCTCGTAATTTTTTTGTAGTTTCATCTCCAGCGGATAATGAACGCTTATTAAATTCATCTATTTTTTCCTGCCCAGTCTTTTTATCTATATCTTGCAAGATGCTTTCGTACTCCAAAAGCAAATCTACACCTAAATCCAAAACATCCAGACTTACATACGCACATTCTTTAAGCGCAACAGCTCTTTTGTTAAATTCGTTCTTCGAAGTATATGACCTGTCTTTTTCTTCCGAACTCAAGATATCTGCAACTTTTTTTATCTCATCTTTTTCCAGCTTTTCCCCTTGCTCGGTTTCTTTATTCCAAATCTTTTTGGCCAAAGCCTTATTTTCTTCTGCTTCAGCTGACACTGTGTTTATTTCTTCAGAAATAAACGGTTTAACCGCATCCAAAATATTTAGTTTTTTTGTATATAAAACAATTTTTCTAAGCATTGCTTCGTCTGCAGATTGGAATTTACCCTTACGAACATCCCTTAATAAATCCCTATTAAGCGCATATCTGGTAAATGCGCTCTCAACTGGCACTGGCAAAAAAATATCAAATTCATTACCTTCTGTGTCTGTTATTTTATTTCCTGCACTTATTATTTCTTTTCTTAAGTCCGCTATCTTTTCTAGCTCAGGCCCAATCATTTCTTCACTATACTCCGCGCCATAACTATCATTTTTTTCTCTGGCCATTCTGCTTGTCTGCAAAGATTGATTTATGGCCAGTAGCTTATCTTCAGCCACATCTCCTTGGACAGTCGCCAAACCATAATTCATTCTAAATCCGCTTTTACCAAAATTTGCTTTTGCTTTACCTTGTAAAGCAACCTTAAATTCGTCCCATTTATCAATATTGGCTTCCATCATCTTTATTTTTTCTTGGCCGTTCTTATCTATAGAACCTTCCGACCTCTCGATTATAAACGGCTTCAACTTTTCTCTTTCTTCTTCTACTAGCTTATCCACTATTTCCTCAGAAATAAACTTGGTCATAGCGGCGTCTACTATGGCAGACATTTCTTCTAGCTGGTCCGGACTAATTTGCGAATCTTTGGAAATTTTTACCATTTCTATTTTGTAATCACTTTGAAGTATAGAAGCCTGTTTATCCAATTTTTTTATTTCTTTTTCAATAATTATACGTTTTTGCACGATTATTTTATTAGTAATCTGCGGACCAAACACTTTATCATTTAAATTTTTGATTGATAAAAAATCTGCGCCTGGCACAAAAAAGCTAAGCACCCTATCTCCTTCCTGCAAACCGGTAAATATTTTACCCCAATTCTGTCTTTCCAAAACACCTGCCACCTGCGAACGGTCAAACTCTTCCCCACCCTCCATCATTTCTACTTGCTCTGCCAACCCCAGGTCTCTTGCAGCACGACCAGCTACATCTGGATCCACTTTTTCATTTGTCTCTTCTTGGTACAATTTTTCTATACTTGATTTAAAACTCTCCAGACTCGCAGCATGTTCCGGGTCTTTTTCTAATTCTTTAATAATTAAATCAATCTCTCGCAGAGCTTCTTTGAAGCTTAACCCATCATCTTCTAACTCTGTTAATATTTTTTTGATATGCGGCGGTGTTTCTGTTAAGTTTTTTAATTTATCAAAACCAGATAAACCCTCCGGCTTATTTTTTACTTCTTTTTCAGTTATATCCCTATCGCCTTCTACTACTGCTGGCTCAATTGGTATTTTTGGATTTTTACTCATATTTGCTAATTTTGCCTAAAATAATTTCCATTTTTTCACGATCTGCTTTTTCTAATTTTTGTTTATATAAATCCATTACTTCCTTCTCGGTTTTTCTTTTGGCATTTTCTATTTTAACCATAAAACTAGGCTCGTCCTTTGTAATTTTATCTAAGGTTATTTTTTGCCACCTACCAACTTCCAACAAAATATTTTTTAGTTCAAGCAATTTATCTTCACCTAAACTGCGCGATTTGCTTAAAATTTCCTTTTTAAATCCAGGTTCAAAAACAAGAATACTCTCTAATAAATGCTCGATTTCTTCTGTTGGCATAACGTTACATTAACTGATAATTTTTGGCCGGTTCTTTTACGCCATTAAAAACCACATCTGTCATATTATTAACACCAAACTGACGCCCGTCCAAAAATCCAGCCATGGCAGCTTCGGCCAGCCAGCCGCTATCTACCCAATCAAAAAGCCACTCATGCACATACTTTGGATTATTTTGCGAGATGCCCGCATTGATAGTTTTGAGCCATGTACGATTGTAATTTTCTTGAGCACCCACAGATGGTGCCATAATAAGAGGTATGCCTAAGCCAGCATAGAAAACTAATTCACTTGGCTTAGTCCAAAGTACATCGGTAGTTCTAAGCATCTGATTAAACTGCTGAAAATAATCTTCTTTTTCCAGGGCAAATAAAATATTAACATTTTTTCCTAATAATTTTTTGAGGCCATGCTCACAAATCTGTTCTTGAAAATATAGATAAACATCATTACGAGTACCTGCTATCAAATTTAAAACCAGCTCTTTTTTTAATAATCTTTTTTTAAGACTTAACAAAATATCTTTGACCATGATTTTTTGTGCCCCGGCTCCACCTACAGCAAAGGTAAGCGTAAGCGGGTGTTGTGCATGAGAAATCCCCTCTTCAGCCGAATCTTTTAAAAATCTAACCACTGTTTCGGCATATTTTTGCCTATACCTTTTTTGCGGATCAAGATTATGAATTCTGGATAATAAATCGGATTTTAAAGTATTTAAATGAGAGTCGCCAAGATTTTCTTCTGGTAATGGAAAACCCGTAAGAAAAATGTTTTCCTCCGGCACTCCATAGAGTTTAAGCCTGTCTACTACTCGTCTGCATGGCGCCAAATATTTGATGCGGCTTTTTTGAGGGTTTAGACCAACCCAAGACCGACTAATATCGGCATCACACAATACAACGTAAATTTCGTTTTTAAATTTGTGCTCTTCCGCAAAAAAAGCTACTGCAAAAAAAGTAGTTATAAGCGGAATATCTTTGGTATTTAGAAAATCTACCAAATCTTTTCCCCAATTTTTTTTAATAAGAGAATATATTTCTTTGAGCTGTAAATTTGGCGCAGACAAATCTCGACGAGGATAAAATTCTTTAATACTCTGAAGCTTGTCGTATAAATTAAAAAGCGCTACTCCTATTAATGGAATATTTATAAGCCTGGAAACAAACCCATAAAAAACCTCTGACTCGTGCCAAATGCGAAAATCACTTTTGGGAATACCCTGATAATTGTTTGCAATAATAACTTTGCCGGTTGGTGACAAATGACGCAACGGATACGCGGCACGCTGATGCCCATAACCCATGTCTACTGCCACAACCCACGCTTTCTGCTCCATAGATTACAAATTATAAATGACGTTTATAATGACTAGGGCTGAGTAAAAATAAATTTATTTTATTTTTCGAAGCCCGATGTCATTGTTTCCCTTTGGTCAGGAAATGCAAGCTTCGCTTATTCCTAGCAAAAATAAAACCCATAGTTTTATCAAACTTTGATGGAAAGACCTGTACGCCAAAACCGTTTACTCTCAATTTTTCTTCTATTTCTTTACTTTTTTCTCTACCTATATGATACTCCAAAATTACGTTATTTACCATCGACAAATCTGCTTCTGACATGCTATCGAAAACTTCGTACTCGCCTCCTTCTATATCAAACTTGAGTAAAGAAATTTGTTTAATTTTATTTTGCAAACAAAAATCAGAAAAAGATATAATTTTTACTTTTATAGTTTTAGCATCATTCTTGTCTGCAAAATTAGAAAACATTGCTCCCGCCACCTCATTTGGAACAATAAAATGATTGTGGCTATCTTCTGACAAAGCTAATTTACCCAATCCACTAATACCAGCCATAGCGGCTTCCACCACTTGCACATCCGAAATTTTATTTTCCTTTAAATGACTTGCTAGGGCTTTTATATTACCTGGCTCTGGCTCTATGGCGAAAATTTTTACTTTTTTGTTTAGACCTCGACAAAACATACTAAAAAATCCGGCGTGAGCACCGACATCCACTATTGGATGCTTGGCATTTTTTATTACCTCTTCAGCTGCGCGGTACTCATTTAACTTAAAAATCTCGTTAAAAACACTCTCATCTACTTCGTCGCGCAGACTTACCTGCCAGTCATGGCCGTTAAATTGAAAATCTATTTTTTTGAGCATACGCTATATATTTTAATGTAAACAGGCTTAAAAAACAACCGCTGCACGATAATCTTTACAAAAAACCAAAATACTGCTACTATGTCCGTGCCCTCCGGAAGAGAGCTTGAAGCCTTATCCAAGTAAGCTGGCAGTTAGCCAGCAGAACCAAGGCGAGGTGCTTGGATCTGTCGCGGTCGAGGAATGAGCGTTAGTCGCCACGAAGTTGGTTGTTTCTCCCCCTCCCCAACACGTGTCGCAAGTGCCGGCGCTCCAAAAACGTGACCTCCTGCGGGGTTCGCAGAAACTTTCTTCCGGTAGGGCACTTTTTTTAAACGCTTAATGGCGTTTTTTTGTTTTAACGAAACCATGCCGCGCAACGTCCATTGAAACGCGGTATGTTCATTGACCCATGTTTATGTTTACGATACGATACATAAAGTATTTATAATTAATATATGCGTGTAAAAAAACTAATTTTAATTATCACCAGCTTTGCACTGCTACTGCTGACTACTTACGTGGTAATTTTTTATTACCAAAACTTACGCGGAGCATGGGTAGCCTGGCAAAAGGCCGAATCAACTGAAGAACCAAATATAGAAACTACAAACAACATTTCTACTAGCACAAATGGTACCCAAACTGCTAGCACCACAAAAAATCTGACACCAAAAAATAATACCGGTATTCCACTAACTCTCCCACCTGGATCGGAAATTAATATTTTAGCCAATGTGCCGGGCGCAAGAGTTTTGGCTATAGACAGTCTTGGCAATATTTGGGTAAGCCAAACCAAACAAGGCCAGATAACTTTGGTCGAGATGAAAGACGGCAAGGCTATAAATCAAACTGCAGTATTTAAAGGCCTGCGCAATCCACACGGCCTAGCTTTTGACCCAGAAGATCCATTTACTCTGTATTTTGCTGAGGAGCATCAAATTTCTAAAATTCGCATATATTCAGAAGATGAAGAACAAAAAATTATAGACCTTCCAAAAGGCGGCGGACACTTTACTCGCACCATTGGTTTTGGACCTGACAAAAGACTGTATGTGTCTATAGGATCAACCTGTAATGTTTGTCTAGAAGAAGACGCTCGCCGTGCTGCGATTTATTCAATGAATAAAGATGGTAGTGATTTTAAACAGTACGCCAGAGGTTTACGCAACTCGGTATTTTTTACTTGGCAAAACGGCAAAATGTGGGCCACAGAAATGGGTCGTGATTTGCTTGGCGACGAACTGCCGCCAGATGAAATAAATATTGTGGAAAACGAAAAAAACTATGGTTGGCCCATCTGCTACGGACAAAATATCCACGACACTAATTTTGATAAAAACACCTACATTCGCAATCCGTGTATGGAACCATTTGAAACTCCAAGTCTTTATGATTTACCGGCACATTCTGCACCGCTTGGGTTAGCTTTTATCCCAAACTCTGGATGGCCAAAAAATATGAGCGGCGATTTACTTGTAGCATTTCACGGATCATGGAACAGAACTTCGCCTACTGGATATAAGATAGTAAAATTAAAAATAGACTACAGCGGTAATAGTCCTAAGGTAACTAAAATGGAAGATTTTATTTCCGGCTGGTTAGGATCTGGAAATAAAACTTATGGAAGACCTGTAGACATACTCGCCCTACCAAACGGCACTATGTATATTTCTGACGATAAGGCTGGAAGAATTTATTCGGTTAAATTCCAATAAAATAAAGGGATTGTTATTGTTCCGAGACCTGGATTCGAACCAGGATAAACAGCTTCAAAGGCTGCTGTCCTACCATTAGACGATCTCGGAATCTATGCCTATAAACTAGACCTTTAGCTGCTTGCGCATAGCCAAGGCACTAGAGGTAACTGTAAGAAGAAGTACTGCCAGGGCTTGCACCCCGAACAGCATCAGCATATTAGAATAGAAGTAATTTGTCAAGGAAAAGCCATTTGGCAAAACTACAGCTAAATACGGATCAATCCAGCGCAGGGCAAGATAAACTAGGCCGATAGTGCATACTACACTGGCAATGGTGAAAAATACAGATTCTATTAAATATGGTCCGCGAATAAACCAGTTATTTGCCCCAACCAACCTTTTGATGCTGATTTCTACGCGCTGAGTAGTGATAGCTACACGAATAGTGTTGAAGATAATAAGGAAAGAAATGAGAGCAAAAAGAACAGTAAGGCCAAAACCTATTCTTTCAATACGGTTTGTAATATTTTGCAATCTTTCTATAGCGTCTTCGTGATTATCAAAACTCTTGGCTTCGATTATACTTTCGTATTCTGGCACGTCCAAAGCCTCTATTATTTTTTTATAATCTTTTGGTTCTCTGGTTTTTATTACCATAGTTGGCCCAAACGGATTGGCACCAAGCTCATCCAAAGCGTCTAGAGCTTCTTTTTGGAGTTTGTGTTGCTCACGAAAAGATGCCAGCACATCTGCTTTTGATTGCAGCTTTATATCTACTACTTCTGGGAACATTTCTACATAAGCTTTAATTTCATTTACATTTTTGTCTGTAGCTTGCGGTACAAAATATATACTAACATCTATTTGTTTTTTTACTGCTTCTACCGCTTGTTTGGTAAGCACGTCTAGAGACCAAAGCGTATTTACCGACAGCAACATTAACACCAAAATAAACACCGTCATAAAAGACAGGCTGAAATTACGCCACAAATCTTGAAAAGCAAATTTTAAAATTCTGAGAAATGATAGCATATTTTAATTTATAATTTACAACTTGTATTTACCGTCATGTTCGTCGCTTATTATTTCTCCGGCATGCATAGTTACAACTCTTCTTCGCAAATGATTCACGACTTCTCGATTGTGTGTAACTAAAATAATAGTCGTACCAAATTCGTTTATCTTTTTTAAAATAGAAATAACTTCTTCGGTATTTATAGAATCCAAATTACCGGTAGGCTCATCGGCCACAATAATTTTTGGCCTATGCACCAACGACCTGGCGATAGCTGTGCGCTGCTGCTCTCCACCAGAGAGTTGGAACGGATAACTATCTGCCTTGTGAGATAAATTTACAATTTCTAAAACCTGTGGGACCACTTGGTGAATGCGATGTTTTTTTTCTCCAGCTACTTCCAAGGCAAAGGCAATATTTTCGTAAACTGTTCTTTGAGGTAAAAGTTTATAATCCTGAAAAACCACGCCGATTTGACGACGTAAATATGGAATATCGCTAGAATTAATTTTGGTAATATCCCAACCACCAATTTCTATCGTGCCTTTATTTGGTTTTTCTTCAGCGATAAGCATTTTAACCAAAGTGGTTTTGCCTGTACCACTCTGCCCAACGATAGACACGAAATCACCAGCACCAATATGTAAATTTAAATTACGTACAGCCGGAGTGCCAGTGGCGTAAATCTTGGAAACACCTGTTAATTTTATCATATGCAATAGGAGGATAAATCTTAATAACTATTCAGTACAGATATAATTATATCATATAAATTACCGAAACGAGCATAGTTAGTTTATCACATGTTTACAAAACACCAAAGGATAAAATGGGGACAAATTGACCATAAACAAATAACCCTTCCAAGTTAGGAAGGGTTATTGTATTTTTTAAAAATTTACACTGTTGGCGGTTTTGTTTCGCCGCACATTTTACATTCACTTTTGTGGCAACACAACAATGATACTGCTGATAAGCCAACTAAAACATAAATAACTCTAGATACTGTGGCTCCTTGACCGCCAAATAACATGCCTACATCCCAACCAAACAAACCTACCAATAGCCAGTTTAGACCACCAACTATTACAAGCAAGAAAGCTACCATATGAAGTCCTTTGTTTTGTTTCATCATAATTTCACCCCCTTTCAACAAATTATTTACATTTTACTAAAGCTGGTACAAAGCCCCAGCTAGGCAAAGTCCTTCAACTTGCCAAAATCTTTGCCAGTGTTTGGACAAATTTTTCTTGTGCAGCAGCCAATTGTTGCTCGGATAGATACCTCGCTCCTGCTAATGTGGCAAACTCCAACGTGAATGCATGCGCCACCTCGTGATAGCAAAAGAGTCTAATTTCCTCTTCTGGACATTTAGAGATGGCCTCTATATTTACACATATTGTACCATTCATGTACTCAGGAAGGCCGCTAAAATTCATCATAGTGGTCGGACCACCCTCACCATCTCCACTATTCTGACTTGTCAGATTGAACCTGACCTCTAATGTCCAAGTATGTAGAAGCATCTTGTTTTGAGCTTCTTTAACCCAGCCTTTAATTTTTCTCTTCAACGTCGCGTGAGTTCTTTTCATACCCGCCTCCATGGTTACTACCCCACAAGAAGACTAGGCTAAATATTTAGTATAGCACGAAGATAACTTTTACAATATTAAACCATCTCTATTTTCCTGTTCTTGCTTGCTCAAAATATAAACATCGGCATTATATTCATCATTGCCCACAAATTCTGCTTGCTTATTTACCACTGCTTCCATACCACGACAAGACTGACAACCCTTATCTCCCTCTGGGCATTTAAATCTTTGTAATTGTCTAGCTAGTTTTACCTGCCTAGCCGCATCCAAGATTTTTTTGTAAGCTGTTTCCAAGTCGGGCAATTCTTTTGGAGTTAGCTCATCACTACTATCTAAATACCAATAACTAGCCCTGCTAGCCTGACGTTTTTGGCAACGCTCTACTAATAGTCGGTAGATTGGCAGCTGCAAAGATTCCGGATCTTCTTCACTGCGACCAGTTTTAAAATCTATAATATGAACACTATCTGATTCTGGCAAATACTCCAACCAATCTACTTTACCACATAAAATAATATTATCTTCTTCGGACAACCAAAATTGCGGCAAGTCCATTTGAATTTTTACCGCCAACCCAGAAATAGGCCCCGGGTTATTCATAACTCTGCGAATCATCTCTTGACCGCGAGTTTTGTATTTATATTCTGTTTCGTCACTAGTAAATCCACCTTTTTTACCAGTAAATTTGGTCCAAGATTTTTCGAACTTATCCATTAGAGATTCCGAAAAACGAGAGTGCTTTGGCAACACAGACAACGCCTCCAACACTTCGTGCACAGCCGAACCCAACGCTAAGGCCGGACCCATTAACTTTATTTTATGTTTAGATACGGGATCGCGATAAACATTTTTTAGATAATAGGCACGCGGACAACGCAAAAAATCGCTAATGGAAGTATGAGAAACCCAGGTAGCGGTAAATTTATCTGGCATAAGTTATTTTAGTTGGAAATTTGATTATCAACCTTAAGCGTCTAGCACTTTACCCAAAGCATCTTCTTCGTCGTATCCTTCATCTTCTAGTTTTTCTAATTTTTGTGCTTGTGGTTCGTCCAAATCAAACTCATCCATCAAATCATGAACTGCTTTTTCTAGATCATCTACTGGTTTATTTTCGTCGTCATCTTGTTGCGGCATACTATTTCAAATTATTATTAATAATATATATTATTTTTTCTTTCCCCATCGCCATTCTGGTTTTTCACCTTTTTTATAACAAACAATAAGTAGAATAACAGTTGAAACAGCCAGCGGCAAGAAAAAATTAATTAGAGCCTCTCTATCAGAATATAACCGACTATCTATACCCCAAAAAATTTTAAAATTAAACCCTAGATATACAGCTAACACCAGCCACCCCTGCCAAGAGCTCGGCTGCCAACCCCACCCGTAATCTTTGGCTTTAAACCATAGTTTTTGCGGCTCTTGCATACAGTACAATTTTATATTATTTCCAAGCTAGTTGCAAGCAAAAACAAATAGACCTGTCAAAATAACAAGCCTACTTGTTTAATCATTCTAAATATCCCACTTGAACCCATTGCCGTAGCTTCCCCATTCCGCTGTTTTTTCAAACTGAGGTTTGCGTAGCTCCAAAAAATCTATTACCCCTTGCGGAGACAAATCATAATTGGAAACAGAGAAATCTAAAACTTCGTTGGAATTTGGCCTGGCCACAGAAACCATAACTGGCTGTTTTTTGCCTATAGCATACGCCAACTTAACCACAACCTCTCCACCAACCTGCTTTACAGCGTCTACCGCGATTTTACGCGCCATATACGCAGCGCTACGATCTACTTTGGTACCATCTTTGCCCGAATAAGCACCACCACCCACAGGAACCTGCGGACCATAGGCATCGCAGATAATCTTTCGACCTGTTAAGCCAGTGTCGGCATCAAAACCACCAACATCCCAGTCTCCGGCCGGATTCGCATAAATAGACAATTCTGAATCTACGTCTTTGCCTTTGAACCAATCAAAAATTATATCACGCAACTCCGAAGCTTTTGCCTTATGGAAACTTGCAACTACGCTACAAATTTTTCCGTCACGCAAAGTAACTTGCGTTTTTCCGTCATTGGGAAACTTCTCGTAAATTAACTTGTTTAAATTTCGTGCCAAATATAATTCTTGTGGCACAAATTCTTCGTTTGCATCACACGCATAACCGACCATTATCCCCTGATCTCCGGCCCCACCCACATCTACACCCTGCGCAATCTCGGAACTTTGCTTAACAATATTTGTGTTCACTTGATATTGCTCTCCAGCTACACGCTTAGCTATTTGCACTACATCTATATTGGCGTTGGTAGTAAGCTCACCAGTAATAGTTATAAGCCCATGCCCACCCATACTTTCTATAGCCACCCGACTATACTGATCTTGCTCTAAACAAGCATCTAAAATAGCATCGGAAATGCGATCACAAATTTTGTCCGGATGTTTAGGAGAAATTGATTCAGCTGTTTTTAACATACAATAAATTTAGGAATTAGTAAGTAGAAAATAGAAAATGAAATTAAAACAAAAACTTTCCCTGGTAGGAAAGAAAATCGACCCGCCTGCCCTTACTATACTCTTGCATTTCGGGCAGGCCTTTATCTTTCCCCTTATGGGGCTAGAATTAGCACCTTACTTTTTATAGCAGGTTGCCGGCAGGTCATAGGGCTAGTTCCCTCGCTGCACTCTGGATATATAAATTGTAACTTGGTTACATTATATCAAATATTCTTTTATTAGCAAAATTATTGGGGATAACTATTTAAATCCGCCAAAACTTCTCCGACATGATTCTCCGGTTTTACTTTGTCGTAGGCTTTAAAAATTTCTCCTTGTGGATTTATAAGATAAGAAACCCGCTTAGTACCAACCATACCATTTGCTTCGTACTTTTCAACCACTTCTTTTTCACTATCAGATAATAAAGTAAAATTTAAACTATACTTATTAACAAATTCTTGATGACTCTCTACAGAATCTGTACTAATACCAAAAACCTTTACTTTCAAATCTTCAAAGGTTGGTAGATTATCTTTAAAATTACAGGCCTCAGTAGTACAACCTGGCGTATCATCTGCAGGATAAAAATACAAAAGCACCCACTGTCCGCGATAATCGGACAACTTGTGATTTACATAATTTTGATCTGGTAAAGTAAAATCCGGAGCTAAAATTTTTTCTTCTAACATAATGTAAATTATTTTTGAGCCCCCTGTCAGAATCGGACTGACGTTTATGGTTTACGATACCACCGTTCTGCCACTGAACTAAGGGGGCTAAAGTTATTCTCCTGACCAAATTAAACCGTATTGTAAAACAAACTATATCACAAAAATATAAAAAAACAACCCCGGCATAGTAGTCGAGATTGTTCTTTTAAAGTACTTTAATTTTTATTTGATCGCAGCAAGATACTTCTTAACAGAAGCGTCGGTAATAGGACCATAGTAACCAGTTGCAGTTTGAGCAGTTGGGAAATAACCGGCGTTCTTTAATAATGTTTGCAACTCCACTACTTCTTCGCCCCTATCACCAACTTTTAATTTGGCAACTAATTCATCTACGCGAGTAATCTTTACTCCCAAAACTGCTTTGCTGGCAGCCAAAGCTTTATTTGCCGCAGCCAAAGTGATTGGTCCATAATAACCTGTCGCAGCTTGGCTAACTGGGAAGAATCCCGCAGCCTTGAGCAATTCTTGCAGCTCGGATACTTCTGATCCCCTATTGCCAAGTTTTAATTTAGCCAACAATTCGCTTAAACGAGTAATTCTTACACCCAATACTGCTTGAATAAGTGTGGAAGGAGTGTTAGGTAATACGTTTACTTCTTGAATTTTGGTTTCACCTCCATTAACTCTGCGGAATTTGATATAAAGCTTACGTTCGGTGTTGCTAGCAGAAAGAGTGGATGTAGTGCTGGTAGCATAAGGAATCCAAGAAACATTGGTAAAATCTGGAGTTTCAGAAATAGCCACCCAACTAGCATTTTGCACATCAAATGTTAATTGTACTACGAATGTATCTCCCAAACCGCCACCAACTGTAATTGGTTGATCACCGAAAGATGGGGGGGTTGGTGGAACATAAGTAGTACCTGCACCACCAGAACTTCCTCCGGAAGAAGGCGGATTATTTACAGTTATTGTTCTTATTTGTTGGACAGCATTATTACCACTACCATCGTGAGCGTCATAAGTAACGTGGTATGTGCCTGCTACAGATGTGTTTACTACATCCCCGCCAACAGTAGGAGCTGACATTTCGGTGTCATGATTATCGGTTACAGAAGCTCCTTGTTCTGTGTATGAATCACCAACAGTTAAGGTAATGGCGGCATCACCATGAAGAGTAATTACAGGGGCAGTTGTATCAATGATAATAACATTTGATGTGACCACAGTTGTGTTACCGCTAAAATCTGATGCGGTCCAAGTAACTACAGTTGTGCCAAGAGGGAAAGAAGAAGATGGTGTATAAGTAAGAGTTACAGCCGGATCAATTAAATCTGATACCGCTGGAAGTGCAAGCACTGGAGAAGTTAAAAATCCAGTAGCTTCAAAAGTCTGATCTGCAACAGTAAACGGTAGTGGAGCAGCAGTATCTACAACAATTACTGTGGCGGTGCTGGTAGTATAATTTCCCATCTCATCGTGCGCTGTACAGGTTACAACAGTTGTTCCAATTGGGAACATAGAACCAGACGCTACTAAACATTCAATAGAAAAGCCTACACCTGTATCAACAATGTCTGTAGCATCTACAGTAAAGAAAGCTTCTGCGCCAAGAGTGCTAGTTGCTTCTACAGTTTGGGAATCAGGAGTAATTACAACAGTGGGAGCAGTAGTGTCTTGCACCGTTACAGAAAGTGCTGCACCAAATCCAATATTCCCAGCAGCGTCTGTCGCATTACAATTTACAACTGTTGTACCAATAGGAAAAGCTGAGCCAGACAATGGCAAACAAGAAGCTGGGTTAATATCAAAAGTTCCGTCCACATCATCGGTGGCGGTTATAGTTCCATAATCAACTAATGTGTTTAGGGCGCTTGTAGCTTCTACTGTCATGTCTGTAATAGCATTTATAACTGGCGCACTGTAATCGGACACAAAAACAGCCCTAGTTTTTATAGTAGAATTGGCGTGAGAATCTGCAGAAGTATAAGTTACCACATAACCTCCAGGCAACATATTATTTATAGCAGAACTATCTATAACAATACCGGCTGTAACATCACCATCAACAATGTCTGCTGCAGTTGCACCAAGTTCGGTATATGTATCCCCGGTATTTATCAAAACAATATCGTCCCCAATTAGAGTGATTGCCGGAGGGGTAGTATCTCTAACAATTACATTGATACCTACTGGAGTGGCGGCATTACCAGCAACATCCATCGCATTACATATAACTACAGTGGTAGTTATTGGATACATAATACCAGAAGCTGGCGAACAATTTGCAGGGAAAGTACCATCTACATCATCGGTTGCATCTGGCACAATATACGTCGCAATGGCGCCGTCTGGACCGGTGGCCTCTACCTGAGTGTGGGTAGGAGTGCCAATTACTGGAGCGGTGGTGTCTGGCAAAGTAAAATCCACAACCACATACACTTGGGAAACACTAGCAACGTCACTATCATCACTTCCTGGGGCTTCATCAACATACTGAACACCAAATCTTGTTGTCCATGCATTTACCTCTGCTAACGTCCAAGCTACGTGGGTAAATGGATTTACAGTATCAATACGACTATATGAAGAATACGAATTTGAAAGACTTACAGTTGCGCTATCGTTTCTATCGCTACCGCCAGTTCCTTTTTCCAATCTTAATTGAATACCTGCATGTGTTCCCGAAGCAACTACATGAAATGTAACGGAATTAATTACAGCACCTGTTGGAAGACCTGCATTTGCTACCGCAAAAGTACGAACATCATCGTCATCATCCTCGGTAATATAAGAAGTATTTCCATCGTTATTTACTACCGCTTCCCATGCAGATGGCGCTCCAACCTCACTCCAATCATCGTCATAATTACCATCTCCAGTAGGAAGAGATGTGGTTGTAGCCGCATATGTAGGTAGCGCAAAAACCAAAATCGCTAATAAAAAAATGGTCAATCCAATAAATTTAATTGCCCGTCCTCTCCTATTCTGTAACACTTGCTGCATATTTTATACTCTAAAATAAATAAAAGGTAACTATTTATAGCACTATAATTAAAAACCGTCAACAAAAGTAGATGCGTATAATTTGAGCGGGCGATGGGAATCGAACCCACATCTCAACCTTGGGAAGGTTATATACTACCACTGTACTACGCCCGCATACGCAAGAGGCTCCCCAATGAATTGGCAGAGCCCCTCGCTTTTATTTTAATTCAACACTTATATTTAATTCTATTTTTCAGTTTCTGTGCTTTCTACATTTAGATCGGCAAAAGGATTATGCACATTTACATACAATTTAGGCTTCATAGTAGAAATCATTTCTTCTAGATAAGTCATTAAGTCTGCAAAACGGAAAAATATTTGGCTAGCACGAGCTTTTTCTACGCTCTCCATTTTACCTTCTTCGTTTTTTACTCTTTCTGTTTTGCGGTCATCCAATCTAATAATATGATAGCCATACATTGTTTCTACGATAGTTGGGTATACCTCACCTTTTTTAAGAGATAGAGCGGCTTCTTCAAACTCTGGCACCATCTGGCCTTTCACAAACCAACCCACATCGCCACCTACTTCTGCAGTACTGTCTGCGTTATATTTTTTTGCCAAAACAGCAAAATCTGCTCCGTTTTTTACTTCTTCCAAAACTTTCTGGGCTTCTACGCGCAACGGTTCTTTTTTAGCAGTATCTTCTTTTATTTTTTGAGATAATTTACTTTGTAAAATAAATGGTCGTACTACTTTATGCTCATATTCGTCTAGGCTCCATCCATATCTTTTCTTTAGTTCCTGATCAAGATCGGTAGCATCTTTAAACTGTGCCAACATTTGGCTCTTTAGATTTTTTACATCCTCTTCATCTACTGATACTTCGTATTTTTTGGCAGTATTTTCTACTAGCAAATTATTTACCAAGCGCCACAATACCTGATCTGTCATTTGTTCTTCGGTAAGTTCGGCCCCAGGGGTTCGTTCTGGACCAACACCACTTTCTCTTTGTGCTTTGTCGTAATCGCGCATTACATGGATCGCTTTTAAATCCTCTACATAAGTAGAATAACTTACTTTATCATTTCCAACTTTTACAGCTGGAAGGCGCAAAGCTTTGGCCACTGTAAGAGTAAATTTATCGGAGGCAGATTTGCCGTAAGCCCTATAAACACCAAGCGCAGACACGCCAATTACCAACACCGCCACAGCGCCTACAATAATAAAAGTTCTTGGTGAGGCAAATTTACTAAGCTTTTCTAAAATTGTTTTATTTTCCCCTTCTACTTTTTTTAATTCTTCCATATACGAAATATTAGTTAACTATATTTACTTGCACGCTCGGAAAAGTACATAAATGTCCTTTTCGCTCGCTTTGCTCGTAAATGAGTGAGAGAAATAATCAAATGTGTTTGATTATTTCCGAACGAATGAGTATATATGCGGCTTTAGCCCATATAAGAATAATTGTTTAAATTAATTAACAAAATACCTAAACCATTTTTTATAATTAGAAATGTTATCCCATTTTACCACAGCACTACTATCTTGTCCATTGTTAACAGCCTCTGTTTGCGGTACCACCAATACCTTCTCGCCTGGTTTTACCATATTTAATTCTGTGCGCGCCTTTTCTTCGGTAAAACTATCGGATTTTACATATTTAAGCACTCCCAGTAATTCCATTTTTTTAACTTCCAATTTTTTGGTCTGCTCCTCTAGATATTCTATCTCTTGGCGTACCAAATAATCTTGATAGTATGCTCGGCCATAGGCAAGAGCCACAAAAATTGCTACCAAAACCACTACCAAAACAAAAATATGAGAACTAAAAAAGTTTTTCCAACCATTCTCCTTTATGGAAGACATAAACACGCAAAATTACAACTTCAAATAACACTTTTATTATATCATACCCTACCCCAACTGCTCATCTATCAAACGCCTAACTTCTTGCAAATCACCATCTGGCAAACTAGGAATTATTTTCACAAAATTATTATAAATTACTTTGGAATTTACAACTTTAATATCCTGCTTATACTGCTGGCCCAGGTCCGACAAAAGGGTTTGAACTTCGGCAGGATTGTTGATATTTAAAACCTCTACCACAAAACTTTCACTTTTAGATGCAATAGACAAACCGCCAAAATTAAACAGGCTCTGCCAAATACCTCTTTTTCTTATAGCCACGTCTTTTATATCCAGATAACTAACCGACGAAATTATTTCATCTAACCAGCCTACACGATGTATATCTACTATTCTGGTACTGGTAAGCACCAAAATATTTTTGCGACTCATAAACCAAGTTCGAAAAATAATATAAAAACCTACAACCATACCAGCGCCGTATATAACATTTCCCCACCAACCATACGAAAATAGTCGGAACATAAAAAAAGAAGTGGCCAACAAAAAAATTGCTCCCAAAAAATACTGCCCAACATGAGCCACAATATGCGGACGTATTATATCCACCACTTTTTCATTGTCTTTGAGGTTTATTTTTTTAGAAACAGACATATATTTTATGTCATTACTAGAAATAAAATTACCAGACAAATAAATGATTAGCCTTGCCAGGCTACAGTATCGCCACTTTCGGAGCTAGCAGAATTTTTGGATAGCAACTCTTTTAAAATTTCCTTGGCCACACGCCTATCATCCCAGGGAATTTTGGCTCCGCCATAGACAGCGATAAACGGCTCTGTACCCTTGGCCGTAATTACAACCACATCTCCTGCCGTAGCCAAAGAAATAGCTTTGGCAATACCTTCACGACGATCTACCTCAACAAACAAATCTATACCGCTCTTTTTACCAGCCTCACGCGCACCCTTGGCAAGCATTTCTGCAATTTCTACAGGCTCTTCATCGTAGCAATTTACATCGGTAATCACCACAAAATCTGTAAGTCGCCCAGCTATCTCTCCCATTTTAGCTCTTTTGCCTTTATCTCGCCCACCCCCATCGGACCCAATAACCGAAATTATTTTTCTACCATCATCAATTAAATGACGTAGACTTTGAAAAAGCTCAGTCAAACTCATTGGCTCATGCGCATAATCTACAATCACCTTAAAATCTTGACCGGCATTTACCAATTCCATTCTGCCTTCTACTAATTTTACACTTGAGAGTCCGGCAGCAATTTTTTCTTTGGAAATATTTTGAGATTGCCCTACGGCAATAGCCGCCAAAGCATTGTTCACATTGAACTCTCCCAAAATATTTAATCTAAACCTAAAATTGTCGGCTTCAAAATCTAGACCGCTATCATCGGTTGATAAAATCTTGCCGGCAATATTTTGAATACCCTCTTTTGTATTTGGAGATTTAAAACTAAAACTATATTTTTTATCTGCTGGAAATTGCAAATAATAATCTGCGTTTGGGTCGTCTATATTGGCAACGATCACTTTTGATACTGGCTGTTCCCCAAAAATTTTATTTTTTGTTTTCATTAAATCAGCAAAGATTTTGCCTTTATCTCTTTTTAAGTTTTCAAATCCGCCATGACGCTCGCTATGTTCAGTGCCAAGATTAGTAAACACCACTATGTCATAAAGTAAACCGTAATGGCGATATTGCAAAATTCCTTCGGAAGAAGTTTCTACCACGGCATACCTACAGCCTGCTTTTACCATATCTTTTAACATGCTTTGGATCTGACCTCGCCCAAGCATGGTCATCTTTTTGTCGTTGAGCCAGCGCTTTTCTCCAACCTGAAACTCTACCGTACTAAGGACCCCTACTTTGTGACCGCTCTGCTCCAAAACAGACGCAATAAGCCTGCAAGTAGTGGTTTTGCCTTTTGTACCGGTAACACCTACAACAATTAAATCGCGCGCCGGACGGCCATACCATATGTAGGCAGCCCGGGCTAGAAAAAGATGGATAAATTTTTTGAACATAGCGCAAAAACTTAACTCCTCAAACTTACTTCATACAAAACCTGCTCTAATTTATTTAGAGCCTGTTTAGCTTGATCAAACTTCTGACGATTATAGCCGGTTAAATTCATATCTACCAACTCACCAATAATTTCGTCGGCCGCAACACGGCATCTTTTTACTTCTTCATATTTTTTCTCTGTGGCGGATTTTATAGCATAACGCAAAAGTTCACCCGGCACATCACATAGGCCACTAATAAAAATATCCGGATCAACTTTTATTTTGGACAACTTACCTATCGTCTTCTTTTGTAAATACTGATTAAAGAGATACGCTTCTATATATTCTTCCAAGGCAGCTTTGTACGATCCTTCTTCAAATATTCCCGGATCTTTTTTATTTTTTACATTCAAATCCAATAATATTTTTTCTGCTTGCAACAATAAATCTCCGGCTTCTTTTGTACCATCTCTTTGCATAGCAAAAATAGCTTTTTTGGCCATATGCTGAGCGTCACCTGTTTCTTTTATTACCCCTCTACGTTTGGCTGCATAACCAAGCAGTTCTTCACGCACTTCATTAAAATATTTTTTGTCTAATGTCATACTTTCTTTATCTTTCTTCCCCGCCACAAGGCGGAATCACCCGGCTGGGTCGGGCAAAATTAATGTTAATTCTTTTTAAATATCTTTATAAATTCTGGAATTTCTTTCTCGCCTTTACTTTCTAGCCAATACCACCATTCTGCTCCCCATAAATAAGCCCGCGGCATGCCTGTCTTGTCGGCAAATAATATATTTTTCTTTAACCTGCTTAAACTCATGGATTTAAATTGCTCAGACATTGGGGTGGAGGTAAGAGACATATTCGGAATCCAAGGCTCTGCTTGCAATTCGGTAATATAGGCAGTGTTTATATCACGACCATTGAACCACAACTTGGCCTTGTAGACAAACGCCGGCATAAACCAATCGTAGTTTAAATAACCAAAAGACTTGTTCCAAACTACTCTATACATAGTTGTCCCAAATAAATCAGCGGCCTTGGATGTACGCCTCCACAAACTTAACTCACCACTATCAGTAACAATAACCAGATGCTTGGAATCTAGTATCTTTACCAAATCAATTTCTTCTTTCAGATCTTCTTCTCGCACTGGCACACAATCTCCGAAGAGCAAGAACGGTTCATTTTCTACCTGCCAAATTTCTAGAGCCGGATGGTTTTTGTATCTTTCTACTACTACCTTTATAAAATTATCCAAATCTGGCTGGTGTTTTTTTTCTTGGGTAAAATCTACCCACTTTGGCGCGTGACATTCTGGCCAACGAGGAGTTTTGTGCCCAACAGCTAACATTACTTTGACATTTCTTTTTGCGCTTTGATCCATCATCCAATCTAATTCCTCAAAATCATACTGGCCTCTTATCTTTTCTATTAAATTCCACTGAGCTGCCAAACGAACATACTTGAAATCCCACTCATCTAAAATTTTAATGAAAATATCTTTTGGGTTAAAGCCAAGATAGCTTGCATACTCCGTGCTAAAGCTTGCTCCATATATCATACTGCTATTTCTTTTAAAATTTTTTAATTTAAAAATAACAAACCCAAAAATTGAGGCAACTAATATGAGAATTAAAACAAAAACTTTGTACCGCCTCATAGATGGTTAATATAGTAGTAAGATAAGGCCTAAACCGACAATAGATACAGATATAGCCTTATAAATAATTTGTTTTTTAGTAAATGTTTCTTTTAGAATGCTAGGAAAAAACTTTGAAATTAAAGCCACAAAAATCATAAGCATTACGTACTGCACTCCGGCCATAGAATTTACCAGCGTTACACTGCCTAGCGCCATGGCGTATTGAAGCAGAACAGTCCCAAGTATACCTAAACCAATCCCGGCCATAACCCAAAACAATTGTTTCTTTTTTGAAACTTTATCCGGAACAGAATTTGGATTTTTGAAAAAAATTGCTCGCACATCACGATTAAACAACAAGGCAGCCCCCAAAATACCGATGGGTAATTTTGTTAGGACAAAACCGTCCAAAAAACCATATGTATCAAAAGCATGTTTGGAAGCCACATGCGAGATAGCAAAGAAAAATCCAGAAGTTACTGCAAATCCCAAACCATTACGCCAAATACCAAGACCATCTTTTTTTTCGAACGAAATAAGTAATGAGCCGATAATTAAAAAAGCAGCTCCAGCCAAAGATTGCGGGGTTAGCGTTTCGTCTAAAAAAATCCGACTAAGAAATAAAATAAAAAATGGAGCTGTTGCACCAATAAGAGGACCAACTCTACTTACTTCGCTTTCGGCGATAGCGCTATACATGGCCCATAAACCAAAAAAGAAACTAACGCCCGATATAATAAAAATTAAATAATCTATTCCGGCTGCAGGCAGCTGAATAAAACCAAACGGCAATAACAAGAAAAAACCCAAAATAAAGACGGAGGAATAAAAAACAAAAATAACCGGTTTGGAAACTGTTTTGGTAAGGATAAACTTATCAGTAATACCTACCGCAGCCATAACTGCATTACCGAGCAAAGCGACAACTGCCCACATAAACTAATAATAAGGGTAAAAGTATTTACATTTTACCATTTTAACTAATAAAGGGCAATCAAATACTTAATCTTGACAATACCTAACTTTGTGTGCACACTAGATAAAGATCTACTCTTTTCACCCAATGAGAAGGGATGCGGTAAAAAGATGTCCAACAATCGAGCAAAAAAGTCCCCGCCCCCCACACCTCCTTCTTCGAAGGTTGCTCCCGAATTTCGGTGCGAAGTTATGGGAGAGTATTTCAAGATTGGTAACAAATTTTGCCAGCTGCTTGAGGCAGTTGCGGCTAAAGATAACCTGATTGATACTAGCACCTTGATTAAACGAGGACGGGTCAAAGGAATCGACGCTAGCATGGAAATGGGTGCTGCGAACCTTTTCCATAGCCATCTGAAGCACATTCCACCTGAATTCGAGGGATACCGGATTGTATTCCCCGAAGCTACCACCAACGACGGCAGGATCAAGTTCCTGCAGAAGTCTGACGGTACCTGGTTTATGTTCGTAGTTCCCACCCAAACTGAGTGGCAAAACGGCGACCTGCTGGCACGCTTGGTCGATTCAGAAAGGAAGCTCCTGGTAAACACAGCCGCCATTATGCGGAATGTGTAGATTAGAACAAATCCGGTGGATTTTCACCAACACGGGTTAATCCACCGGTACCTATCACCCTATTTCAAACCTCGCCTAGCGAGTTTTTTTATAAATAATCAAGTTAAGCTGGAACCACTTTGTTAATAACTTCGTTAGAACTTAGATAGCCCAGACACTTCCTCGGCCGGTTGTTCAGCTTCTCTT
>MFRA01000007.1 GCA_001783215.1 Candidatus Magasanikbacteria bacterium RIFOXYD1_FULL_40_23 | reverse complement strand
GGCACCTCTACTTTGGAAAACGGCACCAGAAGAGTAATCCTCACAGATCTGGATCAAAGTATTATTGATAGGACGGTGGCGTTGAAGGTGTTTGTTACAATGTCTGGTGAAACAAAGGGTGTACATATATCTGAAAAGAACTATGACAGCTTTGTTGTAAAAGAAAATGAAAACGGGACGAGTAATGCGGATTTTGATTGGACTATTATTGCCAAAGTATTAAATTCTGAAGAAGAGCTATTGAACAATAGCTCAAACACAGTGACAGAAGAGGCATCGGACAGTAGCTCTGGCTCGGTAATAGTAGAAGAGGAAGAAATAATTGAAAGCCCAACAGAAGGCGCCGAAACTCCGTCCGAAAATACAGAAACACCTGTCGAAGAAACTCCTATATCAGAAACTCCTGCTTCAGAAACTGTCCCTACCTCCACAGAAGCCGTTGAATTAGAAAGCGAGCCTGTTTTAGATGTTGCTACTACTACAATTGAAACACCGTAAAGATTTCTATGAATAGAGTGTTGAAAAAAATGATTTTTCTTTTTGTCCTTATTTTTAGTGGGTTTTTTTGGGTATATGTTCAAGCAGCAAATGTAGATCAGGGCATAACTGTAAATGCAACGGTTCCTTCTTCCGGTGGAGGCGGTGGTGGGGGTGGAGGCGGTGGCGGTGATTCATTTCCTGAAATCTCTAATGTTGTTTCTTCAAGTGTTTCATATACTACTGCCAGCTTTAGCTGGAGCGCGTCCGACAATCTTGGTGTTAGCGCCTCTAGCTTTGTTTATGGAACTTCTATTTCTTATGGTAGCTCTGGCACAGTAACTGGAAATTATCAGACCAGCTTGTCTGGCTTGGCTACTGGTACTTTATATTATTTTAAAATTTCTGCAGTAGATACAGGTAATCAAACTACCGAATATACTGGAACTTTCTCTACTCTTACGGCGCCCCCTGTGGCAGATACCACTCCGCCGATTATAAGTAATGTTCAAGTAGACACTAGCATTACTACCGCTACTATACAATGGACTACAGATGAATCCGCCGACACCCAATTAAATTATGGTTTAACGGGTGCGTACGGCTCAAATTATTTTGATGTTACAGGGGCATTAAACCATAGCGTGCCATTAGTAAATTTGCTACCTAGCACTACTTATCATTTTCAGATTGTGTCTACGGACGCCTCTGGAAACAGTGCTAGTACTGTGGGTGATGTAACCTTTGTGACCAAACCAGATAATGTTCCGCCGCCAGATGTGTCTAATTTTTCTCTTTCTACTACTACAACTTTTATTGTTTTATCCTGGACAAATCCTAGCTTGGTTGGTACTCCCGACTTTACCAATGTACTTATCGTAAGAAAAGTTGATTCGCCCTCACTCGTTCCTGGCGATGGTACGGCAGTTTATACCGGCACAGGCACAAATTTTACCGACACAAACGTAATAGAAAATATTAATTATTTTTATACAATTTTTTCTTTTGACACCTCCAATAACAATAGCCCGGGTATTTTTAGGAACGGACAAATTGTGCCAATTATACCACCCACACCTCCATCAGAAATCTGTGGAAATAGTTTAGACGATGATAGTAATGGCCAAATAGATTGTGCCGACAGCGCCTGCGCGCTTTTGCCACAATGTATTGTTACTCCTCCGCCAACATCCACTTCTCCGGGGCCGGAAATTTGTGATAACAATATAGATGACGATAACAATAATAGACAAGATTGTGCAGATCCAGCCTGCGTCGGTTTTAGTGGTTGTGTTGTAGAAAATCAAGTTGCCAAGGCTTGTAATAATGGGCTAGATGATGATGGTGATGGAAAAATTGATCACGGTGTAGACCCGGGGTGTGACAATGCCGACGACAATGATGAATATAATCCACCCGAACCAACTGTGCCGGAGTTTATAAAATTAGATTTAAATAAGTTAATATTTTTTGGTGGAAATCGCCAGATAATATTAGAGCCAATTAGTGATGCTGTTACTGGTTTATCTGGTACTAGTCTTACTGTGGCTGTGCCTGAAGTCTCTTTGTTTGGCGTGCCACAAACTATGATTTTACATGTGGGCAATACGGACGCGCACCAGTTTGTTTATAGTTCTACCGACAAGCGTTATTATGCCGATTTATTTTTTAATAAAATTGGACTTACGCAAGCATATATAGAGATTGATTATGGTTCGGATCAGCTAGATTCTGTTGGTTTTCAGTTAAACAGTTTGTATTGGGGGCAGATAACAGACAAAGATGAAAAAGGTTTGGCAGGGGTATCTATAACTTTATATGGACAGGATGGCGGCATTTTTGAAATGGGCAATTTTGGTCAGCTTAATCCAGTAGCATCCGACATCAATGGAAATTTTGGTTGGTTAGTGCCAAACGGAGATTTTAAAATTAGTTTAGAAAAAAATGGTTATTATAGTCGTTCTGTAAGTATAAATGATGTAAGAAATCATGTAATAAATCCGCAATTAAATTTGATTGCTAAACCAGTTAAATTAGAATTAAAAATAGATCCAAAAGAATCTCTGCCAACAAATATTAAAAATATTACAGTAGCCTTGACTGGTCAGACAAAAATTTTATCTACAGTGGCAGTGCAGGTAATTCAGGATGTAGCGAACAATCCGGAAGTGGAGAAAGTAAATGAAGAGGTGGTGGTACCAACCGCTGTTACAGCGGTAGTAGTTGGGGCCTTGTCATTTGTTTCTTGGTTAGATTTCCTTCCTTTTTTGAGGCTTCTGTTCCTGCAACCTCTCATGCTTTTGGGTTGGAGAAAAAGAGAAAAGTGGGGATTGGTATATAATTCCTTAAATAAAATGCCAATTGGTTTGGCAATGGTTAGATTGCTAAATGCGGAGACGAACAAAGTGCTCCAGTCCAAAGTGACCGACTCTAAAGGGCGTTTTATTTTTATGGTGGCCCCTGGTAAATATAAATTGTCGATACAGAAAAATAAGTTTATTTTCCCATCCAAATTTTTGGAAGGTTTCCAAAGTGATGGCCAAAGAGTAGATATTTATCATGGAGAAACAATAGAGGTAAAAAACTCTACCAGCATAACTGCCACCATACCTTTGGATCCAGTAGAAGCCACCAAGAGACCAGGCCGTTTATTTTGGCAAAAAGTTGGGCGTAATTTGCAAACAGCTTTATCTGTGATTGGTATTTTAGTTACGGGCGCTTCTTTATATGTATCTCCTAAATGGTACATCGTTGGTTTGCTTGTTGTGCATATTGTAGTATTCTTTATATTCCGTAAATTGGCCGTACCTAGCAAGCCAAAGAATTGGGGCTTTGTATATGACGATTCTAGCAGAGCGCCTGTTTCTAGAGTAATTGCTAGATTGTTTAACTCTCAATTTAATAAGTTGGTAGATACTCAAGTTACAGATAGCGCTGGTAAGTATTACTTTATAGCCGGCGATGCTAAGTATTATGTAACTTATGAACATAAGGAGTATCATCCACAAAAATCTGAGATTATTGATTTGGAAGGTAAAGAAGCCGAAGCTATTACTGTAGACGCAAAGTTAAAAAAGCATTAATTTTTGATGTACAATCGGTTGACAGTCTAGGGGTTTTGTTTTACAATGCAACAAGTTTAAAAAAATTGGGCCAACCCGCCCGACTGAACGATTTCAGTCGTTCGGGCGGGTAGCTCAGCTTGTATAAGTATGGATTACTACGTCTACGTCTTAGAGGACGTGAATGGCAAAAAGTATAAAGGAATAACTAATAACCTGGACAGAAGGTTACAAGAACACAGAAGAGGCAAAACTATTACTACTAGCAAAATGAAAGATATAAGAGTATCTTATTATGAGCAGTACGCAACTTTTGTTGAAGCACGTGCTCGTGAGGTGTATTTTAAAACAGCCGCAGGTAGGCGATTTTTAAAAAGTAAATTATTGGGCCAATAGCTCAGCTGGCTAGAGCGCTTCCATGGCATGGAAGAGGTCCGGGGTTCAAATCCCCGTTGGTCCACAGATCAAATAAAAAACAGTCCCTAAAGGCTGTTTTTTAATTATGAAGTTTGTCTTATTAGTCTAGTTTTGTTAATATGCATGTATCGGAGGGCAGTATGTTGAAACTCCTCGTTCTTTTTTCATTCTGTCTTGGTCTGTTTGTGTCTTCGGACGCAGAGGCAGGGCGGAAGCGTCGTAAACGCTCTGGCGTTCCAATCGCCTTGCAGTACAGCAAGGCAAAACAGAAACAGCAGAATCGTGCTGCCAACAAGCATAAGCTTACTCGGATTAAAAACCTGAGCGGTGTAAAGAAGTTAATCGGGACAAAAGGTGTGCAGAATCTGGTTTTGATTTCTTCGAGCACAAGTTCGTACTACTTGGACAAAGATATTGGGTATCTTGATCCTAGTAATAAGGTCTTCTACCATTATTCATGTACTTTTGTGAAAGATTTTTTGGATAAGGAACCTGCTGAAGCACATCGAGTGACCGGCAAGCGTTCCAAGATTACTTCTTTGACTCGTCCAACTGAGTATCAGGTAAAGCTTCATAAGTGGAAAAAAGGGGCCATTGTTGGCAGTAAGTGGTGGCAGCAGTCCTCTCACTCAACCTGTGCAGCGGTGGATATTTCCTTTTATAAACTTGGATCTTCTGGTAAGAAATGGTGGAGGAGTAGATTGATTTATCTGCAATCTCAAGGGCAAGTAATAGCCGTAGAAGAAAAGAATCAGGGTCATTTTCATGTTATGGTTCTGCCAACATACAAATGAAAACCATCCAAACACCCATCTAGGGTTGGGCTAACAAGTCCAGCCTCTTTTTTATAATTATTCAAAGATTGCTTTTTGGTATAACCTTTGGTATTATTCGTTTGTTATTAGTGTAGATTATCTGTTATATGTCATTATCTATAGGTATAGTTGGTCTGCCAAACGTAGGAAAGTCCACCTTGTTTAATGCCCTTACCCGCAGCAAACAGGCAGATGCCCAAAATTATCCTTTTTGTACCATCGATCCAAACGTCGGTGTAGTTGAGGTGCCGGATAATCGTTTGCAAAAACTGGCCGAAGTCTCTGCCTCACAAAAAACTATCCCTACAGTTATAGAGTTTGTAGATATCGCCGGCATAGTAAAGGGCGCTTCTGAAGGAGAAGGTTTGGGAAATAAATTCCTTTCTCATATCAGAGAAGTAGATGCTATTGTGCAAGTGGTACGCTCGTTTACCGATAGTAATGTGATTCATGTAAATAATAAAGTAGATCCAAAAAACGATGCGGAAGTTATAAATTTAGAGTTGGCGCTGGCTGATTTACAAACAGTTTCCAAAAAATTAGACAACACCAAACGAGCAGCCAAAGGAGTTGCAGCCAAAGATTTTGAAAAACAACTAGAGTTATTTGATAGGGTAGAAAAACAACTACAAGCAGGTAAGCCAGCTCGTGAGTTGGAATATAATGAAGATGAAACACTTTGGATGAAAGAATTACAACTTCTTACTATGAAACCGATGTTGTATGTGGTAAATGTGGATGAAGATAAAAAGCCAGGAACAGAAACTATAAAGGTAAGTGAATCTACTGCTCAAATAGAGATCTCGGCAAAGCTGGAAGCCGAGTTGGCCGATTTAAGCCCAGAAGAAGCAAAAGCCTATTTATTAGAGCTAGGCTTGGCAGAAACTGGGTTAGATAGGTTGATTACAGCTAGCTATAAATTATTAAACCTAATTACATTTTTGACTTCCGGCGAGCCAGAAACCAGAGCTTGGACAGTGCGCCGCGGCGCCAAAGCTCCAGAAGCAGCTGGAGTTATCCATACGGATTTTATAAAAGGTTTTGTAAAAGCCGATGTAGTAAATTGGCAAGATTTTGTTGAAGCTGGCGGTTGGAGTAAGATAAAAACAACTGGTAAAATGAGGCTGGAAGGCAAAGATTATGTAGTGCAGGATGGGGATGTGGTGTATTTTCATATAAATGCGTAAAATAATTAAAAACAAAAAATCCCCAAATTTGGGGATTTTTTGTTTTTAATTATTTATTTCTTTTCCCATCTCCAAATTTCCCTGGCTACCCTTTGCTCAGGGCGAGCATAAATCAGTGGCATTTTTTCTTCAAAGTATGGCAAAAGTTTAAATCCTAAACCCTCTATATCTTTTTTACAATCAATAGTTATCCACTCACTCTGCCATTTAAATCGTGGAATTAGAAAAACAACTTTACCTTTTGGTTTAAGAAATTTATGGAATTGTGCAAAAGCCGACAGATATAGTTTTTTTAGTTCTAGTGCCTGTCTAAATAGATCTTCTTTTGGCTCGTTGCCTTTTAGAGGTTTGCCCATGTATGGTTCGGCCACTATAGCTTCTATAGATTTTGGAGAAACCACCGTATTTATTTCTTCTACTTTTTTAGTCTCAAGCGTTATATTGAATTGATTATCGGGTATGTTAAACTGTTGGGCTATCCAGGAAATATTTTGGCGAGTGTCGTTAATTGCCTTTTCAGAAATATCTGTGCCGATTAATTTTGCATATCCTAGTAGTAAGGCTTCGCTTAATATGGTGCCAGAGCCACAGAATGGATCCAAAATAGTTGCATCTGTAGATACTTTTGCCAAATTTATCATCATCATAGCCAGTTTTGGCGGCAACATTCCACTTACATCATCACGTCCTGGTCTGCCAAAATCTCTGGCGCTAAATTCTTCAAAAGGTTGAATAGCTTCTGTTTTGGCTAGAGAGAATGTGTTGCCCGCCCGAACGTACCCGTTCGGTACGGGCGGGTAAGCGCCTTTTTCTATTAAAAATTCTCGACCGCGGCCGGTAAGATTGTTTTTTTGTACAGTGACGGAAGATAGTATGGGTTCTCGATTTTCTACGTATCTTACGGAAAACTCTTCACTTTTTAGAACTTTTTTGATTTTCTTTCCAAGATTTTCTGCCAATTTTAAATTGGCATAATCATTTTTATCTGTAGAATAAATGCTCAAACCAAAATTTATTTTACCTGGCACGGTTTTTAATTCTTCTATTATGCTTTGTTCCAATTCTGCTTCCGACAGGTTGTCGGCCATTTCCTTGGCTATTTTTATAGTTCCTCCTAGCTGTCTGATTAGTTTGGCCGAATCTAACACTGTAGTTTCAATTTTTAAGATAGGCGCAACAAAATTATATTTTTTAAAATTTAAAACTGCGTCTATTTCAGCCGCAGATATTTGTGATTCTCGTCCTAGGATGAACCAGTATTTAATGTGTTGTGCTGAAGTTGGCATATAGTTTAAGTTGAAGTTGAGGTGGGGGTGGCAACAGAGTTACTGCTGTAAAAGAAAATATTTCTTATATTAGGCGGAAATTCTTCTCTGATTTGTTTTTTGTTTATTGCAGCCGCGGCTTTTTCAAAGGCCGGGATATCTAGATTATAAATGTTTAAATTTGATTTTATGGATGTGACGGCATTAGCATTGGCTATAGCGCTATAAATATTTTGGTAAATGAAATAATAAGTAAAAAGCACGGCAGATAACAGTACACCAAAAATTAGGATGTAAATAAGTCTCCAGAGACCATATTTACCTCGGTAGAAAGTAGGCATTTTTGGCTTACTCATTAACATATAATTCTGTTGTGATAGTTAGGTTAACAGTGAGGGTAGCTTTTCCGTCTTTAGTAAACGCCGGGGTTAAATGCAGCTGTTTGATATGGATAAAATAGTTGGAGCTTTCTAGTTCGGAAATATATTTAAGAATATTATTATAGTCACCCTTTAGATTCATGGAAATAGTGACAAGGCGGTTATTGCTGATTTTATCTAAGTTGGAGGAGGTGATAGAAGGAGTTACGCTGAATTTGGCGGCCGAACTTTCTAAAAAGGTGATTAGCCTTAACTCGTCTCCGGATTTAAATATAAAATTCTCAAAATTGGCGGCTGCAGATTTTATCTCACTTAGTTTTTTTCTGGTAATGCGAGAATTTAAAGATTCTTGGTATTTTTGTTCTAGGAAAAGCCTTAATTTAAGGCTTTCCCGTGCAGTTTTTCTGATTCTGATTAAGGTAGGTGTGAGGATACCAAAGATAGTGCCAAAAAACAATAGCATGATGATGCTAACCTGGATAATCGTTTTTTTTGTTGGATCTAGTCTCATAGGGTATTTTTGTGTTTTGGTTATCTCTTTTTTGTCTGTGAGCGGTATGTTATTTTTTTAGTTTAGCCTTAAATTCAAAATTTACATTTTCTTTTTGGAATAATTGAGATACTGGCGTCTCTACATCCGTTATCCAAGTGATACGGTTTAAAACTTCCTGATAGTTTAGTAGCGCGTCTCTAGATAGGGCTGTGCCGTTTATAATAATTGTTTGACCACCAATATCAATTTGCAGCGAACTAATTTTTATATCGCTAGGTAAAGAGGTGCTCAAGTCTTTGAGTTTGGGCCCCATAGGAGAGAATCCTTTGCTAGCCAGGTTAACATTTTTAATTAACTTATTTATGTTTTTGGCATCCTGATTATATGTATAGTACTCTCTGTTTATGAGGGCGGCTGTTTTGGCCAAGTTTGCAAAATCATTTTCTAAAAACATCCAACCCCAGATAAGAGCCACTGTCATGGCAGCAACTACCAAAAGAAATAGTTCCACGATATGTTTTATAAATAAAAAATTCATGGTTGTTTCTAACCGAATTTTTTTGGAATTTGGCAGTAAGTTTAAGTTGATATTCATCATAAAGCGAGTGAAATGTGAACTTGTTTATATTTCCGAGTGTATGATGGATATACCTTAGTATATTCATCATACTTTTTATTCGTTTTCGTGTTTATAGCTTTGTAGTGGGTTTTGGGCGGCGCGAAGCGCTAGGCCTACAGCGCTAGAAAGCGATAGACTTTTTTTTGTTTCAAAATTATATAATTTTTTATTTCCTAAATTTTTCCATGGATGACCGGCTTGTGTAGGTACGCCCAGTTGTTTGGAAATAAACACATCTATGTTTTCTAAATTAGCCATACCTCCGCACAGTGTAATTCGATTAATCTCGTTTATATTATCAAAATGTTCTTTGTAAAAAAGTAATGATGCTCTCAGTTCGTTAATTAATCGTTCGATTATATTTGATACTACGGGTAGGTAGTTAGGGTTTTGAGTGTCGTATTTAAGCCCGTTTTTAATTTTTAAACTTTCTGCTTGGTAGTGTTCTAGCCTTAATTCTTGGGCAATTGCCGAAGTGATTATTTCTCCGGAAAAGCTTAGGGTAGTGCTAAATTGAATGCTGTTATTGTCGTAGATAGTAAAGTTAGAACGAGTTGCGCCTAAATCCAAGATGGCACGTGCTTGCCCCGTATAATCTTTGTCGTATGTAATCATAGCTCTGGCGATAGCGGCCGCCTCTGTCTCGAGCGCTATTGGATTTAGACCGGTGCTTTCGAGTAGGTATGTATAGGAATCAGCTATAACTTTTGGTACTGCTGCGATAAGAACCTGTGTTCTTTTATCTTTAACTGTAGAGGTAATAATTTGCCAATCCAAATAGGTATCTTCTAGTTCGTAAGGCAAGTGCTTTTTGGCTTGATAAGCGACATCTACAGAAGTTAGTTCGTCATAGTTGGCTTCAATGTCGATGAGCTTCAAGAATGTTTTTGGCTCCGGTAAGGCCGCTACGACCCAAGGAGACCTGATTGGTTTAAAACCATCTCCTTCTTTGCCAAGAAGGTGTAATATTTTTTTGCGTACGAGCTCTGGTTTTTGGATTTCTCCATTTACAATCAGGCCAGGAGGCAGAGGAGTTGTGCGCAATTCTTTTATATTAAAATTTTGTTGTCGACAAAAAGGAGCCGGACTCAACTGCACCAGTTTTATAGAAAGGTCGCCAATATCTATGCCAAAGGCTTCGGAAAAAGGATTGTGCAAAAACATATTTAGATATTTTGTGCCAAGGAGTATAAAGGCATAATGATAGCTACGGCAATACCTGCCACAGCCAGACCCATTACCAAAATTATAATTGGTTCAATAATAGTAGTAAAATTTCTCATGGTTGTATCTACTTCATTGCCATAGTATTCTGCCAGTTCGCGCAACATGCTTTCACTTTTACCGGAGCGTTCGCCCACCATTATCATTTCGGTAACCATGGGAGGGAAGATGTTTGGAGACTGTCTTAAAATATCGGACAGCGCCTCTCCTTTTTTGAGAGATTCTGCTACTCTTACTAGAGTTTCTTTGTAAATTACGTTGTTTAAAACGTCGGAGGAAATACGAGTGGCGTCTATAATCGGGATAGTACTTTCTAGAAGAGAAGAGAGGGTAAGTGTAAATCTGGCCAGGTTAATTTTTTTGATAATACTACCTACGATAGGTAATTTTAAATTTACTGCATGAGTTACTCTTTTAACTTTTATTTCTTTTAGTACTCTGATGGTAAGTAAAACAAGTAGGACTATAACCGCCAACATCCATAGGCCATAATTTTGAGTAAAGTCAGTAATGGCGATAAGAATTCTGGTTGGGAGCGGTAACTGAGCATCAAATTCTTTAAACATTATAAGTAATTTTGGCAAGATAAATACTACTACTTCTACGCTGATACCAACCATCGCGATTACGATTACCGCTGGATACATCATAGCTCCTTTGATGCGAGAAGTTAACTCGTGATTTTTTTTCATTTGAGTAGAGACTTGTTCCAAAGCAGTTTCCATCTTTCCGGCAGTTTCTCCGGCAGCAATCATGCTTACATATATGGAAGGAAAGATTTTTGGATATTTGGCCAGTACTTCACTAAACTGTTGGCCTTTTTCTACACCATCTTTAACATCGGCAATAATATTTTTTAATTTTTTGTTTTCTATTTCTTCGCTCAAAATGCGCAAAGCATCAATTAAAGATAGGCCAGCCTTTACCATTGTTTTTAGATGGCTAACAAAAAGAATCTTTTGCATTACCGGTACGCGTTGCAAATGATGTTCTATCCAGGCGTTAAATTTTATCTCCAGAGGAGAAAGCTGGCGTGGAGGTTTAGACATAGTTTATTCTTTGGTTACTCGTAAGACTTCGCTAATAGTTGTAATGCCCATTTTGGCTTTTACTAACCCGTCTTCCAACATAGTAATCATACCATTTTCACGCGCATATTTTTTTATGTCTTCGGCTGTACCGTGAGCGTTAATCATTTTTATTAGCTCTTCATCCATTTCCATTATTTCGTATATGCCCAAACGGCCTTTGTAGCCAGTTTGTCCGCAGCGGTTGCAGCCCTCGCCTTTATAGAAAGCGATTTTTTCTACATCACTGCCTTCGTCTTTATAATCTTTTGGTATGTTATCTTTAAATAGTGCAGAAATTTTCTTTACATCAAACACTAGGCCAAGTTCGTCTCCTACGGCCTTGTCTAGGTAGTATTCTTTTTTGCAATAAGTACAGATTTTGCGAACCAAACGCTGGGCCATAACAATATTTGTAGTATAGGCTACCAAAAATGGGGCCACACCCATATCTACCAAACGAGGCAGGGTAGTCGGCGCATTGTTGGTGTGTAAGGTGGAAAGCACCAAGTGACCAGTCATGGCAGCGTGGATAGCGATTTCGGCAGTTTCTTGGTCGCGGATTTCACCAACCATGATAATGTTTGGGTCTTGGCGCAAGAACGAGCGTAAGCCAGCGGCAAAAGTAAAGCCAACCTTAGCGTTTATTTGGCTTTGGTTTACCCCTTGCATGCGGTATTCTATCGGGTCTTCAATGGTACAAATATTTACACCCGGCTGGTTTAATATGCCCAAAACAGAGTAAAGGGTGGTAGTTTTACCAGATCCAGTAGGTCCGGTAACCAAAATCATGCCATGTGGCTTTTTGATAGCAGTTTCGAGAATTTTCCTTGGTTTAGCCAAAAAGCCTAGCTCGTCGAGGGTAACTGGCTTGGTACTTTCGTGCAAAAGACGCAAAACTATCTTTTCGCCATCGTAAACTGGGATAATAGAGACACGGAAAGCCATCTTTTCGTCTTGGATTTGAATCTTGAAACGGCCGTCTTGAGGGATCATGTGCTCGTCGATTTTTAGGTTGGAGAGGATTTTTACTCTGGCAATAAGGCCACTTTGTACGTTTTTTGGCAGAGTCATGACCGGTTTTAGGATGCCGTCTATACGGTAGCGTACAGATAGTTCTTTTTCGTTAGGTTCTATATGTATATCGGACGCGCCTTCGTATACTGCGTGTTCTAGTACAGTATTTACTATATTTATGGTGGGCACCTCTTCGGCCGCTTTTTTTAGGTCGCTGCCCCCAGCCTCGCTATTGCTTTCTTGAACAATTTGTAGATCATCTTCTAATTCGGCGTGGTATCTGTGCAAAGCTTCTTTTAGATCTCCAGGGGAAGTGATAAAAATTTTTGGTTCTAAACCGGTTTTGCGACGTAAAAATTCTATAGTTTGAATATCTGTTGGGTCAGTCATGGCTAGTTGAAGTTCGTCTTTGTCTTTTTCAAAAGCTACTACTTGGTGAGTGCCAGCTACTGGTCCGGGGATTAAATTTAGAATTTCCTTTTTTATTTCCTTGCCTTTTAGGCTAATATAAGGCACTTTTAGGAAGTCTCCAGCTTTTTCGTATAAATCAGTTTCGTTTATAATACCATCGCCTACGAGAATCTCTTCTAGGCTTTTGTTCATTTTTTCTGCTTTTGCTTGTGCGGCATCTATGCTTGTAGTATCACCAAGTTCGTATTTTTTTAATATAGTTTTAAGGGTTTTTGGTAGAAGCATAAAAAAGCCTAAGTTGGAAAATTAATCTATTGTTTGTGTGACTTCATTATACCATATTTTGTAGTTATATAAAATATTTGGGTCATCTGGCCACTACCTTGACTTTTTTTGGTTTTGTTGTTATTATGGGTGCACCTTTGGTATCTATTAAAAAACGATAAAATCTATAGAAATGGCTAGTCGATGGCTGGTTTCACAGGTTTTATCACCTCAATCTTAAATTATTTTTTGTTATGACGAAGAAATACGAATTATTATTGGTTTTACCAGGTACTTTGGATGAAAAAGAAGCTGCAAAACAGATTCAAGAAATCAAAGAATCTTTGACAAGCCAAGCTCAAGATATTGAGCTAAACAATCTTGGTAAAGTAAGACTAGCTTACCCTATCAAGCAGATTAGATACGGTTATTATTATACTGTTATCTTCAATGCTGAGCCGGAAGTAGTTATTAATATCTCCAACAAATTAAAACTTAGATCCGATATTTTGCGCAGCATGATTACTTTGTTTAATACCAATGTTACTGCTACCAAAAAGATTATGTATAGCACCAATGAAGTAGGTGTTACTACAATGATGGAACGTGAAGAGGGCGCTTCCCCATCTCCAAAATCTGCTCCAGTTTCCAAGCCAGTGGCCGAAGAAACCAAAGTTGATTTGAAAGATATTGATGAAAAACTAAATGCTATTCTAGAAAACGAAAATATTATCCCAGGAGTTTAAAACAGCGCGCATTTCGCATATATGGGCTAAAGCCGCATATATGCTCGTTCGCTCATATAAAGTTAAAAACATTTAACTTTATATTCACTCACTTCGCATATGGATTTAAATAAAGTAATGATCATCGGACGTTTAACTCGCGATCCAGAATTGCGCAATACTCCAAATGGAAAAGCTGTAGCCACTCTAAGTTTGGCTACCAACAGAATTTGGATAGATGCAAATGGTCAGAAACAAAAACAATCCGAATTCCATAATATAGTAATGTGGGGTAAATTAGCCGAAATTGCCAATCAATATTTGCGAAAAGGCGGCAAGGTCTATGTAGAAGGTAGATTGCAAACTCGCGAATGGACTGGTCAAGACGGTGTAAAAAGATACCGCACAGAAGTCGTAGGCGACAATATGATAATGCTTGATTCCAAAGGTGCCGGTACACCCGGAGCCCCAATGGGAGCAAGTGATTCCAGCAGTGTCCCAGAAGCACCTCAAGAAGTAATTGAAGAAGAGGTGAAAGTAGAAGATATTCCGTTTTAAAATTTAATAAACTGAAACTATAATATATAGTTCAATATATCGATTATGAATCCAAGTTCAAATTCTAGTACAAACGCAAAAGAGCAGGCTTTAAAAGACAAAGCTTGTTATTACTGCGTAAACAACAGACTTATCGTTGATTATAAAGATTTCAACACTCTAAGACGTTTTGTTTCTTCTTACATGAAGATTGCTCCTCGAAGACGCAGTGGCCTATGTGCCAAACATCAAAGACAAGTGGCTGGAGCTGTAAAAAGAGCCAGACAAGCATCCTTGATGCCATATACCGCATAAAAATTAAGAAGGCCCCCGCGAGGGGGTTTCTTAATTTAAATTTGTTTTTATGTCTACTTGGTCTGATCTAAAAAATACTCCAAGACTAAAAGAAATTTATAATACTCGGATTGAAATTATAAAATTAATCCGGGAGTTTTTTTGGTCTCAAGGATTTATAGAAACAGATACGCCGGTGGCAGTACGTTTGGCTAGCCAAGAGCCATATCTTAATCCGTTACCAATAACTATTCATGATCCGAATGGAAAACAGGTAGATTTTTATTTGCGTACTTCTCCAGAGTATTCTTTAAAAAAATTGTTGGCCGCCGGATATGAAAAAGTATTTGAAATTGGAAAATGTTTTCGTGATTTCGAGAGTTTTGTCGGTAATCACAATACAGAATTTACTATGGTGGAGTGGTATAGAGCGCCAGGCAAGTATCAAGATATTATGGATGATACCGAGAACCTATTTAAATTTATTGGTAAAAAATTAAATAAAGATAAAGTTCAATATAAAGAAAAAGAGATAAATATTTTGGAAGATTGGGATAGGCTTAGCATGAAAGAAGTATGGCAAAAGTTTATCGGAGTTAACCTGGATGATTATCTACAGGTGGATAAAATGGCTGAATTGGCCAAGAGCAAGGGCTATAATATACAAGAGAATGAGCCGTATGAAGATATTTTTTACAAGATTTTTTTAAACGAAATTGAATCAAATTTGGGTAATGATCGGCCGGTTTTTGTATATGATTACCCGGCGCAGATGAGTTCGCTTTCTAGATTATGTGAACACGATAATCGCTATGCGGAACGGTTTGAATTATATGTTGGCGGGTTGGAACTGGCCAATGCGTTTGGGGAATTAACAGATGCCGTAGAGCAGGAAAAAAGATTAGTAGAAGATATGGAGAAAAGAAAGCAGTTGGGCAAGGAAACCTGGCCCGTTGATCCAGATTTTATTAATGCCCTGGCAGGCTTGCCCGCCGGAGCTTTAGCGCAGGTGGGGGGTATTGCTTTGGGGGTAGATCGTATGGTAGTATTGTTTACCGGAGCGAAAGATCTAAACGAGACGATTTTTGGTTCAGTTAAAGATCAGCTTATATAAATATCTATGGAAGCTTTGTATAGTATATTATTATACGTTGCTCCTGCTTATGCGGTGGCCTCTTTGCCGATAGCTATTTATTTATATAGGAATGTAATTGTAAACTGCTCACTAATCACAAGGCTTATATTTTATATATTTTTTATTCTCTCTTTTTCTGCAGCGGTACTGTTGAGTGGTAATTTATATAATGTGATAGCTGACCCAAATTGGTAGATATTTTCATAATTCTTAATTTATAGTTGTATATAGGGGCTTCGCCACATATATACTCATTCGCTCGGAAACAATCAAAAACATTTGATTATTTCCCTCACTCATTTACGAGCAAAGCGAGCGAAAAGGACATTTATGTACTTTTCCGAGCGTGTAAGTAAATATAGTTAACTAATATTTCGTATATGGCATCAACTTCAGAAGTAAAAAAAGGAATAGTTATTCGCCAAGCAGGCGATCTATTTGTGGTAGTAGAGTTTCAACATGTAAACCCTGGTAAGGGCGCTGCCTTTGTGCGCGCTCGTATGAAAAGTCTTGGTAATGGCAAAGTGCTGGAAGTAACTTACAAGACAAGTGAAAGCGTAGATATTGTTCAGGTAGATTTCCGCACTATGCAATTTTTGTATAAGAGTGGAGACAACTTTGCTTTCATGAATATGGAAAGTTATGAGCAGATAGAAATGAATGGCGATTTGATTGGGGACGAAGCCAAATATTTGAAAGAAGGATTGGATGTAGTAGTTGGTTTATATGAAGGTCGTCCAGTAAGTATTGAATTGCCAAAGAAGATAAAATATAAGGTGGCAGAAGCGCCTCCAGCTGTGCGTGGAGATAGTGCTACTGGCAATGTAACCAAAGAAATAGTTTTGGATAATGGTTTACATGTGCAAGCTCCAATATTTATTAAAGAAGGAGAAGAAGTATTAATAAATACAGAAACAGGAGATTATTCGGCCAGAGCAAATTAAATTTCTAAAACAAAAAAGACTGCGCGTTAGCAGTCTTTTTTGTTTTAGTTATTCAATAATTAATTTTCCGCTCATAGCTTTGTGTCCGGCCCCGCAAGGAATATTGCAGCTATATGTAAATGTTCCGCTTTTATCTGCCTCAAATTCTATAGTTTTCATTACTCCAGGCTCCATTGTTTCATTTATATTAAAATCCGGTATAAACATGCCGTGAGTTACATCTGTGCTTTTTAGTTTGAGTACAACCGTGTCTCCTTTTTTTACTTTAATTACAGCAGGAGTAAAAGACCATTGTTTGGCAGTGACAATAAATTCTTTGCGAACACCAACATAGCTAGTTGGAGTAGTATTAGTTGTTGGGACAGCCTTTTTTGTAATTTCTCCTTGATTTAGGATTGTAAATTCTTGCATTATTACTTGCTGGTCTCGGATTACTGGTCCATCTGCGCCAGGTGATTCAAAAGCACCTTTTGGATCTCGGTCATAATGGAGCATCGCTACCAAAGAAGGTGTTACTTTGTTTCTGTCTACAGTAATTTTTATTTTTGTATCCTTTCCAGCTGGTAGGGATGTATATCCAATTATATCTCCAAGTTGGCCGTTTTCTTTGGTGTGGATTGCTATCCAGCCATCCTGGCCAATAGAGGCTTCTTTAATAACCACCTGATTATTCTCTGTAAGAGGTTGGTTTTCGGTGGTGATTGAAGGTATTATTTGTTCTTTTGTAGAAGGTGAAGGGGTGTTATTTTTGGCACAGCCGGCTCCTAGGAGGGCAATTGTACTTAGGGTACTTATTAGAAGGGCAGCTTTTCTATACATATAATTTTAAGTTAAGTTTAACTATAGTCAGTATACAGGCAGTTGACTTTTTTGTAAATTCGGGTAAAATATGTCCAATAAAGCGAGTCTGTGAGTTGCGGGTGTATATATTAATATACAGTGCCCAACCGCTTACGGCAGGTGCATATACTAAGGTATATGCCACTGCTCGTCGGTAATAAAAAACAAAATAAATTTTGTTTTTTGCTACACTCCTCGCAGGTGTCATATAACGGCTATTATCCCAGTTTTCCAAACTGGTGACACGGGTTCGACTCCCGTCACCTGCTCAACGATAAAACATCCCGATTCAGTTGGGATGTTTTTAGTATGCCTCTAAAAGTAAGTAGAGCTGTTTGCAAATTAACATCAATTGCTATATGCTATTCTTACAACAATTAAAATTTAAATATATTGCATATGACTAAACTTGAAGGTGGTCCATTATCACCAGACCAAATTTCAGAACAGTTAGATATGAAAGACCTTGAAAGAATGGTAGTAGAAAAGGGTGCAAAGTTCCCAAAAGATTGGGATTTATTTGACGATCGCTCCAAACGCAAAGCAATAGCAAGTTTTTTGAAGGGAAAGCTGACCAATTTAGGTTTTGAAACCCTACCTTCTAATTGGCTTGAGCAAAACAAGAAGGTGGCTGATTTTGCTAGAGATCAATTAGCTAGGCTAAATTTACTTGATAGACAAAAGAAAGAGGACCTTAATTAGATGGTATTAAAAGCTAGTTCTAACATCATGCACTAACCAGCTCAAATAAGAATAAGGCTTAATCCAGCCTTATTTTTTATACTCTTAAAGTTGCTTAGAACTAGAATAAAGCTTCGGCCCATGTTAGAATGTATAAAACTATGGATTTGAATGTTATTAAACAATTTGCAACTGAAAATCACCTTACTTTTATTGGAGAAGGGTTTGATAATATTGTTTATACAAACTCCTCAAAGGAGTCTGTTTTTAGGTTTCCCAAAAAATCAGACGGCTTAGATGTTTTACGTAAAGAATCAATTATTTTACCTTATCTTACTCCAGATGCTTGCAATGCTCTTGTTCCTGCGCCAGTCATTCATGAAAATAAAGGTATAGTTTATGGCCAGTATCCTTTTGTTGAAGGGAGATTATACGGTGAATTACCCTCTAGTGAAAAACAAGATTTTCTAATTAAATTAGCTGTATTTTTACAAAGGCTACATCAGATAAATAATCCTATTTTTAGTCAATTACCAAGTGTTAATGGTTATGAAAGGTTTAAAAAAGTTTTTCAAAAAATAGAAAATCTTGGTAGCGTTCTGGGCGCAGAGAAGATGGGATATGCTAAAAATCTATTTCAGAAATTCTTACAGCAGAAAGGATACGAGCGGGTAAGGCCAGTTTTTGTGCACGGTGATGTCTCGTTGGATCATATTTACTATAATAACGGACAAATTGCTGTAATTGACTGGAGTGATTTTCAGATGACTGATCCGGCCTATGATTTTCATCATCTTTTGAACGAACTGCCTAGGGAGGCACATCTAACCTTGCAGACACATTATAATACAGGCGCAGACAGCTCATTTTGGTATCGCGCCTATGCGTATCGATTTATGGATACCTTTGAAGTATTACTTGTTTTTGTAGAGCAGCAAAATGAAGAACAGGTTAGCTCGTTTTTAAATGAAATTAGTTCTGATTTAGTTCAATGGAGCAAGTTGTAACTTTTTGCACTAACCAACTCAAATAAAATACCCCGATTAGAATCAGGGTATTTTTGTTTATTTGTTATTGACAGTTCGCTCTTAATAAGATAATATTATTTTTCCTTTAATAATTCAGTCCAATTTCAACCTGTTTTCTCAGGAGTATGACAATGACCAGCAAGCTGAATATTCGTTCAGATTCCCTTGATTGGAGAGGTGCGATTCTTTCAAATTTAGCCTACACCCCATTTAGAATTGGGAGAGTGCAATTTAAGTGTGTGGAAGGCGCATTACAAGGAATCAAATTAAGCCCTCCTCATATGCAAAAGAATATCTTTGCAATGAGCGGTCTGAATGCTTTAAGGGCAGGAAGAAGAGCTGTGCGTCGTCCATTTCAGAACAGCGTTCAATCTTATGTATATTGGCAAGGAGAAGTGATTGAATATAATTCACTTGAGCATCGGCTTTTGATTGCCATGTTCATAGGTGAAAAAGTTAGACAGAATCCGCGAGTGCAGCAGGCTCTTTTGGAGACAGAAGGCACGTTCATTTTTCATGATGTGGGTGGTGTGGAAAACCCCCATACATCCCTGCCAGAAAAGTTTTATATTGAAGTACTTCTGACCCAGAGACGCTTGCTTAAAAAGTTGCACAAGATCAGGACTGTATGAGTGCCAAGCATAAGTCAGTTTACCCACCATAGAAATACATTCTTGGTGGGTTTTATATTTTTATAAGCAAAAAATACTTGACTCTAATCTGGTCTTCTCCTACCATTAACATCACAAAGTGTCTATTGTTCATTCTATCGTAGAAAGGAGGCTGTGCCATGAGTGGTAAAAATCGTGTATATGGCGAGAAGGAAAGAGTTAGGCTCTTGGTTGGCGGCCTTCCAATATGGGCCATTGTCGTCAAGCGAGCTGGACGTATGGTGGTGCCAGAGTTCATGCCAAAAAGAGTGGTACGTGAATTTATTGAAAAGATGTACGAACGCTTTATCAAGGGGTATCTGGAGCAATTGCCAGAGCGCCTGCGAGAATGGCGAATTGTTATGCAGTATCACCAGGACAAAGACGGCAATATTCTGTGCTTCTTTTGGAGCGAAAAGTACAATAAGTGGCATTATTATTGGGGCGACCCTAGGCAAAGTCTTATCGGTGAATTTATCATCTTTGCGCCCAGTTTTTCTTTGTCACAAGTTTAGTTTGTCAGTGAGGAACTTGTTTCATCTGCGTATGATCAAGTTCCTCAATTTTTATCTTTTTTAATTCTGTAAAAAGTGTTAGAATAGCTCTAAATAATTGTTTATAATATGATTGATGAAATAGAAGAAAAACTGGTTCCAAATCGTCATGATACTTTTTGGCATACATTGTCCGTTTCGGAAGTTGCTATAGAACTAAAAACAAGTATAGATATCGGTTTTAAGGCCAGTGAGGTAGCTCTTCGCCTAAAAGAATACGGGCCAAATCAATTGCTTAAAATTGACCGTCCTCATGTTATTTTTCTTCTTTTAAATCAATTCAAAAATAGCTTCATTATTATTTTGATGGCCGCCGCCGCCATATCTGGTTTTCTTGGCCACGTGGTAGAATCGGTAGCTATTGGTATTATTATTTTTTTCACAGCTATTTTTGGATTTATTCAGGAGTGGCGTGCAGAGCGAGCGTTAGAAGCTTTGCAAGAAATGTCTACGCCATTGGCGTTGGTGCTTCGTGATGGTGTAGAGAAAGAAATTCCGGCAAAAGAACTTGTGCCGGGAGATATTATTGTTCTCTCAACAGGAGACAGGGTGCCTGCAGATGCGCGCCTTATAGAATCCATGAATCTAAAGATAGAAGAGTCTCCTCTTACTGGCGAATCTGTGCCAGTAGAAAAAAAAGCCAGCATGATTTGTCCGGAAAGAGCTGTGGTGGGCGATCGCAAAAATATGGTTTTTGCTGGTACGGCCGTTACCTATGGCCGAGGCAGAGCCATTGTAGTGGCGACAGGCATGTATACCGAGTTTGGGCATATTGCTGGTTTGCTCCAAGGTATCAAACGAGAAACAACACCGCTTCAGAAAAGTTTAAATCATTTTGCAAAAGTTTTAACAAACGCCGCCCTTATAATTGTATTAGTAGTTATTCTTCTTGGTCTTTTTCGAGGTCAGCCATTTTTGGAAGTTTTAATTTTTGGTATTGCTTTGGCTGTAGCTGTTGTACCAGAAGCCTTGCCGGCAGTTGTAACAATTTCTTTGGCTATCGGTGTTCAACGTATGGCAAAGAGACATGCATTGGTTCGCTATTTACCAGCAGTAGAAATGCTTGGTTGCGCAACAGTTATTTGTACCGATAAAACCGGCACCCTTACCAAAGACGAAATGACAGTAAGAAAAATTTATTTACATAGTGGTATTGTATTAGATGTTACTGGAAGTGGTTATGATCCAAAAGGAGACTTTTTATTAAACGGTGCAAAGTATCAAGTAGATGATTCTCTAATTAACCTTCTTCAAGCGGCGACACTTTCTTCCGACGCTCGTCTTATGAATTCCGGAGGAGCTTGGGATTTGGTAGGAGATCCAACCGAAGCGGCACTCGTTGTAGCTGCAGCTAAAGCTGGGATAAATAAAGAGTTATTGGATGAACAGTTTCCAAGAATGGCCGAAGTCCCTTTTAGTTCCGAAACCAAACGCATGACAACTCTTCATCAGACACCAAAAGGCACTGTGGCCTATGGAAAGGGTGCGGCCGAAGTAATGTTGGCAGCCTGTACTCATTTTCAAACAGGAAAAGGCGAAGCTCAACCGCTTACCGAAGAAATGAGAAATTCTATTTTAGCCACCACCCATCTTTTTGCCGAGGAAGCTTTGCGCGTGATTGGTGTAGCCTATATTCCAGCTACAGATTTGGCTGCTGCTCAAAAAGATATGATATTTTTGGGATTGCTGGCTATGATTGACCCACCTCGTGCCGAAGCCGAAGCCGCTATTGCCAGCTGTTTTAAAGCTGGTATCCAAGTAATGATGATTACTGGAGATCATCCAATTACCGCTACGGCTATCGCGCGTGAATTGGGATTGTTACTGCCAAACGGCAAAGTGCTTACCGGTTTAGAAATTTCGGCTATGACAAGCAGTGAGCTTGAAAAAGATATAGAAAGTATAAGTGTTTGCGCCAGAGTGTCTCCAGAACACAAATTACGCATTATAGAGGCTTTGCAAAAGAAGGGGCACGTGGTAGCTATGACGGGTGATGGTATAAACGACGCTCCGGCACTCAAAAAATCCGACATTGGTATTGCGATGGGTATAACCGGAACTGATGTTACAAAAGAAGCTGCCACCATGACGCTAACAGATGATAATTTTTCTTCTATCGTGGCTGCCATAGAAGAGGGCCGGGTTATATTTGCAAATATAAAAAAGTTTTTAGCGTATCTTATATCTTCAAATTTGGGAGAAATTGGTTTGATTGTGGTGGCTTCTCTTTTAGGGTTGCCACTTCCACTTACAGCTGTACAGATTTTGTATATCAATTTAATTTCAGATGGTTTGCCTGCGTTGGCTTTGGCGGTTGATCCACCGGATCACGATATTATGACAAAGAAACCGCGTAAATCAAACGAGGGATTACTTAACAGATCTTTGGTTGTGCTTATGATTGCTGGTGCTTCTTGGTCTGTATTTGTAAACACAACTCTTTTTATTTGGTCTATAAATTCTGGACGACCAATTGCCGAGGCTATGACTATGGTTTTTGCTTCTTTGGTTCTTATTCAATTTGTAATGACATATAATTTTCGTTCAGGCATGCTTTCATTTTTCTATCGACCATTTGCCAACCGTTGGCTTAATTGGGCGATTTTGTCCGAAGTATTTTTGCTTATACCAATCATCTACTTGCCTATTTTCCAGATTCCATTTAACACAGTTCCGCTATCACAAACAGACTGGATTGTAGTGCTGGGAGTGGCCATCACCCCGATACCTGTTTTGGAGCTGGTAAAGTTTATAATACGCCGAAGAGCGCGTCGAACCCAAACAGTTTGACAATTAGGGGTAAAAGATGGTAATATGCGTCGTAGATTTAGCTCGGCTATAGGTGTCATACCTACAAGTGTATAGCGCCTTTCCGCTCACTGCAGGTGTAATATACTACAGTATATAACACCTTTACTCGAAAATATCCGATAGAAATATAACATTACAGTTTTTCGTCGCAGGTGTAATATACTTCGTATATGACACCTTTGTTCGAAAAAGTGAGAGCAAGCTCTCCCTTTTTACTCACTGCAGGTGTCATATAATGGTTATTATACGTCCTTGCCAAGGATGAAATGGCGGTTCGATTCCGCTCACCTGCTCCAGATCGGAGCATCGTCAGTTAAAACAAAATAGCGGGATAGAGCAATGGCAGCTCGCTGGGCTCATAACCCGGAGGTTCCCGGTTCAAGTCCGGGTCCCGCAACAAATTCGTCAAATTAAAAATCCCTTTCACTAGATTGGGATTTTTAATTTATAAAATTTCTAGAAATATCCACGTATGTGAATTAAATA
>MFRA01000006.1 GCA_001783215.1 Candidatus Magasanikbacteria bacterium RIFOXYD1_FULL_40_23 | reverse complement strand
CGTAATTTGTAAGGTCATTTGACATATATACCACCTTTATGGATAAAGCCATATTTTACCATTTAGGTGGTTCCAGTAGTTTAGATTACTGCTTATACCTTTTTATTCTTGACAAAATGCCAAAACTGTGCTATAATTGGCTGTTAAATATAGTTTTTAGCCATTTTATGCGGATAGCCATGATCGGACAAAAAGGTGTCCCGGCAATATATGGTGGCATAGAGCGCCATGTAGAAGAACTGTCGGTAGAACTGGTTAAACAAGGCCATGATGTTTTGGTATATGCGCGTAGCTGGTTTACCAATAAAAACATAAAAAACTATCAGGGTATAAAAATAAAACATACCCCAACTTTGCGCACCAAACATTTGGACGCTATTGTTCATACATTTACATCCACTATTCACGCCTTACTTTTTCAAAAACCAGACATTATTCATTACCACGGTGTTGGACCAGCACTACTTAGCTGGATACCGAGAGTATTTTCTCCAAAAACCAAAGTGGTCGTAACTATGCACTGTCTTGATCGCTACCATCAAAAATGGGGCTTTTTTGCTCGCTTTATGTTGCGCATGGGCGAATGGGCCGGATGTGCTTTTGCTCATCAAGTAATTTCTGTTTCCAAAACTATCCAAAACTATTGTTTAAATGAATATCAAAAACCTACCACTTATATAGCAAACGGTGTGAAGGCTAGCGAACACCAAAATTACTCTCTGATTGATGAATGGGATTTAAAACCAAAAAAATATTTATTAATGGTTTCTCGTTTAGTAAAACATAAAGGCGCCCATTACTTATTAGAAGCTTGGCAAATAGCTCGCCAACAAAATCCAGAGTTACTTAAGGACTACAAACTAGCCATTGTTGGTGATGCAGTTTTTACCGATAGTTATGTTTCTGAACTACACCAAATTGCTCGTGGTGACAACAGTATTGTTTTTACTGGTTGGCAAAAAGGCCAAGAGTTGGCGGAGCTATATGCCAACACGACGCTACTTGTACACCCTTCCGAAAATGAAGGTTTACCTATCACAGTTCTACAAGCAATGTCTTATGCTAAACCTGTGCTTGTTTCTGATATTCCAGAACATAGAGAAGTTATAAATAATCCAGAGTTTTGGTTCCATAATGCAGATACGTATTCTTTAGCACAAAAAATTGCCGAGCTTGTCCAAAAGCCGGAACTTCTTAAATCAAATGGAGAAATAAATAAAATGCTCGCAGAAAAAAACTATAACTGGAAAGATATTGCTAAACAAACAACTAAGCTTTACTCTTCCGCAACAAAAATAAATTCTCTAAAAAAACTTCGCCCCGTAAAAGCCTAATTGCAATTATCTTTTTAGGCTAGCCGCTTCTTTGTAGATTGCCTCCAGACTATCGAAATAATTGTCTGGGTTTTGGTTTTTCTTCAAAAATTCCATTGCATTGGCGGTGATAGATGCTGCCTGCTCTTCTGAAGTCTGCATGGCACGACGAATAGTTGCAGCCAAATCGGTTGGATCTTCTGGCTTGGACAAAAACCCGCTCACTCCATCTATTATTAACTCCGGGGTACCGCCTCTATTTACAGCCACCACAATTCTACCATAACTAAACGCCTCAAGTATTGCTATGGAACAATTTTCATAAAATACAGACGGCACTACTATTACTTTGGCCTCTAACATTACCTTTTTCCAAGACTCCCCGCCTACCCAACCCACCCTCTCTATATTGGAAAGAATATTTTTGCGTGCAAATTCTTGTACCCAAGCATCTTCTGGGCCGCTACCAGCCACAACGATTTTATAATCGCGCAAACTTTTGGCCGCTTCCATAAAAATCTTAATGCCTTTTTCATAATGAATACGACCAAGATAAACTACCTTGTCTCCCAAAGGATAAGTAGTTGTTTGTGGGCTAAAGGGATTACGCGCCATTCGCATTTTATTTGCTGGAAAGCCGTACTCCACTAATTTGTCGGCTATAAACTGGCTTTGGCAAACATATAGATCTATTCTGTCCCAAACTTTTTTGAAACGATAATAGTACGCTTCTAATGTGCCAGCGATACTAGGCAACAACTTGTTATCTATACAACGATAACGAATACAGTTGTATAATTTATTTTTAAAAAGATCTTCAGCTAATGTTTCGCCTTTTAACATGCTGTGATTTGGACACATCGGAAAAACGTCGTTTACAGTCATTACCATCGGGACTTTTAATTCGTATAATTTGGTAAATGTACTGACAGACAAATGATGATAAACATTAAACAGGTGCGCTACTTCCGGTTCGGTAGCCATTACCAAGGCACTTAACTTTTGCTCTATTTCTTTGGAATAAAAAAGTCTTTTAAAAATTTTCCAAGCTGAAGCCAAATCTTGTTTGGCCAAAAGCTCCGGCATTTCGGAAGCAAAATAAGCCGCGTAGTCGGAAGGAAAATTTTTAGGAGAAATGGTAGAAAACTCACTTATCTCGTGACCTCTCTTTCGTAAGCCTTCTATAGTTTCAAAAAAAAGCACCTCGGCACCGCCGCGACGATAAAAAAATTTATTTATTTCCAGTATGCGCATAAAACTTACTTAACTGCGACCGCTATTAAATTTTGACCACCCTTGTCATCTGTCCAAGTACCATTTTTCATATGCTTCATTGTCTTTACTTTAAACCCAGCCTCAAGTAATAATTGCTTAAGTTCATCCGGAGTAAAATGATGATAATACCTTTCTGCCAACAATTCGCCTTCTGGATTTTTCCACGGAATCAAAAAATCATTATCCCCTATTTTTTTCCAATCCTTCTTGGCTTTTACTTTTGCCCAATCGCTAGCCAAATTCCAAACCATAACCACCAATTTGCCACCCGTTTTCATTTCTTTGTATATTTTTTGAAGCAAGGCCAGCCTACTATCGTGGCTTGGCAGATGAAACAAGGCTGCAATTATAAACACTAAATCAAAAAAATCAGCGGGAAATTTTTTGTCTTTTGAGCCAGTACAGAAAAATTTGGCTGTACCATTTTTTACCTCTGGGGCAAATTTTTTCTTGGCGATTTTTATAAGTTCTGCGCTTTGATCTATGCCAAAATACTTAGCATCTTTGCCCTCTAAACAAAAAACCAATCGCCCGTTGCCACAACCCCAATCCAAGATATTTTGACCGTCTTTTACAAAACTGCTGAAATATTTAAACTCCGGCCAGGCATGTTTTCTGGTCTCGGAGAAGTACCGGGCTATACGGTTGTAATCTTCTCTGGTTTTATGTATAATCCGTACGTCATCCTTGGACATATCGTATGGGTATAAATGAAACTATAATTAAATATCTATCTACCAACCTTCCCGAAACGGAGAAGGATTTTAGCGAATCGCTGCGAAAGATGCTTCGCCAAGAACACGATTCATCTGTTTCCATTCCTAATAAGCGAGAACTGCTTAAATCATACCATAAATTAGTAAGGGCCAACAAGGTCAAAAAAAGTGTTCAACTAGAAAAAATGCTTCGCCGCCGAGCTGTGCGCACCCTGTCTGGTGTTACTATTATTACTTCTCTGGTGAAGCCTTATCCTTGCCCAGGTAAATGCGTATATTGCCCATTAGACGCCCGCATGCCAAAGAGCTACCTATCCGATGAGCCAGCAGCAGCCAGAGCGCTATCTTTGGAATTTAGCCCATACGACCAAATGGCCAAACGCATAGAAGCTTTGGAAAACAATGGCCACCCGACAGACAAAGTAGAGCTAATTATAAAAGGTGGAACATGGAATTCATACCCTCTACCATATCAATATTGGTTTATTTTAAAATCTTTTGAAGCAGCCAATCGCACTAGCCAAAAGAAAAAAACTAGAGCTACCACACTGCACGAAAATTCTTCTATTAAAAAATTACGTGCCGAACTACTCAAACAACAAAAGATAAACGAAAAATCCAAACACAGAATTATTGGCTTAACTTTGGAAACTAGACCAGACTCTGTAAACCTACGCAGCGTTTGGCAAATGCGAGAAATGGGCTGCACTCGTATAGAGCTTGGTATCCAGCATACTCATGACGCAATTTTAAAATATATAAAACGAGGACACGATAACGCTAAATCAAAATGGGCAACAGAAATGTTGAAAAACTACGGCTACAAAACCGACTTCCACTTGATGCCCCAATTACCGGGAGCTACACCAGAAACTGACCTAAGCATGATGATAGATGTTTTTACTGACCCTGGATTTAGACCAGATATGATTAAGGTATATCCATGTTCGGTAATCAAAGGCTCTGAACTATACGATTGGTTTAAGGAAGGAAAATATAAAGCTTACCCTACCGAAGACTTACTAGACATGCTTAAAAAATTCAAACCGCACGTCCCTCGCTACTGCCGTATTTCTAGACTAATCCGCGATATCCCTGGCCAATATATTGAAAACGGAAATACGGTTACCAACTTGCGCCAAGTGATCCAAGAACAAATGAAAAAAGAAGGCACAAAGTGCGTTTGTTTGCGCTGCCGAGAAATATCACATGTTGATATAACAAATATCAAGGATCTAACTCCTCATTTGTTTATAGATGAATATGCAACTCAAGGTGGTACGGAATACTTTTTGAGCTTTGAAGATAAGGACCGCTTGGTTGTCTTTGGTTTTTGCCGACTGCGTATTGTAGACAAAGATATAATTGCCAAGAAAGACAAAAAACTAGCGCCCTTCCCTGCCTATATTCGCGAACTTCATACTTACGGCCAATTGGTAAAAATTGGCACTCAAGAAACTGGGCACAGCCAACACACGGGCCTAGGTAAAAAATTAATTAAATTGGCAGAAAAAATTACTGCCGAGCAAGGTGTAAATAAATTAGCCGTAATTTCTGGTGTGGGTGTACGAGACTATTACCGAAAATCTGGGTATAAGCTAGAAAATACCTATATGGTAAAACGTTTGAAAAAATAGTAAGATACCTTCCAGTATGGAACTATCCCCTGACTCAATTGTTGCTTCCGGACCGGTCATTATAGAAGATGACAAAGTTTTACTTATAAGAGAACAAAAAGAAAACGGGATTACACCCTGGATGTTCCCAGGTGGCAAAGTAGAAGAATTTGATAAAAACCTAGAAGAAACTTGCCACCGAGAGGTGGGAGAAGAACTTGGTATAAAAATAGAAATAATTAAACCGCTTAAACAAATACACTTTCAGAAAAACGAACAAGATATTATTCTAAATCATTATTTGGCAAAGAGAATTGGAGAAATAACTCCGGGCAAAGATATTACCGAATGGGCCTGGCACGATATAAATAATTTACCTAGTAACTGTACACAAAATGTATATGATATAATTAGTTCCCTCTAAATCCGGATTTATTAACTAACTATCATTATTTTTATGTACACATCTTCACTTAAAGACTTTGATTCCGATATTTACGAAAGCATTAAACACGAGCAGCAACGCCAAGAAGAAGGGCTGGAGATGATTCCTTCCGAAAATTTTGTTTCTCCGGCCGTGCTTGAAGCTTTGGGATCGGTATTAACGAACAAATACTCCGAAGGCTACCCTGGCAAACGATACTATGGCGGCTGTGAAAATATAGACGTTGTAGAACAGCTGGCTATAGATAGAGCCAAACAAATTTTTGGCGCCGAACATGTAAATGTACAACCTCTATCTGGCGCACCAGCAAACGTGGCCGTATATTTTGCTTTGCTTAAACCGGGCGATACTGTATTGGGTATGGACCTGTCTCACGGTGGCCACCTTACCCACGGACACCCAGTCACTTACATGGCCAAAATATATAACTTCGTACGCTACAAAACTAACGCCGAAGGATTGATTGATTTGGAAAATTTGCGCCAAATGGCTCTGGAACACAAACCAAAAATTATTTTGGTTGGTTATAGTGCATATTCGCGCGAAATAGAATACGAAAAAATAAAAGCAATTGCCGATGAAGTAGGCGCAATTACCATGGCCGACATTGCTCATATTGCAGGCTTGATTGCTGGCGGACAAATGAATAATCCTGTACCGATTTTTGATATTGTAACTACCACCACTCATAAAACTTTGCGTGGCCCACGCGGCGGTATGATTATGTGTAAAGAAAAATTTGCCAAAGATATAGACAAATCTGTTTTCCCTGGGTTCCAAGGCGGACCGCACGAAAATAATATTGCTGCCAAAGCCATTGCCTTTAAAGAAGCTCTCTTGCCGGAATTTAAAGAATACGCCAAGCAAATAAAAAAGAATATAAAAATTTTAGAAGAAGAATTCCGCAAACGAGATTACAAATTATGCTTTGGCGGGTCAGATAACCACTTACTGCTTATAGACGTTATGTCTAGCAAAGGTGTACCTGGCAAGCAAGCCCAAATCGCACTAGATAAAGCCGCAATTACTGTAAATAAAAATATGATCCCAGACGACCCTCGCTCACCGATGGATCCATCTGGAATCCGCCTTGGCACACCAGCAATTACTACTCGCGGCATGAAGGAAGAAGAAATGAAACTGATTGCTGGCTGGATAGACGAAGCTATTACTAACTGGCAAGACGATGCCAAGCTGGCGACTATAAAACAACAAGTACTAGAACTAACAAAAAAGTTTCCTCTGTATCCGACATTAAAGTAATAAAAAAATCGCCTCGACATAATATCGGGGCGATTTTAGTTAATTATAGTTATTTACTTCCTTTAAACGTGATCTTTTTAAAACTCTTCGGGTCTTCCCAAAACTCTTGCCCCGTTGTCTCATCAGTTCTTGATGGATAACCTGTCGCTATAACAAAAACGTCGCCTCTTTGACAAAAGATATGGCTTCCTACCAACTCTCCCTGATCACCTTCTTGCATATCCTTTAAATCTACACCTGTACTTTCTAACACACGCTTAGCAAACTCCGCTTCGCTTTCCTGGTTTTCCCGCATTCCCCCGCCTTCATGTTTTGGCATATTATATAGATTAGACTGAATTAATCTAATCTATATAATACTCTCTCTCTTTGCCTTTCAAGCGTACCTGTGGATAAAAAAATAAAAACAAAAAACCTCCGAATTTGGAGGTTTTTTGTTTTTATCTATAATTACTAGGGGTGAGGAAAGAAAAAATTTATTTTTTCTTTCGAAGCCCAACGTAATTTCAAGCTTTGCTTATTTTATTTCTCGCACTTCTACCAAGTTTACCGTACCTGCATGCCCTACTGGCTCCCCTGCCACCACCACCATTTTGTCCCCTACTTTGGCAATTTTGTTTTTCTTTATATAAGCAATAGATCTCTCTACCAGCTCTTCTATAGATTGGCATGGCTCCAAAATAAACGGCGTTACTCCCCAAGATAAATTAAGCTGTCTCTGGACTCTTTGGGTGCTAGTACCAACTAAAATAAATAACGGCGGACGAACATGACTAACGAGCCTACCAGTTTCTCCGGAAAAAGAAGCTGCCAAAATTAATTTAGCTTTCACTTCTTCGGCCAAAATACGAGATAGCTCGCTTATAGCCACCTCGGTAGAGGTTCCATTTTTGTGTATGCCTGGCAAAGGGGTGTTATCATAGTGCGATTTTTCAGTACTTACTATAATGTCGGCCATCGTTTCTATTACTAACACCGGATGTTTACCTACAGCGGTTTCGTTGGATAACATAAGTGTATCGGCATGGTCTATCACCGCGTTGGCCACATCGCTTACTTCGGCTCTGGTTGGACGACGATTCTCTCGCATAGAATCTAGCATTTGCGTGGCAACAATTACCGGCTTGGCCAAAGCGTTTGCATCGTCTATTATCTTTTTCTGTACTAGCGGCACTTCTGGCGCAGGCATTTCCAAACCTAAATCTCCACGCGCCACCATCACGCCGTCGCTAGCTTCCAAAATTTCTTGTAAATTTTCTACAGCAATTCTTCTTTCTATTTTGGCTACTATACGTATAGGTTGCTGATTTTTAATACCCAACTCAGTTTCAAATTCTTTTATTAAAAAACGAAGATCAATAATATCCTTGGCACTACGCACAAAAGACATAGCTACCAAATCTACACCTTGCTCTATGCCAAACTTTAGGTCTTTTCTATCCTTTTCATCCAGCGCATCCACATCCAAGTCACTGTCTGGAAAATTTAATCCTTTGTGGGATAAAATTAGCGAACCTTCTACTACTTCACCTGTTATTTTTGTTCCCTGGACACCTTTTACCTTTATTTCAATATGACCATCATCTACAAGCAGCCTCTCTCCCGCTCCTAAAAATTTATGTAAATCTGGGTAGTCAACTGGGATAGCTCCGCCTTTATACTCTACCAAAGCAGTGTCGAGGACGACTTCTTCACCAACTTTTATTGCCACGCCAGATTCTGGCAAAGCACCTATTCTAATTTTTGGCCCCTGCAAATCTTGCATTATCGCAACCGGTTCACCAGTTTCTATCTCTACTTTTCTTATATTTTCAATTAAAGACTTATGACTTTTATAGTCACCATGAGAAAAATTAAGCCGAGCAATATTCATACCGGCTTTTACCATAGACACCAATGTATCAAAATCCTGACAAGAAGGGCCGATGGTGGCACAAATTTTGGTTTTCTTTACTAACATAACTAAAAAGTCTGGCTATTTTAATAAAGCTTTTAACTGCTCCTGTTTGGCTGGGTCCAAATTTAATAATTTTATGACACTATCAAAAGAATTTGTTTTTTGGTTAGGGTCGGAAGCGCCGGATCCCAACAACTCTCCATACTGAGACCAGATGTCTTTAAATACCGGAGGTAAAAATAATATGGCCAAAATAAGAGGAATAATAATAACAAACAGTTTAATCCAGCTAGCTATCGCCATCCACATTAACTTACTATTTATCTTTCTATTTTGTTCGTAGATAATTTGGGACCATTTTAAATTTTTTTCAACCAACTCTTTTAATCCGAGATCGCCACTTAACGTAGCCACAGGCTTACTTTTTTCGATAGCGCTAACAATCGGCGCTGGAGTAACGTCTGTTTTTTGATCATTTTTTTTCGTATTTTCTGAATCTGGGACTTGCGCGTGCCTAAACATATTATTATTTTACTTGTTTAGAAGATAGCTTTTTTAATTCTTTTTCAAAGGTACGGACATCTCTGAAATCTCTATAAACACTGGCGAACCTAATGTAAGCAACCTTATCAAAACCACGCAGATGTTTAATTACAACTTCGCCTAAATCTTTGCTAGAAATTTCTTTTGTTTTTTTCTTCTGGATATCTAGCTCTATGGCATGCACCAAACGATGAAACCCATCTCTGGTATATGGGCGCTTAGTAAGAGACATCTTTATGCCATGCTCTATTTTGTCACGCATATAGGTTTCCCTATCACCGTCGCTTTTTATAACAATAATATCTAACAACTCCATTTCTTCTACGGTAGAAAACCTATATTGGCATTTGTCGCACTCTCGACGACGACGAATAGATAGATCGTCTTCCGCTGGGCGGGTATCTACCACGCTAGTCTCTGTATTGTTGCAAATTGGACAACGCATAAATTTGATTTCTTGCAATTATTATACCTCTAGCTATTATAAAAAACAACACCCTAATTAGGTGCTGTTTTTTAGTAGATAAATTTATATTCCCATTTTCTTTCTAATAAAGGCTGGGATCTCTAAGTCGTCATCACTGTTTTTATCTTTTACTTGAGGCGCTACCGGATTGCGGGATAAAGGAGTTGGTATATTGCCAGGATTATGAACGATCTGTTTAAATTTCTTTTCTTCCTCTTCTTCATCCTTTTGCACTCTTCTCATAAATGGACTTGGGGTATATTTTGGAGCGCTAGAAAAAAATGATTGCGCTTGATCTTCTTCGACTGTTGAAAAGTTAGAACGACGATCATCGAAGCCGGTGGCTATAACTGCGATACGCATACTTCCAACCATGGATTCATCTATGGTTGTACCAAAAATAACTTTGGAATCTTCGGCTGCTGAGCTAGTAACTATTCTGGCCGCTTCACTTACTTCTGTCATAGCCAAATCTGGGCCACCAGTTATAGTAAACAAGATACCTCTGGCGCCATCTATAGACAACTCCAACAAAGGACTGGAGATGGCTGCTTTGGCCGCTTCTACTGCCCTGTTCTCTCCGGTACCAGTACCGATACCCATGAGCGCAGATCCAGCATCCTTCATGATAGTTTTAACATCAGCAAAGTCTACATTGATAAGACCAGGTATAGTAATAAGTTCGGCAATACCCTGTACGCCTTGGCGCAGAATATCATCTACGATTTTAAATGATTCTAACAGTGTAGTTTTCTTGTCTATAATTTGTAAAATACGATCGTTAGGAATTGTAATGATTGCGTCTACATTTCTTGCTAGCTGCTCCCAAGCTTTGTCAGCAATATCTCTTCTTTGGGGACCTTCAAAAGCAAAGGGTTTTGTAACTACAGCAACTGTTAATGCTCCTACTTCTTTGGCTACAGCAGCAACAATTGGAGCTGCTCCTGATCCTGTACCACCACCCAAGCCACAGGTAATAAAAACCATATCGGCATCTTTTACCATGTCTCTAATTTCGTTCTGGCTTTCTTCGGCAGCTTTTCTTCCTACTTCTGGATCCATGCCAGCACCCAACCCGCGGGTAACTGTTTTACCAATATGAAGTTTTTGCGGAGCTGCATTATGGTGAAGAGCTTGCACATCTGTATTCATGGCAATAAAATCTACACCGCGGATATTGCTTTTCACCATGCGATTTACAGCCGAGCCCCCAGAGCCACCAACACCAATAACTTTTATTTTGGCAAATGTTTCTATATCTGGTTTTACTTGAGGCATACAATAACGGTTATAAAGTTAAAAGTCAGAAATGAGCAAAGCTACACGAATAAGTTCATTGGATAAATTTTGTATTCAACACGCGCTTAAACAAAATAACGGAGTGGCCTCCGGTATATAGTTTATAGCTAAAGAATTGTACTGTCAAGAAAATTTTATCTCCAATGTGGACAAGAAGACTTGTTCTAAAGATTATGGAATGAGTGTTTTAAACCATCCTTTCATATGATCTAAAACTTTGCTAGTACCTCCTCCAAGCATACCCCCTGATGAAGGTTTACCGCGTCCGTTGCCAACATGCATAATACTACCCCATTTGACCAAACCTACAGCAGTAGCAAATCCTAAATCATTCACCTTGTCGGTAACACTAACAACATTTATTGGATACCCAAGATTGGCTGGTAAACGCAAAACTTTCTTGGACATTTCTACCAAACCTGGAAGTTTAGCTCCGGCCCCTGTAAACATAACGCCGGCAGGCAACAAACCAGAGCGTTGTATTTTGCGCAACTCATTATCAACTTTTTGTAAAATCTCTTCTACGCGAGCAGAAATTATTTCATTAAGATATTTTTTCTTTACCAATTCATGCTCTGGTGAGCCTAATTCAAATAGGTCTATTTCTTCTTTCTTAGAAGAAATATCTGCCCTGCAATCGCCAAATTCTAATTTTACTCTCTCTGCTATATCTACCGACGTGCGCAAACCTACAGCAATATCGTTGGTAACTAGCTGAGAACCGATCGGTATAATTGCCGTATGAATTAATTGGCCTTCTTCGAACACGGCTATACTAGTAGTAGAGCCGCCAAAATTTACCACCATTACTCCCAGCTCTTTTTGGCGTTTAGTGACCACTGTTTCGGCTGTGGCGATAATAGATAAAACAAGGTCTTCTATGTCTATACCTGCCCTATATACAGCTTTAGTTAAATTTTTAATTTGAGATGATGATCCTAGAATAATTTGAGTATCTACTTCCAAACGCACACCAGTCATTGATGTTGGATCTTTAATTCCAGCTTGCCCATCTACTGTATAGTGTTTGGGTAATACATGTAGAACTTCATAATTCAAAGGTGTGGCAATTGATCTGGCAGCTTCTACTGCTCTGTTTATATCTTCTTCTGATATTTCGTTATTGGCTTTGGAGACCGCTATGACTCCTTTGCTGTTCTGTGACAAAATATGCAGTCCAGATATACCAACCCAAGTACTATCTATCGGAACACCCACCATTCTCTCTACTCGCTCTAAACACGCCGAAACAGAGGACACAACGTCTTCTATGCTATTTATCACACCCTTCTGAACGCCTTCGGAAGGAAACTCGGCAGCCCCCAAAATCTGCAATTCTTCTGCGCTATTTTCTTTATCTACTACCTGCCCTACCACCATGCGAACAAAATTTGACCCTATATCTAGCCCGCTTATTAAATTTCCTTGATTTTTGCTCATATAGGTTTTATACAGATTTACCCTTTACTTTCTAATAGGCCGTAATATTATATCACTAATTAAGCATGCTTTTCAAATTGAGACCTCGTTCATTTCAAATAGGGATAGAATATGATTATACCCACTACCATTGCTACCATCGATGTAAGGAGCACCGCTCCGGCCATAACATCTTTTATAACATATATATAGTGGTGCAAACGAGGTTTGAGCAAGTCGCTAAAATATTCAAAAACTGTATTTAAAATTTCTACCAACAAAACAAGTAAAACCAACAAAATAACTAGTATTTTTTCCCACACCTGCAAAGGCAACCAAAACGCTGCCGATACTACCAACACACCGATTAAAACTTGAATTCTAAAATTTTGCTCTGATTTAAAAACATGTTTTAATCCGCGAGCGGCATCGGCAAAACTTTTTAGCAATCTAGAGAAAAACATAATTTTTATTTTTTACTAAAATACTGCTCTACTATCTTTTCTTGAATTCCAAACATAACTTTTGCTTCTTTCTTCTCTATATGATCGTGGCCTATAATATGTAGGAATCCGTGCGCCAACATTCTTACGAATTCTTCCTTGGCTTCTATGGCTAATTCTTTGGCTTGACGAGATATTTGCGGATAAGAAATATAAATCTGGCCCAGATAATTTGTTCTAATAATTTTATCTTCTTTCCAAGCAAAAGATAAAACATCCGTTGGTTTGTTTAACCCCCTATACCTAAAATTTAAATCCTTTATTTCTTTATCCCCAACGATATTTACTTCTACTTCTCCATTTATTTTTGTATTTTTATGGATTACCTTGAATACTTTTTGTATATCTGCCAAGCTCCACGGGCATCGCACTCGTTTATTAAAATCTAGAGATAACATGCTAGTCAAATTTATTGATTTATAGATTCAGGCATTTCTGTAGGGAACGCACTGGTATCTGGAGCAGTTTCTGGCGGGACAAACCCGGCTGTTCTAAAGCTTCTGGCCATCATAACTATAATGGAACGGAAATTAACGGTATTAGAATCAGTGGTGTGATAGATTATAGCATAAACATGAGCGCTGTCTGCAAAGTAATAGACCAAACTATCGGCTCTGCTTTTACCGGCTTCAAAAAACTTGGTTTGAACATTTATATTATTTTGGAAATTTTGATTTGGGGCCCATTCTCTAAACCAGTCTGCAAAAGTTTGATTGGCTGGCAAATCAAATGTTCTCACTTCAATGTTTTCGCCTGTAATGGTGCTAAACAAAACATCCCGAGCAGTATCATCTACTGCCCCAACCGCCCAATCTGTTGGATAGAAAAGCTTATAACCAAATGTTGGGTTTTGATATTCTTTTACATATCCTGATTCAATTATCCTCATTGGCTCTTTTCCGGCCGGATTATATAAATAGAAAACTTCATGCCCATCTTCGTACCCATCTTCATCCGTGTCTGGCTTACTTGGATCGGAACCAAACAACTCTTCGGCCATATCGCTTATATCATCTTTATCCAAATCCACACTATCGCCTAATAAATTTGATGGGAATTCAATTGGAGCATCTGCTAAAAATTTAGGGGCAGAATCAGTGGTAGTTGGTACTTCGGTTGTTACTGGGGGTGTTTCTGTGGTTTCTGGTACGGTAACAGGTATAGTTATTTCGGGAGCGGTAGGAGTAGTGCCTGTATTACTATTTCTCATTTGCAAATAATAATATCCACCCACCACTGCCGATATAACTATAAACAAAACAAAACCTAAAATTATAGCGTACTTTTTATTAGCCAAGATATTTACTGCGTGCAACGGCTGGTCATTGCCAGCAGATGTAATTTTATCTAATATTTTCTTTTCTGCCGGTGTTAGCTTTGGTTTGGAATCCAAAAGTACTTCTTTTTCAACTTTTTTAAATTTTACCACTGGATTTACTCCACCATAAAAATCGGCAGGTATAGTCTGCACATTTATATTTGGCAATGATTGTTCTAAAGAAGAATCCGGTTTTTTTCCAAACATACCAAAATAATATTTAGGTGGTTGATACTGAAGCAGAGCTTGTAGTGCTTGTGGTTGGCGGACTAAAGAGCTTTCCTGAGCCCACTGGACTATACCCATTCTTTACCTCTGCACCATCTGGGTAACTGTCTCCATCAGTATCTGGGTTTAGCACATTTGTTTTCCAAATCAACACCTCATCTCCATCGCTTAATCCATCACTATCTGTGTCGGCATTAAGAGGAAGACTTTTATACAAAATTACTTCATCACCATCATTTATGCCGTCACTATCACTATCCGGATTCTGTGGATTAGTCTTGATCTCTTTCTCACGCACATCATCCAAACCGTCTTTATCCAAATCAACACCTTGGCCAAACAATATTTGATCATTATTTATTTGAGCCGGAAGACTGCTAGACACACCAACTTGATTTGTAGATGGCGGAACTTCTGTTTGAGTATTGGTTGGAACAGTTTGAACTGGTAATTTATCTACTGGACCGCTCTTGGCGCTATAAAAAATTCTCCAACCCGCATATGCTAGACCGCCTAAAAATAAAATAATTACTACAAACAACAAAATTTTACCCAAAATAGGCTCACTCATTTTATATTTCCCTAAATCCACACCCTCTTCACCCGTTGGCAATAAGCCTGGCTCATTTCTTGATGGCTCTTTTCTCTTCAAAAGACCATTGGATAAGGCATCTGGCACAGATTCACCTACTGGTGGCTGACCTGCATTTTTGTCTACGCCGGCAAACATATCCTCCGGTTCAGTAGGCAAATTTTTTGGAACTATTGGGTTTTGATTTTGCTCATCAAACATATAATACTAATTAAAATTTTATGGTTTTTTTGTTTCTGGTAATTTACCCTCCCCTTTCGGATTAAAACCACGGCGCACTTCGTAACCATCGGCATACCCATCACCGTCATCATCGGTTTTTATAGGACTAGTTCCATAAATATTAATCTCTTGCCAGTCAGATAGGCCGTCATTATCACTATCGGAAGAAGTGGCACTTGTTTGATAATTTGGCTCTTCACTGTCTGGCAATCCATCCATGTCTTGATCGGATGAATAACTCTTTTTTAGAGTATCGTAAAATTCTTGCTGTTTGACTTTGTCTATATTTGCATAGGCAGAATCCTCTGTGGCTGGCGGCAAAACAACCTTTGTCTTTACACCTACAAAAGTTCTCAACAAGAAGAACCCACCCACCGCGAGCGCTGTAACAATTAAGAAAATTATAATTTTTTTACTATTTGCCATACAACTTTATTTTATTGGAAAAATATTGGATTTGGATCAACAATGGGCGGCGAAACAATAGGCGACGAAACAGGGGCGATAACAGGGAGAGGCTGACAAGTAGCAGTTACCGTAGCTGGTTGCGGTACTCCACCAGCACAATCTGATGTTGGTACTTTTGACCAAGTTGTAGTGTATGTGTCTGGCGCATAACATATTACTGCAGCAGGATTGCCAGAACTATAGGTAATTGAGCTCTGCCAATCTGCAAGCGTACAAGGAGGTCTGACAACAAGAGGGCCTGTATATAAAAAATTCGCCGGCCCAGTAACAATACTACTTACATCAATAATATCCGTAGAAGAAACAGTGGTGGTAACACCTGGCCTGTTGATATTAAACACTTGCCAATACTTGGCGTTTTGGTTGTCCGAAGGTGCTGCGCCTAATAGATAATAGGTCTTAACAGGCGTGCCAAATCTACGTCGATTTAAGTTAGTATAGGTTGGCTCACAACAAAATGTTGGATAAACAAAGTCTCCTGGTTCCGGTAAATAAACTTCTACTTTCATTCTGGCCGTATTTCTAAACTGTCTGATAGGTACGCTAGGCGACTTAACAAAGAAAGAGTATGTGTTACCAGACATATCACCCGTATTGATTGTAAATGCTTCGGCATTGGTTTGGCCAGTAGTTATGTTGTAGCCATGATAAAAAGCGCCATACCAATTAGCATTTGGGGTATTGAAATAATCTACGCCTGTTGAATAACTTCTTCTCTGCGAACCACAGTAGGCGTATGGACAATATGAAGCACCATTAATTTCTTGAGGGGTAACAAACGGATTGATAATTCCGCTAGAAAAATCATCGGGGCCAACCCAGCTTACCACCACGCGCACATCTTGATTTCTTCTAATCGTTACGCCGCCATCTCTGCTAAACGCTTGTAGCACTATTGGTGATAAAACCATATCATATTGCCAAGTTTGGGGTTGATCTACTATTGGAATGCTAAACGGACGTGTCCAATCTTTGTTTACATACATCCAATACCTTCTACGAATTGGATCATCTGTGGAACACATCGTATCGCTATTAACCAAAGCATTACCAACTCCATATGGATTCTGCAAAACATAATTTGAACGATCGGTTGAGTTTGCATACTTAGAAACCGTACCACCCACCGGATTTGAAGGATTGAGCAAGGAGCCAGATCTGTTGCATACATTTTGCATGCCAGTTATACCCATGTAATAACAAGGACCAATAGAAAGATCTAGAGTTCCAGTAACGAAGTCCGCAGCAAAAAGCGGATCCGGATTTGTTCGAGCCTGCAAAACATTTATGAGCCCTCCACCAGCACTTACGCCGTCGGATTTAACACCGCACTGGACACAATTTCGCACTACACCCAAAGAACAATTGCTACAATCCTTTGTTCCTTTTTTAAGGGTGTGTGCAGGACTAGTTTCGGATGAACAAGCTAGCTCTTGATAACCGTTGCGAGCTGCATCTCTTGTAGGAAGAGTGGTGTTATTAGTATTTGTGGCAGCAGCATATATCACCCCGCCGGCCTGATCACATTTTTCGGATGCTTCGATAATACCATTGCCGCAATATTGGGTTGGCTGAACATCGATTGTATTTTGGCAATCAGTGGAACAGTATGTACAACTACTACCATAACCAGGCGTACAAACTCGTCCATTATCTACCCCTCTATCGCAGGCCTCATTTGAATCAACAACATTGTTTCCACATACACCGGGTTGATTTGAGATAGCCTGAGAAGAGGTGGCTGAACATGGCCAATTGTTTTGGTAATCACTTAGCACTTCGGCAGCAGATATGGCTCGATTATATATTTTAATATCATCTATGTCGCCAAAGAAAAAGTTTGAATAAGTTCCATTTTGCGCTCTGGATGCACCTACAGTTAATGGTGCCCAGCCTTGAGTACTAACAAATGGAGGATGAGGAATTTCTCTAGAACCTTCCAAGACACCATTTACATAAATTTTAATGTAGTTAGTTTGACCTATTCTTTCAAATGTTCCGGCCAAATGAGTCCAAGTACTAGTTGGAATGCGGGAAGTAGAATCTACTGAGAAAGATGAATAGTTGGCAAAATTAAATCTAGCCGTTCCACTAGCAGTGGCATTTACCTCTAAATCGTACCAGTATCCGTATGCAGAAGCGCCTTTTTCTACCACACGCTGGTTAAGTCCTGCCGAGCCTTGGGGTTTTATCCAGGCTTGGATGGTACCGGAACTAACAAGATTAACGGTAGGACTACCACCTACAATGAAAGAGTCGTTACTTTGGAACATCATGAATCTGCGACCATCAGAAAGACTTTGTGTGTTTGTGGGACAACTGTTTGCCGGAGCACAACTACCGTTGTTGCCGTTTCCGGAGCTGTCTGTAAAGCCACCATTAAAAAAGCTCCACCAAGCAACTAGGCCTGCTTTGGGCGCCATTTTACAATTACTAGTACAGACTCTTTGCCCAGAGCTTTCTCCTAATGTACAAGTTTTTGAACCATCGCATTCTTCGTTAAATTGATCTTCAACAGTGCCATTACCACAATACGGTCCCCAATTTTGACAGTCCCAACTACAAGAACTTTGTTGACCTGTTGCTCCATATCTTTCTCTACCAGTGCCAGGGTCACAGACTTCATAAGCAGATTCTAGAGTGCCATTTCCACATCTGCCTAAAGGACTAAAACCATTGCAGGTTGTATTACAATGATTGTATCTTCCATTTAAAGCACCGTCATCACAAGTTTCAAGAGATTCTTTTACCCCATTTCCACATTTACGCAAGCTACTACAAAGAGTGGTAGAAGGAGTCCATCTACAATTGTTATTACAAACAGTTAAATTTTTTATCATTGTGATACAAGGTCCAGCTTCGTACTCTATTCGACCAGGCGGATCGCACTGCTCTCCTCTATCCGTATTTAATCTACCATCTCCACAAACGCCAGACTGAAGGGTGGAAATTTCTTGATCAAAATTACATATACCAGAAACTTCATTTATTTTAAAAATACTGGTGCTAATAAACCCAGATACAAAATTATTAAAATTAGCCGGGGTAAATCCCGGGTCTTCAAAATTGGCCCGCACTGTATATGCGCCAGTAGAAGTGGCAACCATATACCTATAGGCAAAAGATTCACGATTACAAGCAAAACTAAAACGCCTGTCGGCAGTACTCCAGCCAGTGTTTGGGTCGTGCAAAACACAGGCTTCATTATTTGGACATTGCGAGTTATTTAAACAAAATCTATTGGTGGTGGTAGCACAGGTGCCAGCTAGCCCTAGCTGGTTGATTGGGTCTGTTGGAAGAGATCTTCCCAAAGTATTGCCCAACAACGACCAGGATGGCCATACGCTCAGAGTTTGACCGGACAAATATGTTCCCTCTTTTAGTGTCGGAGCGGCGATTACTTTTTGATAAATACAAAAACTAAAGACTGAAACTGTTACTACAAATATTGCTATTAGTTTTTTATTTATCATATACGAAATGAATGAGGGAAACAGCCAGTGAGGTATTTATAATCGCTTGCGAGTTATAAATATTAAATCTGGATATTTCCGAGTGAGCGGGTATATATGTGGCTTTTAGCCCATATATGTTAGATGAACGGGTATATTATACCACAAATCTTTATTTAATTTATGGTCCCAGCAAATTTTGAATCTCATTTAGATCCCTTAATCTTATATAATTTCTTTTTAACTTATCTATCTGCACCGAACAAACTTCTGCACCAGAACAATCCAAATCAGTTTGGCAAGTGGTAGACGCTCCCGGATTAGCCATCGTAGAACCACAATAACCATAGTTAGTTAGGTTTGTATTAAATCTAAGATTGGCAATTAGTTGCTCAAAGACTTTTCTTGTTTCTGTTTGGGCGTTAGAATTTATGCTAAATAAATAAATATTGGAAAATAGATTGTTAGAAGAATTAGAATAATTTAACGCATCAACATATATATTATTACCATCTGTAAGAGCGTCATAACCGTCGATTTTTGCTGTTTGCATATTACCAGTAAACCCTTGGCCTCCCAAAGCGCGGTCGTTTTCAAACCACTCCGAAACAGTTAAGTGTTGCGAATTAGAAAATACTGCAATTCCGATACCATCACTATTGTCATTATTACTAAAAATAAATCTCTTTAAACTGGAGGTAGGAGTGTCGGCTACCACGGATGCAGAAACCTGAACGGCCGGACGTAGATATGGCAAATCATCATCTGTACCAAAAGCAGCGTTGTCGGCACAATAGTAAGTACGGAAATTAAAATATCCACCACTAGGAGAAGCTGGAATAGCGGTATTGTTGAAAGCGTTTAAAGCTAAATCAAATCCATCATTATTACCAATCTTATCTTCATACGGGAAAATAATATAAGGACCATTGCCACCCATATACAAATCTTTTGGTGGCCATGGATTCTCGCATAAAAATACAATTATATGGGATTTGCCGGTAGCTACGGCACCAGCTTGCGCAGAATAGATATTGCTAGTGATTACGGCTGTAGCACGAACATCTGTTTCACCATTATGATTTTCGGAAGTAATAGTATTAAACGAAGAGGTTGTAACTTGCAAAGCCACATAAGAATTATTTACAGGCTGCCAAATATACTCCCAAGAATAGAAGCCTGGTATAGTTTGTATGCGAGCAGAGCTGGCAGTATAAGCGGAGGCATGGAGAGTGGAGGTAGCACCAACTTTATCAAAATAAACTTGTGGAGGATCAACATCTACGCTATCAATTTCACAAATTCTTTCACCAGTTATAAATTTCCAACCTATAGGTCTGTTGGTTGCACTGTTTCTACCAATGCTAATCCCCTGTTTGCTTCTTATTCCATCTTTAAGAGCTACGAAATAATCTGTATCAGTGGCAAGTGGACGATTTAATTTAAATACAACCTTACCCAAAGTACCGCTAGCCATTTCAACATCAGCTCGGCCTACATCTTCTCCGGCACACCATCTAGTAGAAAGAACTTCTGTGCGCAAAGCAGAGGCTGGCTGACCAGTAATATATTTAAATAAATTAATAATCGTAGCAAATACTTTTTTGTACCAAGGTAATTTATTTCCATCTTCTAATAGCAGCGCTAGAGATGTGACATCTTCGTTGGCACCACAAGAAGTAGACGTTGTTCCGCGGGCTACTACTACATTATTTATTACGCTGCCCACATCCATATCTTGATCAAACAAAGCTTCTATGGCAGTGTTTGGGCAAATATTAAATCGGTTTGTAGAAGTACTGCCTGGAGTAACGCTAACTAGCTGCGGACGCAAATAACAACAACCGTTTGTAGCAACTCCCCAGCCAGCACCCATTCTAGATTGGCACTCTGCATCGGAAGTATAGCCGCAAGGAATAACAAACTGACCACTATCACCAACCGGACCACTCGCGGTTCCATCTGAGGTATTGGCTTGAATATATGCAACTTGAGTTGGCGGTACGCCGGTAGCAATACCTCTTCCTACTCCGGTAACTAATGCCCAAGGATTAGTGCCAGTGTGTGTATTTGGCAAAGTAGTTTCACAGAAATTATCTTCACCAATTCCAACTACCGCATCTCCACAAAGAGAAGGCGTTGAGTAAAGAAGTGACGAACCAATATGCTGACGAACACTATTACAACCTTCAGCACCAACGGCACACTCTGGATTAGAAATATTGTTTGCTAAACAATAAATATTACACCAGGAAGCTTTGTTGCCTCCTCCCAAATCACAACCAACATCTTCGTCTGGATCGGCCACACCATTACCGCAACGACTAATAGAATTTCTACAAGCAGCTGTAAAGTCTGTCTGAGAAAAGCCACCCCGAGTAGCATTATTGGTAAAACACCAACTACTAGATATAGGCGTACCTAAATGCAAACATCTTTCGGAACAACCAGTTGATTGATTTATAATATTTTGACCGTACTGATGAAGGGAAGTAATTTCGGCAGCCGAAAGAACACGATTATAAATTCGCACATCATCTATAGAGCCAGATGTTTCATAACCGTTATTTGCCCGATACTTACCAATATACCCCACTCCAGAATCTAAGCCGACTAAAGCAGCTCCGGAAAAATTGGCGCTAGTATTTCTAAGAATTCCATCTACATAAATCCTAATAAATGCACCATCCCAAGTAACTATAACATGTGTCCATTTGCCTACTACCGAAGGAACACCGCTGCTCAATGTTCTTTGGGTGTTTCCAATCCAAAAAGAAACAAACGGGTTAGCTACACCATTTGAAAATAAACTTATGTAAGTAGCATTAACACTACCAGAAAATAACATTTTATGATTATTAGGTAAAACTATGGTATTGGTCTTATACCACAGAGAAATAGTGGTGGTATTGGCTCTTGGTGTTGGGAGAGAAAGATAATCATCGACACCATCAAAAACCCTTGCTTCGCCGACCGTTCCTGTGGCGATTGTTGGACCAAATATACTTGCAACATTATTATTTCCACTTCTATCAAAGACTTGTGTAGCATTTGCATCTGCAGCATCCATAGTCCACCAGCCTACTAAACCATTTAATAATGTGTTTCCAGACTGCGAAACTGCAACATCACAATCTTCTCCACTACCAACCATGCCATTTCCACAAATGGAAGCATTAACCGCTCCAGGGGCTGTGGTATTAGAAGAACCAGTGTGCAAACAAACATCACTACAGCCTATGGACGAAGTAGCAGAACCGCGATCACATGTTTCTCCCAAGTTAGGTTCAATAACACCATTACCACAAGTAGAACTGCTCATATTTCCTAATCTACGACAATCCAAACTACAGCCAGCGCCTCTATTTGGTGAATCGCAATTTTCTCCAGCTTCTACTACATTATTTCCACAAACTGGTACTGACGGAGAACCGGCTGCAATACTACTACCTTTGCGCGTACAACTTAAAGTGCAGAAAGGATTGTTCCCTCTGGAACTAAAAGTGGTTATGCTTGCTACTTGTGGTTGGGCAGAACTCCAATTCCAACTAACAGACCAAGGATTTAATTTTTGACCTTGAGTACTACAAGTGTCTGGAGAAGAGTATGGCTGAGCGCTATAAATATTTTTATCGGTAATAAAAGAAGCTGTAAAAATATTTGGTGTTACATCTACCTTGGCAATTCTACATCTATCTGCTTTGGTTTTAAATCTCCAACTAAATTCTTTGTTATATGGCTTAGAAAAAGTAGTCGGATCTCCTATAACAGCTGCCGACCATAGTAACTCTGGGGAATTAATATTGGTTGTAGAAACAGACAAGACAACTTTGTAAACAGTGTTTGGCAACAACTCTAATGAGCCAGAAACAGAGTTTGCTAATTTTAATACTCTGTAATCACCGGTACTGTCCAAAATTACATCCGAAGAAGAAAGTACTGGTGTAGTGTTAAAACAATTTTCATCATTACACCTTAATAATTTAATCGGGCCGCTAACTGCTGAACCTGGTAGGTTTCTGGTTGACATGGTGGTATTAAAACGAACACCCACTTCGGCATTTGTACATGACTGCAAACATTTAGGCCAAAAATCTACAACCTCTGGATTATTTAAATCTATAGTAAGCGAACTAACACCAGTATAGTTTGCTGAAGCCAGACTAGCAGTAGCTCTTACATTAACAGCATTATTTGGGTTAACTAAACCAACACCCACCGTATTAGCCCAGGCCGCAAATTTGGCCCAAGAATTATCTGTGACAAAAAGACTTGAGTAAGTCGGGTTACTGGTATCCCAGGACCAAGCAAACGCATCTGTATTCATCATAACACAATGTTGTGTGCTCAAACCGTGACCATTATAAACCACATCAACACCTACATCATCTACGCTATTTCTTTTCTTAATAGGAGCTTCCAAAACCGAAGTCCAATAAGTATACGGCGTTATTACCACACTTCTCATTCTACAATCCTGAGAATCCGATCGGAACACAAAACAGTATGAAGATCCCGGACCACAAGGCTTGTCTTGCGCCAAAAAAGCAGTGGAGGTGCCGGTACCTGAACTTATTGCAGACCTTAACACCACCTGATACCAAGTATTATCTTTCCACTTGCCTGTATTATAAGTAGCGTCTGGATTTAATTCTAAATAACTTGTATTTTCTGTGCTAAGTTGCGGCACAAAATCCCCAGCACCTGCCATAGGCACTACTTGTGCAACTGTACATGTTCTAGATGTTTCATTTATTGTGTCTGCCTGGCATTCATTAACTAATAAATTGGTTCTAGCAATATTGTTTATGTTTGGCAAACTAAATTCTGTTACGACAGTAGCGCTTCGACAAACATTATGATGAGGGTCACCAGCAGAAGAATCCCATAAAATACTTGGGGATGGGCTAGGAATATTTAGTCCTAAATCTGTATTGTTATTACATCTTTCTACTACACGAGGAACCGGTGGAATATCTCTGGTACTAAAACGCCAAATATATCCAGCCGTAATGGTTTCTCCTGCACACAGCTGGTTAGTTGGTCGACACAACCCAGCTTCTGCGCCAGACACACAACAATGGGTATTTGGAGCTGTACAAGTATTATTATTTCTTACGCAGTCTAATACAGAAAAATTTGCCGGATTGCTTATTTTATTATCTGAACTTCTAAATACAACTACCGGACCGGTACGAGTACCGGCTGGAGGTTCTGTGGAAATAGATTGTCCAACAACTAAATTGGTAACCGTGGCTAAACCGGACAATAAACGACCAGTTATAGCGGTTGGCGAAGCGCCTTCTGTCCAAAAATAAACAGCTGGGGTTGCGCCGAAATACTCTCCAACAATTTGCATACGAGGCGCAGCGCCAGGAAACGGCACCGGACCAGACACTGGATTAATATTACAAATACCAGGAGAAGGTTGGCCATTTTCTAAATTAAATGTGGGACCTATTGGGCTTGGACCTTGAGAAGCATCGGCTGGACGTACCTGCACAAAATAAGATCTTCCTGGTGTACCACTACCAAGAGGAAACTTTACAATTATCTGATTATTTGTCCAGGTACTTTGACATCCTTGCGGAAAACTAAAATCACCATCTATTGCATCTCCTGGCTGACCATTAATATTTTCTTTAAACCAAACTCTTCCTATTTGATTACCAAAATTATTACCGGTAATAGTAATATACTCTCCCCTAGCCCCATGATCTGGGGATACGCTAGAAATTACTGCCACAGAATCGCTAACCCCTTGCTCTACAAAAAATCTAATACTATTACTTTCTACATTATTTTGAATAACTTTTACTGCTACCGGACCAACTTCACCCATTGGTACCCTGGCTCGCACCAAAGTATCTGCCCAGTTTGCCAAACTTACTACTACATTGTTTATACCAAAAGATACTTGCCCTGGAGAATTACCCAAACGCCTGCCGGAAAGAGAAGTTTCTGAACCAGGCAAGCCGTTGGCTGGAGTAGCACCGCACAAACCAGGACGAACAACATTGTCAACTGTAAAATTACTAATCATCGGACCAAAGGCATCGTTGGTAGAATCTACAAAACTTGTACCACTACTAGTGGCAGTTTCTACTCTAATCGGACCGGTACTTGCACCCGCAGGCACTTCTGTAATTATTTGCCATGGCAACCAAGCACTTCCTCCGCAAGGCGCCAAAGGTGCTAGTACATTATTTATAAAAACTCTACCGGGTGTGTTACCAAAATAATTTCCTGAAATAGAAACAAATGTCCCTGGCCCGCCGGTAAGAGGAGAAACACCATTTATCCTCATTCTATCTACACAAACTCCTGAAAGCGTATCACAGTACCCGCTGGCACATTGAGTATTATTGGTACAAGGCGTACCAGAACAAGCACCACATTCTCCTCCACAAGCTGGTGGGCCTACCCGAACTTCACCCAAATCTGCTTGCAAGGCATTATCAAAACAATGTTGCGGTAACAGATTAACATTTGTAGAAGTGGTGTAATTTAATGCAGACCAATCAAAACCTGTAGCATATAAAGTATGCTGGCCGGTAGGAATTCCAACTGTCGGCCAATTTATAGTAACAGAGCCTGTGCTTTGACAACCCGATACTGTTTGACTGCCAACAAAATAAGTATCAGCCGATAAATCTATCTTTTGCACGCCGTTGTCGTCGGTATAACTAACCACCACTGGTACGGTTGTGCCAACACGCAATAAATCACTAGAAATAGGCTCTATTCTTACCTGAGGAGCGGTTCTATCTACGCCATTGCCGGTAATAAATTGTACATCTCCACAACCCGCTCTAAATGTACAATTAAGCGTAAGATTGCCCTCGCTAGACCTGATTGAAGCTGCATTTTGGAAATGCACATTATAGGTTGTAGAAGGCGCAAAACAGTCGGCTGGACCGCCGCCACAATCTCCGGTTGGTACAAATGCTACGGTATTCTGACCCAATGACTGCCACTGCCCCGGATATACATTGCCATTAGCTTCTCTCACTACTAAATTGCCACTGAGAGTGGCCAAATCTACCTGCCTATTAAATGTGATTGCTGGGTGAACATTGCGAATACACATTTGTCCACCTTGCGGCAAATTATCAACATAAAAAATTCCAGGTGGAAGATATGGGTTATCCCCTGGCCCTGGCCCACCTGTACCACTTCCCGGCCCACCCGTTGTGGCATCTACTAATTTACTAATTACAAAACTTGTAATTGCATAAGCAGACAAAATAATAGCCAAACCAATAGCGGCATTAACCATTATTTTTTTTGCGTCTTCAATTTTTGAAGCCTCTCCACCGGCAGTCATCCAGACAAACCCTGCATACAACATTAGAACTAGCGCTACTGTTCCGAGCAAGCTTAACGCAACACGAATAATTCTAGCCACCACTATTCTGATATCTGTAGATGGCAATCCAAGAGGCGCTTCTATTTGACCCAATCCCAATTCTGTACTACTTATAGTTTGAGCAAAAACTAAATCTTTTAGAAAAAACAAACTACCGGTTACCAAAACCGAGAATAAAGATGCAATTATTATTTTTTTAAACTTATTTTTTTCCATAATTTCCACTCCTCTAATTTTACTCCTTAAATACTATTTTGTCTTAAATAATCCATACAGGCCGACATATTTGGACCAGCTGAGCCATTGCAACAAAAATCACTGTTTTGATCATTTATTACTTGGCAACAATTCTGCGGATTTGAATCTTCACAATTTGGAGAAATAACAGTATTTGGAATTACTGTCATTCTCGGACCCTTGCCAGGATAAAAACAATTAAAATGAACATCCTCTACAGTAGAGCTAACTACTGTAAAATAATACTGTCTTATTGCATCCAAAAACGGTCCATGACCTAATCGTGTATAAGTAGTATCGTCTTCATTAAACAAAACAGAAGGCACTCTCCAAATAGGAACCGGATGCGTTGGCTGTTCTTCTAAACCAATATTATACATTGTTTCTGCACGCATTCTTTTATTAAATGTCATGCTCAACTCTTGGTTGCGGCTAATATTTTGCGCATCAACTCCCGGTACGATAGTTTGTATAAATGGAGAGGAGGTATTTATTTGATTTCGTATTGTAAAATCCCAGAAATAGTTATCTGGTTGTTTTTGATTTGGGAAAATCGGCAAAGTGGTAGGTGCGTTATTTGGAATATTATTTCTATTTCCATCCAAAGCATTGCCAGCTAAATCAGTAATACCGGAAAACGGTTGAGATTCGAACGAGCCTGCATTTATTGTTCTGGCTGCGCGCAGCAGCACTTCGTAGCCATCCTGAGTACAATTGGCACCGGCCACATCACAAACAGGTAAACAAAACACTCTATTTCCACAAGCATTTCTTCCGCATTCTTGCGAAGGCGCAAATTCCAAAGTACGGTAACCATTGGTTAAACTAAAATTACCTTGGGGCAAAGCGCTGTTATTTGATTTTAGAAAAACATTTTGACCATCTAAATAATAGTGGCCAGCTCCCTGATTAAATCTGCCAGTAATACCAATTGGGTCTACTGGTTCATTAAAATTAATTTGCAATACACTATTTTTATCTTCGGTAGTTCCGTCTTCTGGAAATACACTCGTTACAGTTGGAGGAGAAATATCTAGGGCTGTGCCATTTGTAAATCTCCATTCATAATAATTGTTACCCAAAATAGTTGCTCTAAATACAGAAGGGTTATTGTTGGCAGGATCATCTAACAACATGCCTGGACCCATATGAACAATGTAGCTAACTGGTTCGTTGGTACTACCCAAGTATCCTCCGCCAGGATTGGCTGCGTCTGTAATAGGCTTAATCACTATCGTATATACACCGGTAATATTATTTTCGGTTGTAACTGTACCCAAAACAACTGCACCAAAAATACTCTCGTTATTGTCTGCGCGCTTAATATTTATTAAATTATCACTCACATTTCGTAATCTATCGCAATCGTTATACCAATTTGCCACAGTAGTTCTACAATTTCCAAGCACACCATCGCCGGTAGTGTCGTCTACGAAACTATCCAACCTAACTGGCTGGCGGAAACTAACAATAATTCGAGTGTTTCTAGGAACTTCGGATTGGTCTCGTGAAGGGTAATGATCCTTTACAATCTGACCCAACGCGCCGCTGCCCTGGAAATTTTCTGATATTGGTGGTTCTAAAACTAAATTATCTCCTCCAAAACCATTACCCAAAGTAGCGTCTACTAATTTGCTAATTACAAAACTAACAATAGCGTATGCGCTAAGAATAATAGCCAAACCAATAGCTGCATTTATTAAAACTCTTTTTGCATCTTCTATCTGACTTTCATTTCCACCGGCTGTCATCCACAAATAACCGGCATAAATCATCAGGGCTAAAGCTACGGTACCAAGAAATCCTAAAGCCACGCGAATTATTCTGGCTACTACCAATCTAATGTCGGTAGAGGCGAGGCCTAAGGGCTGATTGATAACCTGTACACCGGTTTGCAATTCACTATCTGCATCGGCTATGCTTTGGGCGTGAGCTGGGGGCGAGAAACTAAAAATCGCCAATAAAAACACAATCGTAGTTATGGCGATTTTCAGAGTTAGAACAAATTTTTCTCGCATCCATTGAAGCATGGGACAATGGAAAAAGTTAAATTATCTTCCGAACCTCTTTGTCTCTTCTGGCATCTGGCCGATTTTCTTCAAGTATTCAATCTTTTGGGAAACAGCCAAACGATGTAGGGCGCTTTTTTTGCGCATGTTTTTATTCTTTGGTCGTTCGTAGAATTGAATTTTTTTGACTTGTAGAATTTTGCCGGATTGCTGCCAACGCTTCTTTACTCTACGCAAAAAAGCTTCAAAAGACTCACTTTTCTTTCGTTTTACTTCTGACACAAGTTCACCTCACTTTCTAAATTATATTTAATATATAATAACATATTAATAATACTATTATTTTGCATTAACGTCAAACCGAGATAATTTCTTTTTGAGCAAGTGCTCAACTTTCTTCTGATCAACAATTTCTTGGACGCCTGATTCCATATCTCGGATAATAATTGTGCCATCCTGAACTTCTTTTTGACCCAAAATAAGAGCATAAGGAACTTGTAAATTGTTGGCTGTTTCCAACTGACTCTTTAATGAGTTCTTGGAAAAGTTATAAGCAACCTTCACCCCGGAAGTTCGCAACTCATTTATGGTCTTAAGCGCGCGGCGACGAGCCTGATCTCCAAGCTGCGCCAAAAATACATCTACCTGCTGTGTTGGAAATTTAATTTGTTGAGCATCTAGATATTGCTTAAGAGCCGAAACCGATCTCTCTACCCCCAAAGAAAACCCTACAGCTGGAGCAGACTTGCCTCCCATTTCTTCTACAAGCAAATCGTAACGTCCGCCACCGCCCAAAGCGCTTTGGGCGCCAAGCGCAGACTCATCTCCTTCTGGCATAACCGGATAAACTTCAAAAACGGTGCGGGTGTAATAATCCAAACCACGAACAAGTGTAGATTTTAGAACGTACGGAACAGATAGCTCATCCAAATATTCCAAAACTTTCATGAAGTGGTTTTTGGATTCTTCTTCTAGCCAAGCAATAATTTGTGGAGCTTCTTCTTTTATCGGGAGACATCTTTCTTGTTTACAATCAAGAAGACGTAATGGATTCTTGTTTAATCTTTGCTTGCAATCATCGCACAAATAACTGCGCTTACTACGGTAATACTCCACCAAAGCTGTTTTATACTTTTGTCTTTCTTCTGGAACACCAATGCTGTTTATGTGAATCTCAACCGGCAAACCTAAGTCTTTATAAAAATTATGAGCAATTAAAATTAATTCCGCATCCTGCACCGGATCGGCATCTCCTAAAATTTCAAAGCCTACCTGGTTAAATTGTCTAAATCTACCAGCTTGTGGGCGGTCGTACCTAAACATAGATCCCCAGTACCACATTTTGACTGGCTGAACCATATTCCACATGCCATGCATAATGTATGCACGCACAACAGAAGCAGTTTCTTCTGGGCGGAGCGCAACCTTGTTTCCATCACGGTCTTCAAAGATATACATTTCTTTATCTACCACATCTGTACCTTTACCAATGGAACGAACAAACATGCTAGCCTCTTCTAGAAGCGGACTTTCTATACGACCAAACTGAAAATGCTCAGCTAAATTTTCGGCGGTGTGATAGGCAGCTTTCCAATACTTTTCTTCTTTAGGCAAAATGTCATGCATACCACGAAGCAAAGCGTAGGATTTTTTACCTCGTTCTGCTGCACCAGATTCAGCGTGAGCTTTTGGCTTTTCTGATTTTGGTTTTTTTACAAATTTTTTCTTTTCTATTTTTTTCTGCTTTGGCATAATTAGTTCATAATACATGATTCATATAGCAGGATACACCTGTATCATGATACGTGAATCGTGAATTTTGTTAGTTTAAATATTTAAATCTGGTTCGGAAATAAATTGTGCGCGACTGAAAGGCCAACCTCTAAAAAAAACTTTGCCAACAACCAAACTTTTGTCTACTGCGCCAAAACGACGAGAATCATAACTGTTTGGTCGATTATCCCCCATTACAAAATATTGATCTTGTGTTAAAGGTGCAAAAGATCTGTCGCCACTGGTAAGTAAATCGTCTGGTAAATATGATTCATCTAAAATCACACCCTCTGGGTGCTCTTGATTATAAATAGTAATTTGCCCTTCGGAAACTTTTACTCTTTCACCTGGCAAGGCAATTATTCTTTTTAAGAAATATTCTTTTGGATTTTCTGGATATTTGAACACTACCACTTCTCCTCTTTGCGGTGCGCGTAAACGATAGCTCAATTCATCTATAATCAAATATTCTTTATCAAAAAAATTAGGCTCCATAGAGGCGCCTTTTACATAAAAGGGCTTGAATAAAAAATATCGGACTAAAGCAATGGTCACACCAGCCAAAACAGCTACTTTTATAAGCTCTAATAAAAATAAACCAATGCTGCCAAAGGCCATTAAAAGAGACTGTTTAAAACTAGGTTTTTGGCTATCAACCATAATAAAATCCAGATAATTTAAGTATGCTTATACTACATGAAAATTCGAGCTTTTGCAAGTTAGGCAAAACAGCAAAAAAACGTCGTGGGATACGCTCTAACTGTGGGTCCGAGCCGACTTGAACGGCTGACCTTCGCAATGTCAATGCGACGCTCTAACCAACTGAGCTACGAACCCCCTTTCGTGTGGGCATGCCAAGAGTTGAACTTGGGACCTCGTCATTATCAGTGACGCGCTCTAACCAACTGAGCTACATGCCCTTTTTTTACCTACATTTTTCAATGACTCGTCATTAGTCGCCTAGGCGACCGCGCTCCCCGCCCGAACGACTGAAGTCGTTCAGTCGGGCGGGTAACCAACTGAGCTACATGCCTTTTTTTAATTTACGAAGTGAAGTGTAACAAAAATAAACTAATAAATCAAGGGGTATGGTTTGCCCTTATCTAACTGGCGTGCTACGATAAAAATCAGGAGGTAGAACGCTTATGAACCGAACGATGAGGGGTGTTTTGATTCTGTTGTGCCTATCCGTGTTTGCCACCGCCTGTGGCAGAGGTGGCGGCACTCTTTGTCGCCAAGGAGCTACAACACCAAACGCAATAAGCTTTGGCGCCGTCGATGGTGGCAATGGAAGCGGCTCGCAGGGCGACAAGGATTGCAAGAAACTTCAATAACACAGCTCCTTACTTTAAGGCATTGCGCCTATTTGCCGCTCCATCCTGTGGGGCGGTTGTTATTTGATTAACTAAATTACACCTAAATAACGCCCTCTGGTTTTTATAATTCTTGAGAACGAATTGATAAATAAAAAATATCCGGCTATCTCCTTGGAGAAAAACCGGATTATACGAACCTTGCAAATTGCCTAGAATGTTACGTGGAGCGATACTCCAACCGTTTCTGCTCCACCCATAGGAACGACAAGCACGTTTGACTCCTTGGCCTTTGCGCGAATATTTTTGGGAAAAGCTCTCTTGTACCCACTCCAAATTCTCCAGGCTCCCACTGCCGAAATAAGCGCGCCACCAGCCACCACAGACGAACGCGACATCCCAAAACCTTCGGCGACCTTTGCATTATCGGAAATATCTGTTGCCCAAAAAGTGTTGTAAGTGAAGTCTAACCAAGGAGCAACCATTCCAGCAAAATACATAACCCTACCAGAAACACTGGTTGGCTCTACCGCGTTGGTGGCAAGCAACACGTCCGATGTAATGAAAAGTGTTGACGTCATAACGGAAGGCGCAAGAGCTATCTTGCCTAAACCAACTTTATCAGAGCACGATTTTTCACATTCCATGACCACACTACCAAAGAGAAACCTATTCTGATTGTAGTCATAATGCATATACGGCTTAAACTCGACAACATCGTAATTCGAGTTAAACGCCGCCGCAAGTCCATGCATACTTTCGTGGAACGGAATCTCCACCCCAAAATAATAGCCCGGCAAAGCGACAAAATATGCCCACTTATAGTCTTTTACCTCCTCCTCCACCTTCAAACTCTTATCATCGGCGGTGGCGGATTGAGCAAAAAACATCTGTAGCAGTACTACTACTGCTAACATTGACAACGTTCGTTTTGTCATTGAACCCCCTCTCGCTCCCAACTGGGAACAAGTGAAATTTTTTTGTGATTGTGTATAGCCACACAACCATAAAATATGCGACTTGTCAATACTTACCACGCTGCGTTTCAATAATATGCAGCCCGACTTTGTTTAATTAAAAAACAACCTTAATTTATAAGATTGTTTTTGTATAGGCCGCGAAATACCTATAAGCACCTCGCGGCAAGTTTGTAATAGAACCTCAATTTCTGAGAATGGAGTTTGACGTATCAAACTTAATACCAATTGCTACTAGCAACTGCATCTCCTGCTCATCCAGACCATCACGGACTGACTGAAGAGAAAGATCTAAGAAAGCAGGCCCTAATTTCCGAGCGACTACTTCGACAGAGAGCACACTACCTGCTACTAGCTTTCGCCTTCTTTTTCGCATGGTTTGTTGCCTCCTAAATTTATAATATCACAGCGGCAAAATAAAACAAAAACAACCTTAGGTTATAAGATTGTTTTTGTATAGGCCACGAATTTTACATCCTCGTGGCTAGAAATTATAAACTTTTACATTTAGCTCCCAAGCCTTGGAAAGCTATACTGTAAAAATAACGTACAACACCGCAACAACAAACACCACCAATCCTACAACTTGAACCAACAACACAACCTGTTCTTGCTTGCGCTCTTCTTCACGCTCACCCATCCATTCAAGCGCGTTTTGCAATTCTTCTTCCGACACTTCACGATTAGAGCAATCCCCGCGCAAGACACGCGCCACACTCTCAGCAACTTGCTTGAGAGGAATTTTGTCACCTTTCTTTGGTGTTGGCGGTATGCCATCCAACACCTTTTGAAACCGCGCTTCAAATTTAGGATCTACAAGATCTAAATCTCGCTCCTCGTGGTCATCCTTATCCATTACCTGACCCTCCTCTTTTGCAGCTTCTTTTGCGCTTTTCTTCTCTCGCGTTGTTGTTTATTTTTGCGTAAACGCTTTCGTTGTGCCTTGAGAAAGGCATCAACTTTAGCGTCGCCCATTATAAATCGCTCCATCCAAGTAAAAGGAACATGATTAAGCTCCATCTGCTCAGACATTTGCACTGACCAAAGATTAAACTTGAGTTGCGGATCTGATGAATACATGACGCTCTCCTTACAATATATATAACAAAAAATCAACTGAGGGTCAATGCAAACAAAAACAAAAAAACTGCCATAAGCAGTTTCTTGCATTGACTTCACAAATGTGACAAAGATTACACAAAGATTTTTCTATCCTTTCAGAACTTTTGATAAACCGAAGTTTATCGCAAGCGCCTCTGCAACTTGCGTTGCCAGGCTCGACAGAGTCACAATCTTTCGATTGAGTTTCTCCAGAAAGGAGGTGATCCATCCACAGCTTCCGCTACGGATGCCTTGTTACGACTTCACCCTAGTCATTGACCCTGCCTTTAACCCCGCTCTGATCGCAAAATATTTGCGCTCAAGGCGGGGTCTTTGGGCATTGCCAACTCCCGTGGTGTGACGGGCGGTGAGTACAAGACCCGAGAACGTATTCAACGCCCCGTGGCTGATAGGCGTTTACTAGCGATTCCAACTTCATGAAGGCGAGTTGCAGCCTTCAATCTGAACTGAGACCGGAGTTGATGGGATTAGCTCCACCTCGCGGTTTAGCAACCCATTGTGCCGGCCATTGTATTATGTGTGTAGCCCTGGACGTAAGAGCCATGCTGATTTGACGTCGTCCACTCCTTCCTCCCGCTTGCGCGGGCAGTCTCGCGTGTATATTTAACACACGACGTGGGTTGCGCTCGTTTCCCGACTTAACGGTACACCTCACGGCACGAGCTGACGGCAACCATGCAGCACCTATCTAGCACCCTCGAAGGCTAAATCCATTTCTGGAAGTATGCAGCTAGTAGTTGAGCCCAGGTAAGGTTCCTCGTTTATCATCGAATTAAACCACATAATCCACCGCTTGTGCGGGTCCCCGTCTATTCCTTTGAGTTTTAGCCTTGCGGCCGTACTCCCCAGGCGGCACACTTAATGTGTTAACTTTTTTAAGCGACACTGACAGGGTCGATACTGCCAATATCTAGTGTGCATTGTTTAGGGCGTGGACTACCAGGGTATCTAATCCTGTTTGCTCCCCACGCTTTCGTCCATGAACGTCAGATGTGTACCAGTAAGCTGCCTTCGCCTTTGGTGTTCTTGCAAATATCAACGCTTATTACGACTACACTTGCAATTCCGCTTACCTCTTCCACCCTCTAGTTTGATAGTTTCAAAGGCAATTCCAATGTTAAGCATTGGATTTTAACCCCTGACCCGTCAAACAATCTGCGGACGCTTTACGCCCAATAAATCCGGATAACACTTGAGGTCTCTGTATTACCGCTGCTGCTGGCACAGAGTTAGCAACCTCTTATTCTTAGGGTACCGTCACGAATTCGTCCCCTATAAAAGCAGTTTACGACCCGAAGGCCTTCATCCTGCACGCGGCGTCGCTCCATCAGGCTTTCGCCCATTGTGGAAGATTCTTGACTGCAGCCTCCCGTAGGAGTCTGGGCAGTGTCTCAGTCCCAGTGAGGCAGGTCACGCTCTCACGCCTGCTACTGATCGTAGCCTTGGTAGGCCATTACCCTACCAACTAGCTAATCAGACATAGGCCCCTCTCTAAGCGTCTTGCGACTTTAAATGCGAATGACTTGTGTCCCCGCATTTCCATCGAGTATTAATTCTCCTTTCGGAGAGCTATCCTCGTCTTAGAGGTAGGTTACCAGTGTGTTACTCACCCGTTTGCCACTGAAGTAGCTCATAGCACTTTATTTGCGAAGAATTATGAATAATGAATTATGATAGCGATTATTTTTCGCTTCTTAATTCTTACTTCATGATTCATGCTTCACATTCAAAGTGCTACAAGCCACCTTCGTACGACTTGCATGCCTTAAACACGCCGCCAGCGTTCATCCTGAGCTAGGATCAAACTCTTAAAAAAAGAGTATTGATTTTTGTTCACCCTACACAGCCGAAGCTGCAAGGGCTGATGAACAAGTTATCATTTTTGGATTTATTTATTATTTATACTCGGAATAACCCGAGTTTTTTCGGATAGACTTTTTTTGTGGTCTTTGTCACATTTGTGTTGTCAATGTACTTTTCCAATATTTTTACATTTGGAAAACTTTTTTCTTTCCAGTTACCTGACTAGAAAGAAAAAAGAGAAATCAAATCTTGATTGCTCTTTTCTCTCGGCTACTCTACAAAAAAATTTGTAGGTTGTAGCACTGGTAGTTTCTCGCGTTGAGACTTGCCAAAGTTAATTAATTTTTGAGGTGCTTTATTTGCAGGTTTTTTACTTAGTTTTTAAGTGTCTAAATATTAACACAAGTCCAAATATCCGTCAAGGGCTATGGCTGTGGCCAAATTGGGGATAAAACATATTACTTTTTAACGGTTGACGAATGACGGTTTTTATGATATTGTGCAGGGTCTTTCGGCGCGAGCGCTTTGCACTCACTGAAAGCAGCCAACCCTCACGCAAACTGGAGAGCACAATGGCAATCGTGCCCTGGAAACAAGTCGGCGAAGATGTGACTCTGGCCGGCAAGTTCGGCAAGAAGCTCATCGTCAAACAGTTCCTTAACCCGAAGTCGGGCAAGATCCAAGACTACGTGCAGTTCGCCCAACGCGACTGGTCCGTCTGCCTTGCCATCACCAGCGACGGGCAGGTGCTGGTGGTGTCTGAGTTCAAGCAGGGACGCAATGCCGTCGATGACGAGTTACCGGCAGGAACTGCGGAGTTTGGCGAATCTCCCGAAGAGGTGATGCGTCGCGAACTACGCGATGAGACTGGCTACGTACCCGAGCTCATGGTCTATCTGGGCTTCGGCTGGATTAGCACTCGTAGCTCACCCACCCGCTTCCACTGCTTCCTGGCAACCGGCTGCAAGAAGGTCGGACCCGCCAAGCTGGACGAGAACGAAGACATCGAGACTCGGCTTGTCTCACTCGAGCAATGGCTCGAGATGGTGATGAATGGTTCGATCTCCGAACCTTCGGCCGTCACCACCACGATACGAGCCCTGAGCCATCTCGGCCTCAAGATTGCTCGCTGAACAATTGCCCCCGGCACGCAACGCGTGCACGGGGGCAAATTATTTTCAAGTAAAGTGAGGGAAGTGAAAATTTATTTTTACTTCCGAACGCACGCCGAAAATACCCAAGTATTTTCAAGTAAAGTGAGTGAAATGAAAATCAATTTTCATTTCCGAACGAACGAAGAAAATATGCAGCAAAGCACATATTTTTATAGACCTTTTTACTTACTCTGCTCTCTTCGCCACTCTTCTATTTTTTTATGATCACCGGAAAGCAAAACTTCCGGAACTTTTACTTTCTTCTTCTTTACAACCACAACCTCCGGTCTAGTATAATGAGGATACTCAATAAATTTTGTTAACTGTTCCCTACCCATTTCTCCCGCATCATTAAACGATTCGTCTTTAAGTGATTCTTGTTTACCAATAGCGCCAGGTATCAGTCTGGTAACTGCTTCCATAACTACCATGGCAGGCACTTCACCGCCAAACAAAACATAATCTCCGATAGATATTTCTTCATCGGCGAGCTCTGTCATAACTCGCTCATCTATACCTTCGTAGCGACCACAAACCATAACTACTCTATCTAACTTAGACCACTCGCGCGCCATGGCTTGAGTAAATTTATTTCCTTTTGGGTTAAAAACAATTATTTTGGTTTTTTTACTTTTTCCTTTTATCTTTGATTTTATTTTTTCTATGGCTTTATAAATTGGCGGGAACATAAGCACCATTCCAGCCCCACCGCCGTATGGCCTATCATCTACTGTACCACGCGCATCATCGGCATAATCGCGCAGGTTATGAATATTGATTTCAACTAATTCCTTTTTTTGTGCGCGTAAAATTAAAGCTTCTGTTTTAAAGCTTTCAAAAAACTTTGGGAAGATTGTAAGGATATCGAATTTCATAATCGAAATGAGTGAGCAAAATAATTAAACTCTTTTTAATTATTTTCGAGCGAATGAGAATATATGTGGCGAAGCCCCTATCTGATATACGATAATATTACTACAACACTATAACCAAAATCAGAAAAACTATCAATTGTCCGTCCACTAGCTAACAAACCAACTAACTAACACAAAAAAGTCTACCACCACTTTAACCAACTGAAAAATCGCAAAATTGCCAGGTACAAACTATCAGCGACCAAATTTATCCTACTAACAAAATCGCCCTTACGATCATCAACCATCTTCTTGGTTGAAGTATTTTTTATCACTCCTTTATCGGTTGTAGAAATAAGCGTGTCTTTTTTTTCTAAAGGGATTGATACCGTTGGCGGCTTAACATCTTCTTTAGTGCTAGTTTGCTTTGGGATAATTTTTGTAGCAGTCGCTTGCGGTGGCGTGCTTACCGACGGATTTAATTTTGGAGGTTGAACCTTTGGTGGAATATTTTTGATAGGTGGAACATTCTTTATGGTAGGAGTTGCTGGATATACAATTTCTGATTCAGGTTCAATAATCTCTGGTTCAACAACAGGCAGGGTTGGCAAAACTACTACCGGAGGAGGAGAGAGCGTGACTGGATATGCCACACCACCACTATTACTACCAGAACTTTCATCACTAGAACAGGCACTGGTTTGAGCCGATACAGATGATGAAAAAGAAGTTTCCACACCTTCACCATTTATCGCTTTAACTCTAAATAAATAAGTTGTAGCGCAAGTTAAACCAGTAAATGCATACGACGTGTCGGAAATCCAGCTCGAAGTTGTGCTAGCGGTTACATTTTCTGCATAGGACGAAGTTGCATCTCTAGTCCACGATAAAGTTATTTGGGTTTGACTATCTGCCGCAGCTACAACCGACGAAGGAACAGAAGCTAGAGTGTATTTTATTGCACTTTGCGTTGATGTGCCTGTCTCCACATTATTTCCATTTCTAGCTTTTACTCTAAAATAATATCCTGTATTAGGGTTTAAACCAGTAACTGTTTCTGTGCCCCAAGTAGAAATACTCTGCCAGACAGCAGCACCACTTAAACTTCCATTGCTCTGTACATAACTAGAAGAGCTAGCTTCTTGAATAGCATATGTGACACCAGCTGGATTAGTATCACCGGATGCGATAGTTACATCTATTGTAGATGTTGCTGGATTAGAAAGTGTGGGTGCCAAAGGGACTGTTGCCAAAGTATAAAAAGATGATTCTGTTGCTGCAGGAGTATTACTAAAACCATCAAAAGCCCAAATATTAAAAACATACTGAGTTGAAGTGGCTAGACCCGAAACCGTAGTACTGGTGGCACTGTTATAATTTATAAAACCCAAATTAGAATTGCTAGATGATGCGAAAGCTGTGTCAGTAATAGCCACGCTTGAAGATCCGGTTTTATAAAAAATAATATACTGAACAAAGTTTGAATCGGTTGAAGTAGAACCAAAAGTAAAAGTTGCCGATTGAGTTGAAGTGTTAAATAAGGTAAGACTACCAGGCGCAGTTGGCGCTTTGGTATCTGCAGCAAAAGCTGTGGAAGAGACAGCTGTGCCATTTGAAGTGCCGTTGTTTGGTGTAATTTTTATATACACAGTCGTGTCTTCGGTGCTAGAAATATCTACACCAGCATTCCACTCAAATGTAAGATTAATAGAACCGGAGCCATCGGTATCAATCCCAGAAATTAAACCTGTTGAAGTTGTAACACCATCGCCCACTCCACCCTGACTTACGCTAACAATTGTAGATGATACCCAAGTGGTGCCATCGGTAGAATAAAGAACCGCTAAAGAAGTAATATTTAACTCTGAGTCAGCGATTGTAGTAGTAACCACCACAATATTGGTAGAGGTTTGAACAGGAAAAATAGCAGTAACTGTAGGTACTACAACTACCTGCAAAGTTTCAAATGTACCAGCCACACCATCTATGCCTGTACCGCCAGTACCGAAAGTGCTTGTAGCTCTACTACTAGTTACACTATTGGATACACTATATCGTATAAATATACATCCACCACCACCACCACCGCCACCACCAGTACTGCCACCATTTCCTCCGTTGGCAGTAAAACTTTGAGGGGTGCCAGCAACAGTAGGAGCATCTAATCTAATAGCACCACCGCCGCCACCGCCGCCACTGGCGGTTGTACTATTTCCATTGGCTTGGATTCTACCACTAATAGTAATAGTGCTTGATGCTGAAAATATAATTAAACCTCCCCCATATCCCCCCGCCTGCCCATTTCCACCACCACCACCAGAACCAATTGTGGTAGGGTTTGTACTATTACAATAAGCTGTACCACCAAGCCCGCCGCTAGAAGCACCATCACCACCATTACCACCATGAGCTCCGCCGCCGCCGCCTTTGCTAGATGTGGCCGATCCAAAACCCGGACCACTACCCACCGTATTTACAGCGCCGCCAGCATAACCTAGTCCATTAGATACAGCACGAGCACCAACATTGATAGTTATTGAACTGCTCGCAGCCACATAAAGAATATGTGATTGCGCTGTCGTATTAGTAGCATTAGTAAAAACACTGCTACTATTCATTGTTAAATTTGTTACAAACAACGGCACTGTGTTTGTATTATAATCATAAAGTGTGGTTGTGCCCGATTGAATAATAAAATTGGTAAATGTATTGGATGCAGTACCAATAAATCCTCGATATAAATTCAATGATGAACTAGCTGTAAATGTAGAAGAGACAGATATACTTCCTCCAGATCGTATTGTAAAAATAATATCGTTAATCTCTTCAAAAGCACCTGATGATTTCACCATGCTTCCATACACTCTAATTTCACCTCTACCATTTCCGGAAAAAGGATCATTGTTTACCAAAGTAAATGTTTTTGTAGAAGTGATTTGGAATACTGTACTGCTAACATAAATAAAATCTGCAGTTATAGCTGGTACAGTGGATGAGGGTTGGGTAATGGCAGAAGCAGCCATAGCACCATTTAAAACATACAAACCACCATTACCAACACCGACTTGTTTTATTAACGCCATACCTCCACTACCATCTACACCGGTTCCTCTCCCAACACCTCCACTAATTGAAAAGTAAGACGATGTCGGAGAAATAGTGTTAGAAGTGGTGTAAAATATATTTACACACCCACCACCGCCGCCACCAATATTGCCGCTTGAACGACTCCCGCCTGCAGCAAAAAATTTACTTGGAGTGCCAGCTATAATATCAGCAGTTATTTTAATCCCCCCACCTCCGCCGCCGCCAGACGAACTATCGTTGGCAGCTCCGCCATTGGCGGATATAACACCGTCTAAGGTAATTGTACCAGTTGCGGACAAAATAATAAGACCGCCGCCCGCACCACCTCTTGCCGATACAGAACCGGCTCCTCCGGAACCAATCGTAGTTACATCGGATATATCACAATAACCCTGCCCAGCCATACTTGCGCTATTATTTCCACCGTTTCCACCATGAGCACCTCCGGCGCCCGTATTACTCTGAGAACTTGAAGCACCACCCGGACCCTGACCAAGCCCATTACCCACAACACCTCCAATATAACCGGTACCGCTAGCAGAAATAGTTCCGCCTGCATTTACTGTAATATTACTAGTAGCAGCAACATTTAAAATATTATCTTGAGTTGACGAATTAACTCCGTGAGTAAAAATACCTCCATTTACTGTTAAGTTAGAAACGGTCAGTGGCACACTGGAAGTACTGTAATTGTGCACAGTTGTTGTTCCTGACTGTATAACAAGATTAGTAAACGTGTTAGTTGTAATACCAACAAAACCTCTATACAAACTAAGAGATGAGCTGGCTGTAAACGTAGAGGACACTGCAACACTTCCACCAGATTGTATTGTAAGAACAACATCATTTACATTATCAAAAACACCGGCTGATTTCACCATACTTCCATATATTCTAATTTCACCTCTACCATTTCCGGAAAAAGGATCACTATTTACCAAGGTAAATGTTTTTGTAGAAGTAATTTGAAATACTGTACTACTAACATAAATAAAATCTGCAGTTATTGCTGGTACAGTAGATGAGGGCTGGGTAACAGACGGAACAAGAACATCATTTAAAACATACAAATTACCATTAGCACTATCTTGCTTAACAAGGACCATACCTCCAGATCCGTTAAGACTAGCACTAGCACCATCCCCATCTCCTCCATTGACTGAAAAATATGACGAAGTGGGAATAATAGTATTGGATGTTGTATAACCCAAAAAAACACACCCTCCCCCTCCACCAACACCGCTGGTGTCTCCACCATCGGCAGAAAATTTACTTGGAGTACCAGCTATAACATCAGCAGTTATTTTTATACCTCCGCCCGCACCACCACCCGCAGAAAAAGAACCACCTGTACCACCATCAGCCAATATAGAGCCATTTATAGTAATCGTTCCTGTCGCCGATAAAATAATCAGACCACCGCCCGCAGTACCCACCCACGAGCTATTACCACCGCCTCCGGAACCTATCGTGTTTAAGTTAGTTATATCACAATATCCTTGACCACCCGAACTTGTACCATCATCTGCACCACTACCTCCATGGCCACCGCCACCACCTTCTGCCATAACACCAGAAGATTGCCCGGCTCCAGGACCTTGCCCAGGCTCACCAGATCCCCCAGCACTACCCGCATATCCTAAACTGCTAGCAAAAATTACACCACCAGAATTTACAGTTATTGTATTTGCCCTAAAATTTACACTGCGAGCTTGTACGGTGGTATTACCAGAATGTGTAAGCCGACCTCCATCTTCGATCAGTAATGTTCCAGAAATTGTTTGTTGCGCGGTACTACTCTGAGTAATTTTACCCATCGTTTTAATATCTATATCTACACCTGCGCCAATATTGGTAGCAAGAATAAGTGTTGAAGAGGCTGTACCCCCACCACCACCAATACGCAGGGTATCAAACTCAATCGTGGTGGTAGCAGTAATAGTGATAGCTGAGCTACTAGCAATAATAGCAAGCATCGTACTGGTAGGCACGCCATTATCCCATTTTGTAGGATCGTGCCAATTGCCAGTGGACGCAGTGCCAATCCAGGTTGTAGTTGCCAGCCAAGAACCTTTTGCTGGTAATGGTTTAAAGAAAAAATACTTTGAGAAAAAACTTGTAACAACAAAAAATAATACCAAAAAAAGTATTTTCGAAAAAACAGACCGACTATTTCTAATAATTTTGACCATAACTAATCGATTTTCTCCTTTAATATTATACCATAGATAATATTAAGTTTTAAGCCAAAGTACTCAAAAGCTTCAAAAACAAAACCACCCCGATTACTCGGAGTGGTTTTTAATTTTTTTGATTTAGCGAAATTGATTCAACATAATCATGTCGGGTAGTGTCCATTGAAGCCCGACCTCGCGTCCATTGCAGCGCGGCGCTGTAACTAGATGTTCAAGCTGTCTACAGTACTAGTATCAATCATCTGGTTGTCCATTGGCTGGTGATCCATTTGATTAACACGAGGAGCTCTTCCACCAGCTGGCTCATTAATCTTTAGGTTAACGCGAGCATTGTGCTTTGCGCCAACGATTTTGAGCAAGGTGCGGATAGAACGAGCAGTTTGACCCTGGCGACCAATCACATAGCCCATATCGGCTGGATTGACATCCAAAGTAATCAAAACTCCTCTTTCATCTATGGTGCGCACTGTCTTTACATCTTCAGGGTTGTTGACAATCGATCGTACGAGTGTCTCTACAAACTGTTGATCTGCTTCCATATAAATTCTTTACTTCAATTTTTATTGAGTGCAGCCTGTCGACCATGATCGCTTTAAGCGATCGCCAGTTCTGCTTGTTCTAATAATATCAAATCTACAAAAACCGGTCAAACTTTTTCTTATGCAGCAGGTGCCTCTTCGACAGGAGCAGGTGCGACTTCAGCAACTGGTGCTGGAGCGGCAGCAGCTGGTTTTTCTGACTTTTTCTTTTCTTCTATTTTCTTAGCTCGTTTATCAGAAATATAAACGGACTTTGCTTTCTTTTTGTCGGTAATAAGACCGGAACCTACAAACAAGTTGTGAAGTGTAGGAGAAGGTTGAGCGCCTCTTTCTAGCCAGAACTTAATTCTGTCTACATTTGGCACAAAACCATTTTCTTTGGCGCGAGGATTAAATGTTCCCAAAATCTCTAGGTTTCTGCCTTGAGTATCTCTACCTTTTTCGGCAATAACCAAGCGATAAGTCGGAGCATTCTTTTTTCCCATTCTTTGCAAACGAATAGTAAGCATACAATAAATATTCAAATTTAGATTTTTGATTAAAAAAGTGACGATTTTTAGTTAATTCTGTTTCGTGACAGAACTAATTAAGAGCCCCAATAATATATACCAACTTTGCTTATTTGTCAACAGGAGCGGGTTCAAAGTTTGGCACTTCTTCCAGCTTAACGCTAAGTAACTTGGAAATACCATCATTATTCATAACTACACCATATAGGGCGTCGGCAGCATGCATGGTTACCCTATTATGGGTGATAATTATAAACTGAGAGCGAGAAGAAAGCTCGGCTACAATTTCGGCAAATCTGCGAGTGTTGGCTTCGTCGAGCGCTGCTTCTACTTCATCTAACACTACAAACGGTGCCGGATTATAACTTAGAATCGCACATATAAGGGCAATAGAAACAAGGGTTCTTTCTCCACCAGACAGAGTGCTAATATTTTTAATTTTCTTGCCAGGCGGATTTATAGAAATATCTATACCAGTTAGAATCTTTTCTTTGCGTTTTGGTTTTTCTTCCACCAACTCCCCCTCTACCTGGCCCTCTAATAATTCTGCATCCTCTTCTTTTTCTTCTCCATAAATTTCAAAGATATCTCCATCACCACCACCAAACAATATCTTTACATAACGATCAAACTCTTTGCGTATTTTTTTAAATGAAGCGGCACGTTTTTTCTTCATTATTTCATCCAATTCCAAAATCATTTTTTCTAAATCAGCCAAAGCGGTAGATAAATCACCAATCTGGTCGGACAAGAAATCAAATCTTTCTTTGGTCTGCTGATACTCCTCCACCACCTCTGTGTCTATGCCACCGATTAAACTGAGTTGGTATTTTAATTTTTGGATTTCACTCATTACCTCTACCACCTTATCCATACTCACTATTTCTGGTTTGCGCTCCACAATCAGTTCAAGCGTAGAATTTAACTCTGCTCCAACCTCTTCGGAAAGCGAGCTTCGTTTTGTTTCTAGTCTAGCAGCTTCTATCTTTAAATCATTCCTCTTGGCCAAAATTTCATTTACCAAATTCTGCTTTTTTTGCATGGCTTCTTGCAACGAAAAAGCTTGCAAAAGTTTTGTTTTGGAATTTGCCTCATCCCGCTTGGATTCTAATTCCAATAATTTTTGTTTCTCTTGTTCATACCTTCCTTCTAATTCTATAATTTTTTGTTTCTCGATATTTATCTGTTCTTGATATTCAGCAAGTCTATCTTTGCTCCAAGCCACATGGCTAGAAAATTTCAAGCTATCTTTTTTGATTTGTTTATATCCGCCTTTCATTACACCGGTTTTTTCTACCAAATCTCCGGCTAGGGTAACCATGCGTGCGCGACCAATGCCTATTTTTTGGGCCACTGCCAAATTTTCTACCACAACTGTTTGCCCAAAAACAAAAGCAAAAATATTAGCAAACTCGTCTTGGTGCTTAATTAAATCTGTAGCAAGCCCTAGCACACCCGGCACAGATAAAATACTCGATAAATTTTCTGCAGCTCTAGGATTAATTTTATTTAAAGGTAAAAAAGTAGCGAATCCAAGTCGGTTGGTTCGCAAAAATTCTATGGCTGATTTAGCTACATCGTCGTTTTCTACTACTAATGCCGACAAATATGAGCCGGCTGCAGTCTCTAGCGCCAACTGAAATTTTTCTTCTACCTCACCCAGCTGAGCCACTAACCCGTGCACCTTGCCAAATTTGTCTTTGTTTTCCAAAACTGCTTGAGCGGCAAACAGACCGCTAATTTGGCGATAATTTTGTTCTGACTGATCTTGAAATATTTGTTTCTCAAGCGTAAATATTTTGAGCTGCGCATTCGTTTTATCTTTGGAAAGTTGCTCCAACGCCTTTCTTTGTTCGGCGATTACTTGCCCAGCACTATCTGCGTTTTTATTTTTTCCACTATCTTTTTCTGCGTCGTGAGCCAAAGCAGCCATTTCTTTTTGTGCTTCTTCTAATTCTTTAAAGGCCTGGCGATAATTGGTTTCTATGCCAACCAAAACTGAATTTACTTGATCCAGTTCTGACTTATTGGCCAAATAAATAGAGGCATAATACTTTTCTTGATTTTCTCGCAACTTAATTTCTACTTCTTGGCGCTGTTCTAATTTTTTGACCTGTCTGGCCAAAATTTTTAAACGGGGTTCTACTTCTTCTACCAATCTTTCGGCTTGGGTTAAATTTTCTCTTGTTCTGGTTAATTTTAAATCTGCTTGATGCTGTTTTAGTTGAAATTCTTTTATACCAGATGCTTCGTCTAGAAAATCTTTGCGTTCGGCCGGACTAACAGTAAGTAATTTATCTATCATACCCTGCCCCACCACACTATACGAATGTTGAGCAAATTGCGCTTGTGCCAAAAGTAAATGTATATCTAGTAATCGTACTTGATTATTATTTATTAAATACTCACCTTCTCCCGAACGATACAATCTGCGTGAAACTGTAATTTCCGGGTGATCTGGCATCACTTTATTTCTTTCTGAATCCAAAATATCGGTGCTGTTGTCTAGCACCATACTTACTTCCGCAGCGCCCAGCTGACCCTTGGCTTCTGAACCATTAAAGATTACATCTTCGTTTTTCTTGCCACGAAGATTCTTTAAGCTCTGCTCACCCATTACCCAACGGATAGCGTCGGCTACATTGGATTTTCCTGAGCCGTTTGGCCCCACTATGGCAGTAATACTATAACGTCCATTTTTATACGGAAAAAAATCCAATACCGTTTTCTCGGCAAAGGATTTAAAGCCTTTTATTTCTAGACGCTTTAAGTGCATAATCGAATTCCTGAACTTTAGGGACTTTACGGGCTTTAATATACCATACCTTGACAACCCATTCAAATACCTATATACTCGCTTGTTAAACAAATTATGCATACAACTGCCAAACAAATTCATAAGCATATACAGGGCGCGAACGCCTTTGCTTTGGTATCCCACCAAAACCCAGATGGAGACACTCTTGGGTCTGCTTTGGCTTTTGCCGAATACCTAACCAGTATGGGAAAAAGCGTAAAGATGTACTGCTTAAGCCCAGTACCAGATAAATTTAATTTTCTACATAATATAGAAATGGTCAGTACCGATCCAAATGTCTTTAAGGATGTGGATACTATAACAGTGGTAGATTGCGGAGACCTGCGCTATGCCGGAGTGGCCGAACTTCTCAAAGACCACAGCGCTACTATTATTAATATTGACCACCATGCTACCAACGAAAAGTATGGACATTTTAATCTAGTGATGGACAAGTGGGCTTCGGCTACCGAGGTGGTTTATAATTTTTTTAAAGTAAATAATATTCGCATTACTCCAACCATGGCTACAGCGCTACTTACTGGATTAATTACCGACACAGAAAATTTTACCAACGGCGCCACTTCTTATACAGCATTAACTGCCGCCGGAGAACTATTACGCTTGGGCGGAAACTGGACTATTATCAATAGATCTCTAATGCAAAATAAATCTATTCACTTACTCAAACTTTGGGGCATAGTACTAAGCAGATTAAATAAAAAACCAGACACAGATATCGCTTATACCTATCTAACCAATAAAGATTTGGCAGAGCACGGCGCCAACGACGCAGATGTAGAAGGCATTTCTAATTTCTTAAACAAATTAAACGACGCGACAATTTCTCTTTTCATGAAAGAAACAGAGGACGGAAAAATAAAAGGGAGTTTCCGCACTACTCAAGAAGATGTGGACGTGGCCGCTCTGGCCAAAAAAATGGGTGGCGGTGGGCACAAAAAAGCAGCCGGCTTTACAGTGGAGGGTACGATAGAAAGCACGCTAAACACAATTTTGACGCTAAGGTAAAAATAGGTTAAGCTAATATAAATATATGGGCTTTAACCCATATATACTCATTCGCTCGAAAATATCCAGATTCAATATTTATAACTCGCAAGCGATTATAAATATCTCACTGGCTATTTCACTCACTTCCTATATAAATTAACTTTTCACTATATGAATACTGATGCTAAATCCCAATATCTCATTCCAACCGTAATAGAAAAAACAAACTATGGCGAACGAGCATACGATATATACTCTCGCCTACTCCAAGACCGCATTATATTTCTCGGCACAGCTGTAGACGACAACGTCGCCAATGTAATAATTGCTCAATTGTTATTTTTGGAAAACCAAAGCCCAGACAAAGATATTAAATTATATATCAACTCTCCGGGTGGATCAGTTACTGCTGGCATGGCCATTTATGACACCATGCAATATATAAAGCCAGACGTAAGCACCATTTGTATTGGTATGGCTGCAAGTATGGGCGCCTTTCTACTATCTGCTGGCGCCAAAGGCAAGCGATTTGCCTTACCTAATTCCGAAATTATGATCCACCAAGTAATGGGTGGTATGGAAGGCCAAGCAAGTGACATCAAAATCCGTGCCGAACGAATCTTGAAAATGAAAGACAACCTAAACAAGATTATGTCCAGACATACTGGCAAGGATTTGGCCACGATAGAAAAGGATACAGATCGAGACAACTTCATGAATGCCGAAGAAGCTCAAAAGTACGGCCTGATTGATAAGGTGATAGAAAAACAATAATTTACACAGCGAACAAGCCAAAAAGCCACCCCTAATATGGGTGGCTTTTTGACTAATTTAAGCTAAAATTACCCATTTATCCCCGCTTACCCCCTTGACAAAATATAAATAGTCTGGTATACTTCGGAGTTATCTAAAGTAATCAGATATTCCAAGTAAGGTAAGTATCGGATAACAACCCCAAAAAGCATCGCTAAAGCGATAATTAATGGGGCGTCCACACTTCTATAGCTTAGAGGGTTTGGGTAGTGCATGGTAGAAATCGAACTTGTCAGCTAGTATGCATCGTCCCGTATCCACGACAAGCATGGAGGTGTGTTAGAGGGAACAACAGGCTTCGGCTCGTTTTCTTCTTTAACACATCTTCTTGGGTGCGGTTTCAGGAGGGAAGTTTCTTCCCTTCAATAAAATTTAACCACCCTCCGACGTTTAGTCGGAGGGTGTGTTGTTTTTTAGAGGTTTTTTTAAAAACTATCGCCTACCTCTAATGGCATTCCGGAAGCGTTTGGAGTGCTGGTGCTGGCCAAAGGCGCGCCCACCATACAGATCTGGGGCAACGGTCTATAATAACTATCAAATACTCTTTCTATTTTTTCACTAGAAGAATTAATAATTGTGTAAGTAAAGGATGTGACCGCGCCACGGAAAGCATTCTGACATTTTCTTTCACCTGGTTTAAGTGTTGTTACAATAATCTCTTGAGGCTCCCCTGCCGGTATCCACTTAGTAACTTCTGGATGGGTGTACGAACCTTTGCGCCCGTCGCTCTTACCCCAAAAAGTAAAAACCAATTCTTGCTTTTTGTAATCTATAGAAGTTTGCAACAACAAATATCCGCCAGTATCATTTATAAATTTAAAATCAACATTTGGTTCATAAAGAGTAGCATCTGTACCCGGGTTCCCATTTACCGGATCCGCATAATAACTTACCACAAGCGAATGATTGCGACGTTCGCTAATAGGCATTCCAGAATTCATAGCCGTTCTAAACAAGGTAGTGCCTATCTGACACATACCTCCGCCAATTTCTGGTTTTATTTCCCTACCCTTTATTACCATTTCTGGTAAAAATCCATTCTCGGCAGTATATGGGCCGGCATATTTATTGGCCGAAAATTCTTCACCAGGTTTTATTAAAATACCATTTAAACGTTTTACAGCGTTGGCAATATTTTTTATACGATTCGTGTGGCTGTCTTTGAAAGTAGAGTAACCAACACCTACTACCCCCATAATACCTAAATTATTTACATCCGATATAAGCACATTTGGCTGCACAATATCCACAGAGACAGTCACTGTTTTTGATAATTCAGCCGGCCTATAGTTCCTCTCCTTAAAAACAGAGTCCAAATCTTTGTAAGTTTTTTCTTCATTCAAGCTTAACCCCGATTGGTTTGCCTGGAATTCCTGTACTCTATCGTTTTCCATAACAAATTTCGCATCTTGCGCAGGGCTATTTATAAATGGACGCAAAGTCTCTAAATAAAATTTAACCTTTTCTTCATTAAGCGCAAATATTGGCTCGCCATTTTCTTTTCTTACCTCAAGCCACTCCACATAAACAATTGGGCCAATGCTCCAATCTCGTTTGGCGCCAGTTTGCGGATCGGTGTAATTTAAACCTAAATTACCATACCTTAAAATTTCCGATAACTTTGGAACCAGGGCGCTTAGATCTGCCACAAAAACATCCGGTTTGAATTCTTTTGTATTTATCGCAACAGTACCCAGAGCCAAAGAGGCCAGTTGGTTTTGCAGCTTATTTACCACTTCGTCATAATCAAAAATAAGACCGCTTTTTTCTTCTTCTATTACATAGGCAAGTGTTGCTAGATCAGTGATTTTGATGTTAGCGTTACGCGGCTTATCTCCAAAATCAGACATGTAGCCTTTTAAGCTCGAAACAAATCTGTCTTCAACCACTACGTCCGCTCGGGCAACATGCTCCGAAAATAAACGAATATATAAAGGTTGCCATAAATTTTTGAAAAAATTACCAGACCTGCCAACAGAGAGCAGGCTGTCTGTCGAACTGTCGCTGTTTATCTTTACCATTTCTACAGAACTATCATCTGTTGAGATTGGGCTCAATTTAAAATTATTAATTTTATTTTCTTTTACAAAGCTAAAATCCAAACTTTCCTTGGCTATTCTATTATTAAAATTTTCCATGAAATCTTTGGCTTCCAACTTGGTAAGTCCGCCCATGTGGTGGCTTCCTACATAAATACCTGGGAAAATTTTATTTTTATAAAGTAAATTATAAATAGAAGCGCCACCAAAAAAAACTAACACCAAAAACAAAAAAGCTCCGGCGCCTATTATGGCGTTTTTAGACCGGACAACTTTACTAAAATTTGGCGTGGATTGTTGGTTTTCTTCTTCCATAATATTTATATACTCTTTTGGACTAGTCTTCTACCACCATAATTGGAATATTATTTCCTCCGCTTGCTTTTGGCAATCTAATTACAAGCACACCATTGGTGTATTGAGCCTGAGCCATTTCTACCTTTACATTTATTGGCAAAATAATACTACGAGAAAATTTACCCCAATAACATTCTTGATAAAAATGCTCGCCAGCTACCCCTACCGGAGAAGACCTTTCACCGCGAATGGTAAGCAAATCGTTATGAAGATGCAATTCTATATGTTCTGGTTTTGTTCCCGCCATTGCAGCCACCACTACCAACTCGTCTGCAGTCTGCGCCACATCTACGGCCAACTGACCTTCTGCAATCTGAGCTGCTTCTTGGCCTTGCAAGTATGAAAAATCAGCCCCATCGCTACTTGGCTCCAAAGAAAAAGATATTTTTTTAAATTGATCATTAAACATACAAAAAATGAGCTTTGATTGTTGTTATCATACCATAATTTACTAGATTCGGTAAAGAATTTAAGTTTTTTAAAAAAATATGCGCTCCGACCTTATGTCGAAGCGCCACTAAGCGAAAAGCCCTAGTTTGGGGCTCACCGGCTACGCAACCTGAACCTAGAATAAGCCATGTAGAATACAACAAACAGCACCACTCCGGTAATATCGAAAACTCTCTTCGCTTTCTCCAGCCTTTCACGGTTATTCATGACGTTCCTCCTTGATGTAACTACCCTACTACTTTTTGGCAAACCGGGCAATATCGCGAACTACGACCACCGATTTTTTTATTAGCTATAACACCCTGCACACAACGAAAACATTTTTCTTTATCTCGGCCATAAACTTGTAAAAAATCAGCAAAATTCCCTTTTCTTCCATGCGCGCTCAAATAATTTTTAAATGTTGTCCCTTTATATTTTATTGCTTTTTTTAAAATAGAATTAATCGCTTTAAATAATTTAATCTTTTCTGCCCTATCAAGACTGCTGGCCTTGGTGGCTGGAAATACGCCGGCAGCAAAACATACTTCGTCGGCATAAATATTTCCAATACCGGCGATTAGCGCCTGATTAAGCAAGACAGATTTAATCGGAGCGTTTCTTTTATCTAAAATTTCTAAAAATTTGTTTAAGGTAAAAATTTTTGTCAGCGGCTCAGCACCATACTTTGCCACTATTTTTTCTTTCTGTTTTTTATCTACAATCTTTAAATACCCAAACTTGCGCATGTCGTTAAAATATAATTTTGACCCGTCGCTAAAGCTCCAAATAACCCAGGTGTATTTATTCGGCAAATCTGTAATATCAAATGAAGAAAAACTATGACCACCGGCAATTAAATTTTTCTTATTTTGATAGATTAGTTGACCGGTCATCTTTAGGTGTACCAACAAAAAATTCCCGCTGGACAACTCCAGCATCATTAGCTTGCCTACACGATCTATCTTTTTTATAACCTTATCTTTTAACGCTTCCTGAAATTTTTTAACACCATCTTTCACTGGCGCCTTATGAAGCACTTCGATGTTTGTTATTTTTTTACCAAGAATAACTTTGGTTAAATCACGTCTAATTGTTTCTACTTCTGGTAGCTCCGGCATACCCAGTATATCAACCCCGTATAGTCTACATTAGACCCATACAGCATGTTAATCAAGATTAAACAATAAATTAAGTACTACAAATTAAATCTACTTTTAAGTTGCTAAAGCAACTTGTACGGGGTTGTATTACTGGGCATATTATTTCCATTCTTCTCCTTGCCTACAGAGAATATCTTTGGCCATTTGCGGCTCAGCCATTACTTCTTTTACTATTTTTTCCATACGCGCACCTTGGGATCCTTTAACCAAAACCAAATCCCCTTCTTTTAATTTTTCTTGTAAAAATCTGCCCGCTTCTACACTATTAGCAAAAGAGATGATTTTATTTTCATCCAAACCAGCTTCTTTGGCGGCGGCGGCAATATATTTGGCAGCCTCACCAACTGTAATCAAAAAATCAACGCCCAATTCTGCTACTTTAAACCCAAGTTCACGATGAGCGTTTTCGGTTTCTGTTCCTAACTCTAACATATCTCCCAAAGCTGCAAAACGACGGACACCTAGTTTAGCCTCAAGCTGAAATAAAGTTTCTACGGCAGATTTGGCAGCTTCTGGGCTAGAGTTATATGTATCGTCAATTAACAAAGTAGACTTGATTCCTTTAACTAGCCGCATGCGCCCAGGAGAAGCTTCTGACTTAGAAAGAGCACGGGAACCTTCAACCAGATTTACACCAAAAATTGTACCGACGGCCAAACCAGCGAGCGCAGATGAAATAGCCGACTTGGCAATAACGCCTGGCAAAAATACTGGCACCACACTACCTTTATATAAAACCTTAAAGTTTAGCCCACTTGGCCAACCAGTCACTTCGTCTTTTAAGATATTCACATCGGTTGCCCTTAGATCCGCCCCATCTTTAAAACCATAAGTAATTATCTCTGCCTTGGTTGTGCCTATGCTTTGCATTACCAAATCATTATCAAAGTTTAGAACTGCAAAACCATCCTGTCTAAGATGTGAAATAATTATTCTTTTTTCTTGGGCTATTTTTTTAATTGTCTTAAAAAATTCGGTATGCGCGTGAGAAATAAAAGTTAACACGCCCACTTTGCATGGGGCCATATCTGTTAGATATTCTATATCACCAGGCTTATCTGCACCCATTTCCAAAACCAAAATCTCTGGAAAATTCTTGTCTTGTGCAAGAAGTAATTTTTTGGCTTTCCAAATAACACTAAGCCAACCCAAGACAGACCTGCCCGGGGTTTTGTCTACACCAATAATAGTAAGCGGCAAACCTATTTCGTTATTATAATTTTTGGATGTGCGACGAACAGAAAATTTCGCTTCCAACACGGTAGCAATAGCTTCTTTGGAAGAAGTTTTACCTACCGAGCCGGTAATACCAACGATATCTGGCTTATATTTTTTTAGAATTCGTTTTGATAGTGTGTTAAGTAGATTTTGTAGAAAAGATTTTAACATATTAGTTATTTATCACCGGCAATGCCGTAATAGTCTAAAATAAATTTGGCCACGTCTTTAAATACTGGAGCTGCAGTCGACTCGGCCCATTCCTGTTCTGGCACTTCATATTTTACCAACAAAACAAACTTTGGATCGCTGGCCGGAAAATAACCAACAAACGTATGATTGGTTTTATCTTTTTCATAGCCACCTTTACCTGGAATCTGAGCGGTTCCTGTCTTGGCAGCTACATAATAATTTTTAAGACTAGCCGACCTAACATAAGTCTTTTCTACCACCGAAATAAGCATCGCTGTCACCAGTTTATCAGCATTAGAAGAAATTACAACCCCCGACTCAGGCTCGGTTTTATCCACTTGCCCATTGGGGTGACGTACCTCATCCACAATATATGGTTTTGGCACTTTACCTCCGTTGGCCAAAGCAGAATAAGCTGCTGCAATTTGTAAAGGCGTAACTGTAAATCCTTGTCCAAAAGAACCGACGGCTGTATAAATCTCGGCTGATTTACTAAGAGAAGAAATATCACCGGCAACTTCCGTGTCTAGTCCAATGCCAGTTTTTTTACCAAAACCAAAATTCTCTACATACTCTTTGAACCTAAATCTGCCAATTTTTTCGGATACCCAAATCATACCGGTATTAATAGAACTTTCCAGCACATTTGTCATGGTTGATAATCCATAAATCTTTTCCAAAGCGTTGCGTATTTTATAGCCATTTATAGTTCTTTCTCCGGTATCAACATAAGTAGTAAACGGACTTACCAAACCAAGATCAAGCCCAACCGACATAATAATTGGTTTAAATACCGAACCTGGTTCGTAAGCAGTAAAAATAGCCGTATTATTGTAGACACCCACATCTTCTACTTCAGAATAATTATTTGGATTAAAATCTGGCATGCTGCACATAGATAAAATTGCACCAGTTTTTGGATCCATAAGAATAAGTGCGGCGCTTTTGGCTTTATATTCTACAAAGCCTTCGCGCAATCTCTCACAAGATTTATATTGCAAATTTCTATCTATTGTAAGCAACAAATCAGATCCGTGCTCTGCCTGTTTCAGAGTACGGTTGGCAGAAGATATCACACTACCAAGCGCCCCTTTTTCACCAGACAAAAAACCACTCTTACCGGTTAAGGTACTATCCCAAAACCCTTCTATACCATAACGACCAGACAACTCCCCCTTTTCATTTTGGCCGGTAAACCCCAAAACATTTGCAGCTAGATTTCCTTCTGGATAATACCTAAATTCTTGTCCGATAAAATTTATACCCGGTAAATTTTCTGATTTAATTTTATCTTTAATTTCTTCGGAAACTTTTTTGGCTATAGGCTCATACGGATCATCTTTTTTTGATAATTTAGCCAAAAGACTATTCTTTTCTTCCGGAGAAAAATTAAACAAGCCTGTTAAAAATTCCGTGGTAGAAACGACGCTCTCTGGGGGTATGTCCCTAGGTACCGCATACAAAGAATAATACTGTCGATTTACGGCCGCAGGATATTCTTTATTTTTATTGCGAGTGTCTTGTAATAAAATATTGCCCCGATGCGGATAAAGCTGCTGATAAATTTCGTGGTTATTCAAAGCAAGCGCCGAATAATATTTATGCTCAACAAACTGCAAAACAAAAAGCCTAACGACAATTACCAGTGCTGCCACTAATACAAATATCGAAATAATCCTCAGTGAATTATCTTTTTCTCTGCTTGCCACCATGAGAATCTAAGCTAAATTTTTTAAAAAACTATCAATTTCTTTTTTTGGATCCGCCTTGCTGTAAATGATTCTATAAATTAAATCGCCCAGTGGCATTTTTAATTTATATTTTTTAGATAAGATATTTAATGCTTTCACTGCCGACATGCCTTCTACCACTCTCTCTACTTTTATAACCGCCTCATCTGGAGTTAAGCCCTTACCTAAAAACTCACCGAATCTTCTATTTCTACTGGCGCTAGCAAGACCTGTGCCAGCCAAATCTCCTAAACCGGCTAAACCATAAACTGTCTCTGATTGCCCGCCCATTTTTTTAACTATTAATACCATCTCTTTGAGAGCGGTTGTGAACAAAATTGCTTTGGTATTTGTTGGCAATTCCAAACCATCGCAGATACCCATAGCGATAGCATAAACATTTTTAAACGATCCGGAAGTTTCTACTCCTATTATATCGCTAGAAGAAACTAGTTTTAAATTTTCATTCTCCATTACTTTCTTTACCATTTTGATTGCATTTTTATCTTCTGACACTACGTTCATGGCAGTAAATTTGCCCAAGGCCATTTGCCCAGCAATAGCTGGCCCAGAAATAGAAGCAATTTTATTTTTTGGTAAAAGCTTACCCAACACATCGGTTGTCAGAGAATATTTTGCACCTTCAAAATCCAAACCTTTTGAAACATCCACACAAGTAGCACTTTTTGGAATATATGGCGCAGCGCTCTGAACAACATTTTTTACAAACCCACTAGGGACAACCACAAAAACAATACTAGCTCCCTTTACGGCCTGAGAAATATCCGGTTCACAAACAATATTTGTTGATAATTTTACTCCCGGTAAATAATTTTTGTTTTCTCCCAATTCTTTGATTTGTTGGAGTGGCTCCAAATCACCTGCATGATTCCAAATCCTAACTTCAAAACCATTAGAAGCGATAACTTGCGCCACCGCCGTACCCATATTGCCTGCCCCCAAAACTGCCACTTTTTCTTTCTGTAACATAAAAAAACTAGACACTTAAATAAGTGGGTTTATTATACCTCTAGGCACTCTTTAAATCAAAATACCCCCTTATGGGGGTATTTTCGTAGAAAACATTTATTCCAGAATCCCGTCTAAATTTACATCGTAAAGTATCTCTTCGTTTAGCTGGCGGTAGTTAATAATCTCTTCTGGTTTAAACCAGATCTTCATTTCACGTTCAGCTTCTTCTGGCTTATCGGAGCAATGAATCAAATTTCGCACAGCACGCTCATCTTGGCTGGAAAGATTGTATGAATCAAGAGTAAAGTCGCCGCGGATAGTACCTACGTCCGATGTGAGCGGCTCAGTGCCTCCTACTAATTTTGTAACAATTCCTACTGCCTGATTACCAGACAACACAAAAGCTACTACCGGACCGGAGGTCATAAATTTTACCAAGGCTCGAACAATATCTTTACCATATTCTACAGCTGGCTTATCTACAGGCAATCCTAATGATTGACGGTCGCTTATGGTGCGTTCGCCTTTTTTAAGAAACCAAGCTTCGTCTTTGTTATAGTGTGTCCAGCACTGCTCTTCGGTTGGCACTACCATTTTTAATGCGCTAACTTTGAGCCCAACTCGTTCCACACGTTTAATAATCTCGCCAACGAGTCCGCGTTGCACGCCATCTGGTTTGATCATCACAAATGTTCTTTCTTTGGATGGATGTGACATAGTAATTACATTATTTAATTAAAGACTTATTTACCTCTTATTTTCGTTAATAATAGTACAAAATGCCCAAAAAGTCAACCCTGGAATTATACGCCCCTAAGACATAACGCAAAAACGAAAACCCAGCTTGCCTTCGATTTTTTTAACTTCTACAATCAAACCCGCTAAGATAAGCGATTTATTGCCGACATCCCTAGCATAACAATATGCCCGAACCGCTTTTTGCATGCGTCTTTTTTTAAAATAAGTAATAGAACCATCGTTGGCAAATTCACTATTCTTTCTGGTTTTAACTTCTACAAAATAATAATCATCGCCTTTGGTGGCGATGACATCTATTTCACCCATAGTGGTGTGGTAATTACGCTCTATAATTTTAAATCCGTGACGCTCCAAAAAACTACAAGCCTGGGCCTCTCCCCAATCTCCCAAATTTTTATTTTGCCTGGTCATGAATTAAAACTACGCACTATTTATTTTTAGGCAAATACTTTTCTATGCGCGCTAATCTTTCTTCTTCTGTTCTGATTTCCGGTACTCTTTTTGTTATATACTTTACAATAGACCATGTCCACCAAGCAAAACTGCCTACCCAAACAAGCAACCAAAAACGCCAGGATAAAAATACTGCTTGTTCTTGGCGAAAAAACATCCAAACCAAACCCAAGAAACCCATAGTCATGGCCAAATGGCTAGATCTTTTCAAAATTACTTTTTTAAATTTTTCTTCTTGATACAAAGAAACTATTTTACAAACCAAACCAGCAAGAACCAAAACCAAAAACCCTCCGATTAATAACCAAAGAGAAAATCCTGTGGCAACAAACGGCTGGACGAACCAATAATCAACACGGAACAGATTTGCTATATTCATAGGTCAGAATGACAAATTATTATTTAAACCTTTTCAAAGATTAAAGAAAAGTGATAATCTCCTGGAAACATTTTGTCTATAAATTTTAAATTTTGTTTGGTAGCAACCTCTACCACAGCGTCTGGGTCTACCATTAGATCTGCTGAAGGACCAAGCATTCCTAATTTTTTTGCCCAATCAACCACTACTAGGTAGCCCCCTTTTTTCAACATACGAGCGCCTTCTTGTAAGGCACCCGGCTTGTTCTTTAGTTGAAATAATACATTAACATAAAAACAAACGTCAAGAGAGCCGTCGGGAATTGGGGTTTTACCAGGAAGCTCAATGTTTGACCAGATAGTTTGCACATTATCAAAGCCTTCGCTGCGAGCAGTGCTTTTTATGCTCTCCAAAATATTTTTTACAACATCTACGGCGTAAATAACACCCTTATCTGTTACCGCTTTTGCGGCTGGAAAAACAAAATGACCTGTGCGTCCACAACCTAAATCAGCCACCCTCTGACCTGCAGACAAAGAGATTCTTTCAAATATTTTATATGGATCAATTAAGGCTGTGCCGGAGTGCGCCATAAAATCGTTAGAGTGATTGGTTCTGTTTAAAAATTTTACCGAGTGTGGCATCTAAAAAGCCCATATGCATATTGGTGATAGCTAAAAACCCAAAAAATATAAAGGCAATGGCTATTAATTTAACGAGCAAACGAGTACCGCCGCTAGAGCCTAGATGCTCTTCGGCCCAAGCGTTGCTGCCAAAATTTTGCACAAACCACTCGGTTTTAAGCATAAGTAAAACTCCAATCCCAGCTAAAACAAAGCCAATTACAATGCGCATACTAAAAAGAGATTAATTAAATACTCTTTAAATAATACCATTTCCGCAAGAAAAAGTGAAGTAAAAAATAAATAACCGCAAAGCGGCTATTTATACATTGTGCACGGGAGAGGATTTGAACCTCCATGCCTTGCGGCGCTACCACCTCAAGGTAGTGCGTATACCATTTCGCCACCCGTGCTTCCTATGTCTGAAATTAAAACTTTCTATCTCTGCCAACAATCATTTCTACCTTACTATGAGCCAGTTTAATTTTTACCTTTATTTCTTTGGACATTTTACCATCTGCTTCTACAGAAAATGGCTCCCTGCCAGTGATAATCATTTCTTCAAAAGGAAAAATACTAGGCTCTTCGTATTTATAGCCCCACCAACCACTCTTTGTCAATGGTCTAATAAACGCTTCTAGCTTACCGTCTTGGGGATGAATTACTCGCTGTTCTTTATCTTTTTTATCTCTTGTCCAAAAAAACGGTTGTAAATTACAAACAATTACCTCCATTTTTTCGGCGGCGGTAACTTTAAATCTCTCATCATAAACAACTTCCAATTTGGAAGGCATTACTTTCAGTTGAGAAACAAAGTATCTGTTATTCATCCAACCGACATCCAAAAATTCTTTGCGGCGACGCGATAAAACCGTGCAAGCCTCTACGCCCACAGGAATACCCAAAACTTCGGCAATGGTATTATTTGGACCAACTGGCAAAAAACCAAACGTGCAGTTGCAAGTAGCGCTGCGAGAAAGAATTTGACCAAAAGTTGCATCGTTTCCAACTATTACAATAGTTTTGGCACCTCGTTTTATTTCATCTTCTATAATAGCTTTTGAGTCGGTGTAATTTTGAAGACGTAAAATCTTACCAGCTATACCATAGTCGGTAAGAATAACCTCCATGGCGTGAATGATTGGAAGAAAATTTTTCTGACGTAAAAAATTGTCGTAGATATAAACATACATAAGTACCAAAGATTCTAACTCCTATCAAGAAAAACTATAACTAACCAAAGAGAGGCGCGGCGTCATCCGATTTTTTAAAGGTCTTTGTTTTAATTGATTTTTCGCTGCTTTCAACTCCTGGCATAGTAATTTTGCCATACAATATCGCACCGGATTCGATTTTTAGATTTTTGACATCTATATCACCGATAACTTTGGAGGTAGATGTCAATTCCAAAGATTCTTTTACTTTCATATTACCTTTTACTTCGCCAGCAATAGTGGCACTACCGGCCCTGACATTGGCAATAATTTTTGCACCCATTTCTACCGATAAATGCTTACTAGTAAAAACACTGCCGGATACAGTTCCTTTTACTATTATATTTCCTTCGGAGGCAAAGTCCCCTTCTACATTTACAGACGGACCAACAACAGTCTCCACCTCATCTTGAACATCTGGGTGTGACTGATTGCTAACGTCTAATTCCTCATTTTCTTCAACAACTTTTGGAGAATGCCTTTGGAATATCATATACAATTTTGTTTATGAATTATGAATAAAGAATTACGAATTATGGCACAAATCGAACCGCTTACCTGCGTTTCTTAATTCATACTTCATAATTCATGATTCAATGAAATTATTATACACTCTTTTTTTAAAAAAACCAACTAAGCTGCCGACGGTGCTTTTTGCTTGGCTGGTATCCAAAAACCAAACTCACTGCCCATACCCAAACCAGCACTACGCGCCCACACACGTCCGTTATGGGCCTCTATAAATTTGCGACAAACATACAGGCCCAAGCCTGTGCCGCTTACAGCTATCGTTCTTACGTTGTCCCCCCTATAAAACTTGTGATAAAAGTTTCCTTCGTCATTTTTATCAAACCCAATTCCACGATCTTTTACCCGCACCGCAACCCCATCAACATCTTCTTCTAGCGCCACTTTTACTACGCCGCCATCACTATATTTTAAAGCGTTATCTATAAAATTATAAACAACGTGGTGTATCTTTTCTTGATCACAAAAAATATTTTTTGGTTTTTTTGGAGCAATCCAATCTATTTTAATTTTTTTATCTCTGGCTTTTATTTTTAAATCATTAGTTGCTTCGTTTATCAAACTGCGAATATCCACTTCAGCAAAGGCATATTTCGTACGACCCTGCTCAATACGAGTAATATCCAAAAGCTTGTCCACCAGCTTTACTAGATGCTCATTATTGATATCCATATCATCTAATACCTTGGCCGTAGCTGGCTCAATCTTGCCATAGCTACCATCTTTTATTAATTCTATGTAACCTTTTAAAATAGAAAGGGGGGTGCGTAACTGGTGAGAAGCAATGGTCAAAAATTCAGTTTTTTGCTTATCTGCTTCTTGCAAAAGAGTATTGGCTTTTTCTAGAGAAGTGGCTAACTTAGACAGCTCGTTTTTTTGCTTAATTTCTTTCTGCACACTTTTAACCAGCAATATACCTATAATACCTACCAAAATTGCGAATGAGACTTTAAAAATAACTGTAAATACCGAACCAGAGAGGGCGCCTTCAATCAATAAAACCATTATTAAAATCAGTACCAAAGCCTCTGTGGCAATAACTTTAATATTAAATAAGTGGTATTTTACAATTGCGATAGCGGTCGCTGCCAAAAAGAAAAAAACATACACCGGTGCAAATTGGACAAAAAAGTTGTCCCTTAAAAAAATAACGGGGATTAGAATTGTAAAAATAATCAGTCCGAGCATTAAGAAAAAGCCTGTCAGAACAAGCCCCAACTGACGGCGCTCTACTTGCGATGATTTATTTAATTTTTTTAACAATAAATAAACAGCGGAAATGCTAAAAAATGTTGTTAGTAAACTAAACGGAATTATCCCAAACCCTACAACTACCTTTGTGCCTATGGCACTACTAGTTATTTTCTCAAAAACATAAGGCGTAAATGTTGTGGCTGTTATAAAAATTGTAGGCACAACTGTATAAAAAAGGTTCTTTTTACTAAGCAAAAACCTTTCCCCCGGCAAAATATAAGCTAACAAAAACAACGAGAAACTCATGAGCGTAGCCCAAAAAGCACTCTGGCGTGTCCAAAATAGATTCACTGCAGGATTTACCGACAAATGCATGGCGAGAAGCCAAAAAGAAATAATAAAGCCTAGTAATAAAAACACTCTATTTGTGGCGCTTTTTTTATTACTTACATATACCGCATAAGTAATAAGTATATTACAAATCACAACGGCCCCAAGTATAACCTCTTTAAAATATAAAACGTCCCCCAACATATTATACTAATTAATCTTGAAAAAAATTTAATACCAGACTGTTAAATAAATTGCTTTTTTCTAAAGAAGGAACATGCCCTGTCTCTTTTATAATTTCAACCTTATGATTTGGTATCAATTTAAAAAAATCTTTACTATTTTTATATATTACATTTTTATCTTCACTACCCCACACCACCATTACTGGCTGCTTAATTAATCCGAGACTACTTTTTAAATCTAACTCTTTTCGCATTCTCAAAAAAGTTGATAATCTGTTAAAAAACAGTAAAGGGTGACGCGTGGCGGAGCAAAGTAACGATTCGAAATAATACTGAGAAAACAGTTCCAGCACAGACTTTTTATCATAGAAAGCACTGCTTAAAAATCTGTCCATATTTTCTCTTGTAACTTTAAAGAATGTTTTGGAAATAAATCTTGTTAGAACACCAAATGTGGCGGGCCACTGAGACACCGGTATACTCCTACTAAACCCCAAAGAATCACTTAGTACAATTTTTTTGATATTTATACTACTAGCAATAGCCAACTTCATAGCTACCCAACCACCAAAAGAATGGCCAATCACTCTTATATTATCCACCCCCAGAAAATACAAAAAGTTTTCTACTAACTGAACGAATGTTTTTTGCAGATCAATATTTTTAAAATCCAAGCTGTCGGAAGCGCCGGCACCGGGCAGATCTATAGCGATAACTTTATATTTTTTTGACAACTCCGGTATATTTAAATACCACATTCCCCAACCTATATTTGCCCCGTGAATTAATAGTAGCGGCTCGCCTTCTCCGGCCACCAGATAATTAATATTAAAACCATCTATTAAACACTGATTAATTTTATAGTTTACCCCCATTTTGTCTGCGAGTTTTTGCTCGGCATCCATAAAATTAAATTAGCTCATCCAACTTTATTATTTTTCTTCCACTTGGTAAATCCTCTCCTAGCGCAATCTTTCTAGCTAAAAAAGAAGCTAGGCCTCCTCCTACGGTAACTGTACTCATTAGCTGCGGACGACCAACGAGGCTTGAACCTATTTCTTTTAGAGAAGCCATCGCTCTCTTGGGCACATTTTCTACGCCAACCACCTGTACGGCAAATCTATTTTTATCTGCTTCGCTACAACTCCCAGACAAAATTTCTTCTACAACTGACTGATCAATCATTCCGTTTAAGATAGGAGTTGTCTTATCTTTATCATATCTTTCTACATCTATAAGCAAGCTATCGCCTAGGTTAGTTAACATTATAACTGGAATACCCAAATCTCGCGCCACCATACGCAGTCGAATTTTTGTTTCAAAGTCATCAATTGCTTCAAAAATTAATTCTGGCTTAGGATCTTCTGTTAAAAAATTTTCAAGTGAATTTTTATCTACTCCATTTTCAAATAACTTTAGACTCTGGTACGGATTTATTTCAAATATTTGTTCCGCGGCTATCTCTATTTTTTTCCTTCCCACATCAGACATTTTCGCTTTCAATCTGTTTAGATTGGAAGTGGACAGGGTATCAAAATCTGCCAACTTCATATGCCCTGCTATAGCACTATACGCTAAGCTAGTAGACATACTACTCCCGATAGATAGCCCGAGCACACCTACATTTAAATTATACAACTTTTCTTGTTCTTTTGCATCTATTAAATTTTTGTTACGGTTGGTTCGCAGCTGGAAATATTTATCTTCGGTAACCGAATGAACTAAAATTTTACTCCAAGGATAGTATATCCAATTACCTACCAAGCTTCCCTTGCTTACATTTTCATCAACATATTTTTTTGCAGCACCAGGCAATTCCACGCTCCCCTTGAGGGCTGGATTAGAAATTTCAAAATACTCGGCCATTTGCTGAGCATAAATATCAACCGTTTTTACCACCTCATTATTTTTCATCAAAAAATCCAAATCTTCTTGGGTATAACTGCCTTCGGAGAGTATAATTGGAAACTCCATAAAAATTATTTTAAAACCCATTTCTGCTTTGCCCCGGGAGCAAAATAAGTTTTATCTTCATAATTAAATAATAAAATTTGGGGGGTTATCTTTTTCTTAGATTCTTCCGAACTATTTTTGTACAAATAATCATACTCTGTAGATTTTTCTTGCAGAGAACTCACAACAAAATTTTCAATTAATTTTAATAACTGCGGAGATGACGCTTCGCCATTTTTTAACTCCACATTAATTTCCAAAAATTGATCCTGATTTTTATCATTTTTAGTCACCATAGAAAATTTACCGGTGACTTTTTCTTCTATGCCGGTTTTTTGCAAACCACTTTTAACATACTCCGGATATATGTTTATCCCCATTAGATTTACAACCAAATCACTCCTCTCATAAACATAAACAAATGGAAGGTTAAGAACGGTTTTGTCGATTCCATTTTTTGCCGCTTCTTTCACTATATCTACCCCTACACTCTTTAGGCGTTCTATCATCTCCTTAAACGGAATAACGCCCCCACGATCGGCAAATTTGTAACGAATTAACGGTATAGACGAGCCAACACCCGTTCCTACCAATTCGCCCTCTAGCTCCTCAAAATACACCAAATAAGGGTGGTATTGCCCCAACGTAGGAAGCCTGGCAGAATTATTAAAAACAGCCTTAAAAATATCCTTATTTTTACATGCTAATCTACGTATTAGAATTGCCAAAGGAGTTTCGTGAGCCATAGTTCCCAGCTCAACCGTTCCGTATATATTTACAAAATCAGTATAAATATTTTTGGCCTTAATCTTTTTTGCAATATAATCTCTAAAGTCTTCCGAATAACTCTCGGCTGCAGTCAAAACTTTTGCATTGCACTTTGCAAAATCAATGCCATAACTTACACTTTCATCAACAATATCCTTAATAAATGGCGGATAACCTGCCAAAATAACCTGATCAAATAATCCTCCAAATTTCTTTAGAGATTTTAGAAACATGTCTTTTTGAGGACCAACTGGCAATAAAGATATTTTATAACCCTTGCTAGCCAATTTATTAAAATTTTTATAAGTAAAAATACCGCCTATCCAAACACCTAGCCCAAAACCTATTATAACAAGTGTGCTTTTTTTCTTGGACAGACCCAACTGGGTCGTTAGAAATATTTCAGATATATATTCGTAATTCTTGTCCTGATCTTCGCTGCGCGGAAAAAATGTCGGTTCACCTGTAGAGCCGGAAGTAGCGGAAAAAGTGGTAATATTAGACAACTCTTTAGGAGGAAGCAAATCTTCTAGGTCATTCTTTTTTATATAATTTTCTTTTGAAATTAATGGTAATTTTTTAAAATCTTTAATATTTACAATCTTTCTGATAGCTACTTTATTTTCTTTTAAAAATTTTTGGTACGCAACCACACGCGCACTTACAAGATTGAACAATTTCACCGACTCCTTTTCCCCCACTTTATCCATAACTTCACAGTCCTTTCTTTTAAGAAAAGATAGTTTGGAAGCAAGGTTTTTTCTATATAAACTTAAAAAATACTTATTCATAAAATACTTAATAACTACGTACCCCAACACGAACTTCTTTGTTTAAAAACTCTTGCACCATACCGTCTGCAACGCCACTAATTGAACTTTGTTCTTCTTCACTTCTTAAGAAAATAGCACGCAAAACCTCTGGTATTTTGCTCAATTTTAATAGTATCCTTTCATCATTATGTTTTTTATTTTCAAATTGATCTACCACACTAATCAAACCACCGGAATTTGATAAATAGTCTGGGACATAAATAATACCCAACTTGTGTAGTTTTTCTCCTACAGCCTCGTCTTCTAGCTGATTATTTGCGGAGCCGGCCACTATAGTACACTTCAACTCACTGACTGTACGACTATTAACAGAATGACTCATGGCGCAAGGACAAAAAACATCTACTTCTTGCTTGTGTATATCTTCTGGTAAAACTTTTTTTACTAATGGAAAATCACGACAAACTTGCTCTAAAATATCTGTATTTATTTCGGAGACAAATATTTTTGCTCCCTCCGCATACAATAATTTTAACAATTCATAGCCTGTTTTTCCCAAACCTTGAATAGCAAAAGTTCTGCCAGTAATATTCCCACTACCGAATTTATACTCTAAACTTGCTTGGATAACATAAAAAATACCAACGGCCGTATAATACGCTGCCGGAACATCCATTCCAATTATGAATTTAGAGTTTTCACTCATTATCTTCAGATCATCATCAGTTAAGCCGACATCTGTGCCGGTAATAAACTGACCTGAAAGTTCGTTTACTTTTTGTGCATACACTTTAAAATATTCTTCGCGATTCTTTATTCCACCTTCTGGAAGCATTAACACCGCCTTGGCGCCCGTGTATGGCAAACCTGCCATTGCCGATTTTTTACCCATCAGCTTTGCCAAACGCAGAGCATCATTTATAGCATCCTCTTCCGAGGAATACTTCCATAAACGAGTAGCTCCCAACGCTGGAAATTTATCGGCTTTTCTATCTATAGCTATAAAGCCTTTTAAATCGACGCTTGGCTCATTTAGCTCCACAACCAAAGCATGACCATCAAACTCTTTTAAATTTTTATACTTAGAGATAGCCATAAACTATTATTCTACAATCATACAATCATCTACAGACATTCTCGGACTATGCTTGGGCTCTACAGATCCATAACCAAGACGAAATAAAAATTGCGGATTAAAATTTGTCTGCAATATTTCTTGCAACTCTTTGCGCCCTTCTATATCGTGCAAAGGCGCAGCCATAGGGTGAGTAAATAGGCTAAACTTTGTAGCCAATAAATTAATCTTCTGAAAAACTTGTCCGGTTTTAACCCAATCTTCTTCATTATTATTTTTGGCGCTAATAACAATAAAAATCGCCGCACTCAAAGCGCCCTCCTGCTTTTTTTTATTTAATTTTTCAATATTTACAAACTTTAATATTGTAGGGATAAAAAGAGATAAAAAATTAGGAACACCCATTACAAAAGCTGGCATGCCAAGTTTTGATTTCGTAATATTTGTTTTTACATAGCCAGATAATTCCTTGCGGAAACTTGGATCATTTAATAGTTTAGGGGTAATCGTACCAACCAATTGCTTTACCTTGTTATTTTTTTCTCCCAGGGCCAACACCTCTACATTTATACCGTCCGTACTCAAACCACGGACTGTATTCAAAAATTCTTCTGACGGTAATTTATCTGTAAATTTATGACGATTAGTAATGCGCTTAGCAATATAAGAAATCAGGCTTTCTTCTGCAACGCCTAACTTTTCTATTTTTGTCAGAGTAATTTCAATTTTTTTATCACCAGAAGAAGGGTGCTTCACTACAAAACTAAAACCATAATACTGCGCCGCGACCAATAAATTTTCTAACGCGCATCCCAAACTTAAAAAAAGGAAATGGTTTTCCTTATCCCCTACAGGCAAAGCTTTATCAAAATTTGGCAAAATATAAATCCTATTGCCATCTATTTTGAATTGCCAAGGCTGAGAATTGTGAGTGGAGGGAGCCAAAATTGCAAACTTTAATAAAAATTTAAGCTGCGCTGGTAGCGCAGACTCCTTAGGAAAATCTTCTGTATTAATAAACCACGACTTATAATTGTCTTGCACCATAAACAAAACCTTTGATAAATATTTTACATTTCTTCCACAGTACCAATTGTAAGCAACCCAAGCGAATTTTCTAAAACATTTTTGGCCGCGCTAGCTAATTGCAAACGAGTGGCCACCAAATCTGCAGTTTCTGCTTTTAGAATACTATGTTTATTATAAAAATCATTAAACGCTTGAGCTAAATCAAATGAGTAGCGAGTTATTTCTGATGGGTTATAATTTAACAGAGCAGTCCTTACCACTTCTTCATATTTTGCCAAAAATAATACAAGTTGCTTTTCTTCCGGTTTGTTTAGCAAATTATAATCTACTTTGGCTTTGAGTTTTTTGGCTTGATTTAAAACACTATTTATTCTAGCGATAGCGTATAGCACATACAAACCGCTAAATCCTTCAAACGAAGTAGCTTCTTTAATATCAAAGATAATATTTTTGGCGGCCTCATGTTTTTGCATATCAAACTTTAGAGCTGCCATAGCCAGCACATCAATATTGCTTTTTATTTTTTTCTCACTCCATTCGGGGTGGCGTTGAACAGATTCTTCTTTTAATTTTTCATACACTTCAGCATACAAATCTTCGTATAAAATAACATTCCCAAGACGAGAAGACATTTTGCCTTCTTTTAGGTTTATAAGCCCATAACTAATGTGGGTAAGTTTTTTATCAAAGCCCATTAATTCCAGAGTTTTATATAGTTGCTTAAAATAAAAATTCTGCTCTGTGCCAGTAATTATAATACTTTCGTCAGCATAACAACCTTTAAATTTTTCCACAGCTAAAGCCAAATCACTAGTCATATATAAACCAGTACCGTTTGATTTGCGAAGCAATGCAATATCCAGCTTATATTCACTTAAATCTAAAATTATCGCCCCACCCTCACCTACTTTGGCGATACCTTTTTGCAAAAGATCATCAACATATCCTTGACCTTTATCTTTTAAGTCTTTTTCGTAAAATACAGCGACATGCTTTACGCCCAACTGTTTAAATATTTCTTCAAATTTATCTATACTCCACTCTCTGGTTTGCATAAACAACTTCCAAATCTTTGAGTCTTGGCCTTCTATCTGTTTTTGGATTTCGGCCACTTCTGGTGCAAAATCTGGATTATCTTTTAATTTTTGACTAGCTTCGGCATAAATTTCTCCTAGCCATTTTTGTTTATTTTCTGGCACTTTTTCATCTTTGTGAAATTTCTGCAAACCCCACAAACATTTAGCCACGTGATTACCAAAATCATTTAAATAATTTACTGGGTAAACTTTGTAGCCATTTTGTTCGTATAGCTGTACCAAAGAATTTCCAATACAAACATTGCGCAAGTGACCAATATGAAATTCTTTGTGAGTGTTGTTAGATGGATATTCAATCAAAACTTTTTTACCTTTACCAGAATTATTAATCCCGTATTTTTTACCTTTTTTTAAAACATCTTTTATTACCAACTCTGCAACTTGGCCAGGATTAAGATAAAAATTTACATATGGACCCATCACCTGCACCTTATCTACAAGATTACTTTTTTTAATTTTTGATTCAATTGTTTTGGCCGCTTCTACTGGGCTCATTTTCCATTCTTTAGCAACATTAAAACAGGCAAAAGCAAAATCGCCCATCTCTGGATTTGGAGGGGTTGTCAGTTCTATCTCACCAGACACTCCCGCTTTATTTAATAAATTGTAAATTTGTTGTTTAATCTCACTGTTCATATTTTTTATACAATTGTCATCCCGAACGGAGCCGTAGTGGAGTCGAGGGATCCCTTACACTTTGGCTATTCTGAAAACTATGTTTAAGGGATTCCTCCACTCAGTCGCTACGGCTTCTTCGGTCGGAATGACAGATAACTGCTCCCTAAATTATTTTCACAAAAAACCTACTACCTTTTTGCACCACATCTCCAGATTTAACTTGCTCATCTATACCTTCCACTTTTTTATCATTTATTTTTACTCCGCCTTGGGCTATTACCTGGCGCGCTTCGGATTTGCTTTTGCAAATACCAGATTCTGCGAGCACAGTAATAATGTCCGTTGCGCTTGGTTTTAGTTCTGGGATTTCTTGGGGTTTAGATTTTTCTTGGAATACTCTATGGAAATTTTCTTGAGCGGCCTTGGCAAATTTTTCTCCCAAGAATGTTTTTACAACCTCATAAGCCAATTTTAATTTACGATCACGTGGATTTGGCATTATTGCTTCTAGTTTTTTTACCTCATTCATTGGCAACGTAGTACAAAGCTCAAAACCTTTATCCATCATTTCATCTGTCCAACTCATCACCTTACCAAACATGTCTTCTGGCTTATCGGACAAAGACACCATATTTCCTTCGGTTTTACCCATCTTTTTACCACTAGCGTCCACCAACAATTTAGTGGTCAAAACAAACTTTTCTTTATTTTTTAAATCTTTCATTAACGTTCGGCCAGCCAACATATTAAATGTCTGGTCATTACCACCTACTTCTCCATCCACATCCATAGCCACGCTGTCATAGCCTTGCATAAGCGGATACAAAAATTCATGAAGGTAAATAGGCTTTTCTTCTTTCATTCTGCTTTCAAACATATCTCTCTCCATCATTCGCTGCACAGTAAAATGCGAAGATAGCTCTACCACATCTTCAAAACTCATTTTGCCAAGCCATTTACTATTGTACTTTACCTCCACTTTATTTGAACCTTTAAAATTCAAGATAGCTTCGGATTGTTTTTTATAATTTTTACAATTTTCCAAAACTTGTTTGCGGGTTAATTTTTGTCTGGCAGAAGTTTTGTCTGTAGGATCACCAATCATACCGGTGAAATCTCCGATAAGCATGATGATTTTGTGTCCCAAATCTTGAAATTGGCGCAGTTTGAGCATGGTAATACCGTGGCCAATATGAAGAGATGCCCCAGTTGGATCATAACCAGTATAAAAAGTAAGCTGCTCACCAGATTTCAACCTAGCTTCCAAAAATTCTTTTTTGGGATAGGTGTTTTCTACACCTCTAGATAATAGCTCTTCAATTTTTTGTATGTCAGTGTTGATTTTGGTCATACTAAATTTTTAAGTTGTTCTTCTAATTTTTCTAATTTGCTTTTAGCTTCACTTAGCTTGTCCTGCTCTTTTTCTACCACTGCTTTTGGCGCATTATCTACAAATTCTTTATTGGATAATTTATTTTCCAAACCAACCACATACTTTTTTATTTCTGCTATTTCTTTTTCTAATCTTGGTTTTTCTTTTTCTATGTCCACTGCTCCAACCAAATCCAAAGATATTTCTGCGCCCGATTCTACAAATTCTAATTTTTCTAACCTAGCCAACGCTTTAACAATTTCTTCGTTTTCTTTTACTAAACCTTTTCTTTTGCCAACATTAATATTGGCGCCTATCTTTTTTGCAGGTTCAATTTTAAATTCAGCACGCAAGGAACGAATACCGGATATTAAATTTTTAATGATTTCAAAACCTTCTGCAAATTTGTCATCCTGAGCTTTAGCGAAGGATCCCTCTCGTTTAGATGTTAAGGGATTCTTCACTCCGTTCAGAATGACAATTGAAGGCCACGACTCTACCATTAACATTTTGTCTGCACCATAAACTTCTTGCCAGATAGTTTCTGTTACAAATGGCATATACGGATGCCAAAGTTTCAAAATACTATTTAAAATATAGTTTAAAATTTCTGATTTATCACCTTCTACCTTGGCAATTTCCAAATACCAATCGGCCAAATCTCCCCAGGTAAAATCTCGCAACTCTTCACCGGCCATAGAAAAATTATACTTCTCTATGTTTTCGGAAGTCTTATTTACGATTGTGTTTAATTTTTCCAAAATCCACTCGTCTGCTAAGGTCTTTGCCTTCGGTTCTTTAATATCTGCCTTCGGTTCTTCAATATTTAGCAACATAAACCGAGAAATATTCCAAAGCTTGTTGGTAAAATTACGGAAGCCAGCAATTTTTTCTTCGGATAACTTCATGTCATTACCAGGTGTATTACCCAGCAACAAAGACAAGCGTGTGGCATCTGTGCCATACTTGGCGATCATATCTAGTGGATTGATAACATTACCCAAGGACTTACTCATCTTTCTGCCTTGTTCATCGCGCACTAAACCATGCAAATATACCGTTTTAAAAGGCACACCACCTAAAACATACGTGGTCATAAGTATCATGCGCGCCACCCAGAAAAACAAAATATCATAGCCGGTTTCCATTACGGATGTTGGGTGGAATGCTTGCAAATCCTTGGCGTCCAAATCTGGATAGCCCAATGTGGAAAAAGTCCAAAGACCAGAAGAAAACCAGGTATCTAACGTATCTGAATCTTGTTGCCAACCATTACCGTCTGGCGGATTAACTCCCACAAAGCATTCATTTTTTTTGCCAGCCCCAGGCTGGTCCGCCTCGGGCGGATACCAAACTGGAATTCTGTGCCCATACCAAATCTGACGAGAAATACACCAGTCGCGCAAATTATCTATCCAGTGGAAATAGGTTTTTTCAAAATGATCTGGGATTATTTCTATCTGTTTTTTCTTTACTACCTTTTGCATCAATTCTTTTAGCGTAACTTCTGTACCTTTTTTTATTCCCAATTCATTTTCTCCAATTTTAAACGGCTTCTCTACCCCAACAAACCATTGCAGCTTTGGCAGCGGCTCTATTACATCGCCAAACCTATCGGAAGTACCGACGTTCTGAACAATGTCTTCTTCTTTTTCTAATAGATTATTTTTCTTTAAATATTCTACAAATTTTTCTCTGGCTTCTAACACAGACATGCCAGCGTAATTTCCGGCAGCAGAAGTCATTTTTCCATCTTCACCAAGCACTTGGATTATACCAATATCATTACCTGCGGATTTTTGTTTTTGATACATCTCAAAGTCTACAGCGCTATGTGCGGGGGTAACCCCAAGAGCACCAGTACCAAACTCTGATTCAACGCTGTCTACACCAATTATTTTTATCTTGAGCGGATCTGCAGCGCCGACATCTACTGTAAATTCCTGGCCAATATATTGTTTGTATCTTTTATCTTTTGGATTTACAGCCACAGCAGTATCGCCCAATTTGGTCTCTGGCCTGGTGGTGGCAATTGTAATTGGAAAATCTTTGGAATATTTAAAATAATATAATTTGGCTGGGCGTTCTACATGCACCATTTCATCATCACTAACTGTAGATTGGCCTTTTACCGACCAATTGATTACTCTATAACCTCGGTAAATTAACCCATCATCATACATTTTTTTAAATACTGTACGCACTGCCAAATTTCTTTTTTCATCCAGAGTATAGGCCTCTCTATTCCAATCAAGCGATGCACCCATTTTACGAGCTTGATTTACAATAGTGTCGTGGCTTTCTTGCGCAAACTGTTCTACGCGTTTGAGAAATTCCGGTCTTCCTAAGTCGTATTTTGTCTTGCCCTCTTTCTCCATTACCAACTTTTCTACCTTGGCTTGGGTAGCAATAGCTGCATGGTCTGTGCCAGGCACCCAGAGCGTACGGTCGCCCTTCATCCGGTGATAGCGCACCATTACGTCTTCTATAGCAAGCATGGCGGCATGACCCATATGCAGAGTGCCGGTAACATTAGGCGGAGGCAAGACAATAGAGAAATGCTCAGCTTTTGGCTCTGTTACGCCTTTTTCAACACAAACATCAGGGTTAAATAACCCTGATTCTTCCCATTTTTTATAGATTTCATCTTCGTAATTTTTCGGTTCGTAAACCTTTGGCAGTTCTTTCATAAATGATTGACTCTTAATAAGAGTACCAAATATTTCGATACTTGACAAATCATTAAATTCCACGTAGAATTCTTGATTCTACACAATCGTGTAGTCAAATTACCGCCCACAAAAAAGCTCCTTTGAGCAGCCAAACAGCTGGCCTTAGCGAACAGCCGAAAGAAGAGGGTAGATGTCCCAAACAGCCGCCATCTTTGTTCTTTTGCCTCTAGCATACTCATTAATAATGCTTCTAGCAGATCTCCAAAACGAGACTTCAGAACGCCGCTATTTCAAGCTCGGATTGCTGTTTCTAGTGGGCGATGGTATCGCCTACTTTATCTTCACAACTTACGAAAATGCGAACAAAGGGCTGGAAGAGGCGGTTGGCCTGCTTGCATTCGTAATGGTGTTGGTATTACAAATTATCATTCTCCGCCTCTATTTCAAAAAGGTGGCGGAAAATACGGAAGCAGACACAGTGAACCTTGTGTTCCACAGAACCTTCTACTTTCTATCTATCGGACAGATGGTGTTGATGTCGATGGAATTGCTGGTACTACTCAGAAAATTGATCCTAGGGTAGGTTCTACTAATACAAGACAGGCAGACCTCGGCTAACCACCGAGGTTCTATATTATAAATGAAAAATACATGTGCGACTATCTAGAATTGACAACCCCCAAAAACCCTGCTAGAATAGCCTGTTATTCGTAAATAACACCTTTCTTAATTAAACCAAAACATGGCCCTTAGTGAAATAGAACAACTACGCCAAATCCTAGAAAAGAGCCAGCATATTTTGATAGTTACTAGTGCCAGCCAAAGCACCGACTCCATTTGCGGAGGCGTGGCTTGGAAAAAATTCTTGGAAAAGCACCATAAGCAAGCCGACATAATTGTCGACAATTTTGTGGCGCCAAAAAACTTAAATTTCCTAAAGGGTATAGAAGAAATCCAACCACAGATATCTCATCTGCAAAAATTTATTTTGAAAGTAGATATTAGCAATGTCAAAATTGATACATTGAGTTACGATATCAAAGACAACTGGCTTTCTATTTATTTAACACCAAAGCAAGGAACTCTAACCAAAAACGAACTGCGCACCGCTCAATCCGGATTAAAATATGATTTAATTATAACTCTTAACTCCCAAGATTTGGAATCGCTTGGAAGCGTGTTTTTTAATAACACTGATTTGTTTTATAAAGTACCAATAATTAATTTTGACAACCATCCTGGCAACGAACATTTTGGGCAAATTAATTTTGTTGACCTAACCGCCACTTCTGTTTCGGAAAATATTTACAAAACTTTAATGCAGATATCTTCTCACGATATCGATGCAGACATTGCCACCTTTTTGCTTACCGGCATGATAAGCCAAACTCAAAGCTTCAAAACTGCCAACGTTAGCCCAGCCACCCTGGCCAATGCTAGCCAGCTGATAACTATGGGCGCAGACAGAGAAAAAATTGTAAAAAATCTTTACCGCACCAAATCTATGGCCTCTCTTCGTATTTGGGGCACAGCCCTTACCCATATGCAAAGCGACTCAAAACTTGGGTTAGTATGGACCACTATTACCAAAGAAGATTTTGCTCGAGCTGGAGCTACAGAAGAAGAATTAAAAGGACTTTCTGATGAACTAGTAAACAACTCTCCCGAAGCCAAAATAATTCTACTTCTTAATGAAAATATTAGCGGAGAAAATAAAGTGCATGGCTTTCTTTGCGCAGATAAACACCATGATGCCAAAACACTTTTGCAAAGCTACCAACCAGAAGGCAACAAAAGAACTGCCACTTTTTCGGTAAGCGGAAAAACTATTAAAGAAGTAGAGCTTGAAGTTATAGAAAAAATTAAGAAAATACTTCTGCCATCCGCTTAAAAAAATCCGCCCAAATTTTCTCGGACGGACACTGCACTGTTCTAAAAAATGACGAGTGGTTAGGTTGTCGTAACTTCCTTGCGCAAATCCGGCACATATACGAGACCGTCCTCACCCATAAGAGCATTCAATTCCTGTCGCTTTGTCTCGAAAAGGATTATCAAAGTTGCGGCAAGCTCCACGAACTCCTTATCATCTTCACGCATCTGTATGAAATTCTTCACTTGATCACTCCTCGAGCCGTGCCTCTTAGCCTTTTCAAGCACATTCCAAAGCAGCGTCTGAAGTTTACGATCGGTCGCATTTTCTGACTTCACAAAATCCTCCTTGCAGGATTAATTGGGTTAAGAGATAGATTAGAAACCGTTTCTAACCTTATAATTACACAAAATAATGCTCTTGTCAATATTTTAAGCTAAATTAGCGCCTGTCCTGTCATTTCTTCCGGCTGATCTATGCCGAGCAACTTAAGCACTGTAGGCGCCACATCTGCGAGCACACCTACTGGCTGCATTAAGCTAAGATCTCCTTCGGGCGGATCCCCGGCAGCACCAGCTTGCCCCAAAAAGTCCTTGCCAATAATAATAAGTGGCACTGGATTGGTGGAATGCTCTTTGTCTATTTCGCTTGTTTGCAAATTCGTCATTTCTTCGGCATTGCCATGGTCAGCTGTAATTACCACTACCCCATTTTGGGCCAAAGTATGACTCACAATTTCGCCTAAACATTTATCATTTACTTCGCAAGCTTCTATTCCCGCTGCCAGATTGCCCGTATGGCCCACCATATCAGCATTGGCAATATTTACAACTATAAAATCAAACTTACCAGAATCTATAATTTTGCCTAACTCTTTGGTAATTTCTAAAGCGGACATCTCCGGTTTTTGGTCATAACTAGCCACGCGAGCTGACGGTATAAGCAATCTTTCTTCTCCTGGGAATACCTCTTCTACAGTACCATTTAAAAAGAAGGTAACGTGAGCATACTTTTCGGTCTCGGCTACATGCATTTGTTTTAAACCGGCTTTACTAATTACTTCGGCCAAAGAATTGTGCACAACCGTAGGCGCAAAAGCCACGGCTACCGGCAAATCTCTTTCGTATTCAGTCATTGTTACAACTGTTAACTCCCTAAAATATTCTTTGGTAAATTTATTAAAAGAAGGCAAAGCAAAAGCTTCGGCAAGTTGACGCGCTCTGTCTGGTCTAAAATTGAAAAAAATTATTGCATCGTCTTTGTCTATGGTGGTAAGAGGTTTACCCCGAGAAGTTAGGACAGTAGGAATAAATTCTTCGTCGTAGTTTTTTTGAGCATACGCCTCTTCTATTGCCTGAAGTGGATCCTCACTAAATCTATCGGCCACACCTTCAGCCATAGCCCGGTAAGCCTTCTCACATCTATCCCAACGATTGTCTCTATCCATAGCAAAATAGCGTCCGGATATAGTAGCAATCTTTCCTACTTTTATTTCAGATATTTTTTCTTGCAATTCTTGGACAAATTCATGGCCTGAATTATACAAAGCATCGCGCCCATCTAGAATTGCATGTATAAATACATTTTTGGTTAACTTTTTCTTTTTGCACAATTCCAAAAGCGCATATAAGTGTTGGTTGCTAGAATGAACATTGCCAGAACTTACCAACCCGATTAAATGTAATTTGGAATTTTTTTCTTTTACTTTGTCTAACGCAGATAAAAATGCAGGATTTTCAAAAAACTCCCCTTCTTCTATAGACTTATTTATTCTAGGGCAGCTTTGGTAATAAACTCTGCCAGCGCCAATGTTTAAGTGCCCAACTTCCGAATTTCCCATTTCACCAAACATTAAACCTACTTCGTTTCCAGAAGCATGAATAGTCATGGTAGGATAATTTTTTAGAAATTTTGTGAGATTGGGTGTGTTTGCTTTGGTAATGGCATTACCATCAACATTTGGAGCAACACCCCACCCATCCATAATAACTAAAACCACTGGTTTGTAACTCATACTCAATATATTCTAAATCAAACTTTTAGCCGTCATCTCTACTGGCTTGTTTATTCCCATCATCTTTAAAATAGTGGGCGCTACGTTTGCTAATTTACCATCTGGTAATTTTTTCGGAGTTTTTATCGGGCAATTTATCAAAATAAATGGTACAGGATTGGTAGAATGTTCCGTATCTGGTTCGCCACTTATTGGTTTTACTATCTCTTCTATATTTCCATGGTCGGCAGTAATAATTCCTTGACCATTATTTTTTATTAAAACTTTCATTATACGAGCTATGGCAGAGTCTACTACACGCACTGCTTTTTGGGCAGCGTGCAAATTACCGGTATGGCCAACCATATCCATATTGGCAAAATTTACCGCAATAAACTCGTGCTGACCAGACTCTACGGCCCCAATTACATAGTCGGCTAACTTTTCTGCGCTCATTTCTGGATTATCGGCATAATTCTTTACATTGGTAGAATCTATCTTTATCCAATTTTCATCACAAAAATGCTGCGCATAGCCACCATTTAAAAAATAAGTAATATGAGCAAATTTTTCTGATTCAGCTATATACATTTGTTTTCTTGGACACAAAACTTGTACCAAGCTATTTTTTACATCGCGGCTTGGAAAAGCACTGACTACATTTGGCAGATCCGGACCAAAATCTGTCAGACCGACAAAACTTATATTTTTTAAATATTTAGAACGCCTAAATGAACCCGGATTAACTTTTGCAAAATCTGGCTGCACAAACGCTTTGGTAAGCTGACGAGCGCGGTCACTACGTAAGTTGAAAAAAATTATAGCATCGTTGTTTTTAATTGTGCCTACTGGCTTCCCTTTTTCGGTAATAACGCATGGCAATAAAAACTCATCTGACTCTCCTTTGTTATAACTATCTCGAAGAACTTCTGCGGTGCTAGTAAATTTTTCTCCTTTACCCAAAACCATAGCTTCGTAGGCTAATTTTGTACGCTCCCAATTCTTGTTTCTGTCCATTGCATAATAACGACCCATTATTGTGGCTACTTTTTCATTACCATGAAAAAATTTTTCTAGAATATTGAAATGTCTGTGCGCCTCATAACGACCAGAGTCTCTGCCGTCAGTAAAAAGATGCAGATACACTTTTTTTATATTTTCCGTATTGAGCAGGTTAAGCAAAGCATACAAATGCTCTGGGTATGAATGAGCGCTACTATGATTTGATAACAATCCCATTAAATGTACTGCGGATTTATTTTTTCTAACATGCTGAAAGGCTTCGTGGAAGGCGGGATTTTTGTAGAACGTACCATCTTTTATAGAATCTGATATAAACAACGCATCTTGTTTTACAACCCTGCCTGCTCCCAAATTCAAATGGCCAGCTTCACTATTACCCTCTTGTCCTTTAAACAAACCAACGCTTTCGCCACTGGCTTCTAATTTAGAATTTGGATATTTTTTTAAAAATGAAAAATAGTTGGGTGCAGTTTCTGGTGTAACTGGATTGTTAGGGTCTTTGGGATCGCCCACACCCCATCCGTCCACGATGACTAAAAGAGTCGTTGTAATCTTTGACATACATTTCTTATCTTAATTCTATTCCAATTCCGCCTCAATCTCCATTAAGCGATTATATTTTTCTATTCTTTCTGAGCGTGACATAGAACCTGTTTTTATAAATTCAGAGTTTACCGCCACCGCCAAATCGGCAATAAAGGTATCGGCAGTTTCTCCACTGCGATGAGATATAAAAATCTGATACTTGTTTTGACGTGCCAACTTTATGGCGGCCATAGTTTCGGACAAAGTTCCAATTTGATTTACTTTTATAAGCACAGAATTTGCTACTTGTTCTTTTATACCACGAGCTATTCTTTCGGGATTAGTAACAAACAAATCGTCTCCAACCAAAACTATTTTTTTGCCTAATTCTTTTGTTAAAATTTTCCAATTAGCCCAGTCATCCTCGGCCAAAGCATCTTCAATAGAAATAATTGGATATTTCTTTACCCACTGCTTCAAAGTGTCCATCAATTTTGCGCCAGTCCATCCTTGTTTTTTGCTCATAAAATAATAACTGCCATGACGATAGAATTCGGAAGCGGCAATGTCTAGCCCCAAAAAAACATCCTTACCAGGCTGCCATCCGGCCAATTTGATTGCTTGCAAAATAAATTGGATGCCGCGCTCATTACTTACAAGCTCTGGCGCAAAACCACCCTCATCTCCCACTCCGGTGGAAAACCCTTTTTGACTAAGCAGGCCAGCCAAAGCATGAAAAATTTGAGAGCCCATACGAACTCGTTCACGCAACAATTTGTGACGAGGCATAATCATAAATTCTTGAATTGAAAGACCGTTATCTGCATGTCGTCCACCGTTTATAATATTCATACCCAAGACAGGCATGCGATAACTACTTTCGGCAACTTTATAAACCTGCCTAATATATTTGTACAAAGGTAAATTTAACGACATCGCACCAGCGCGAGCCACAGCCAAAGATACCGCCAAAATAGCATTAGCTCCTAACTTGGATTTATTTGCTGTCCCATCTAAGCCCAGCATTTTTGCATCTATTTTTTCCATTTCAGTTACTTCCATCCCCTGCACAGCTTTAGCAATTTCGGTATTTACATTTTTTACAGCCCGCAACACACCTTTACCACCATAGCGCTTTCCACCATCCCGCAATTCCAAAGCTTCGTGTGTGCCGGTAGATGCCCCCGAAGGCACCTTGGCTACAGCACTTAAACCATTTTCCAAAACAACTTTTGCCTCTACAGTTGGATTGCCGCGTGAATCAAGAATTTCTCGAGCTGATATTTTTTGTATTTTCATATGGACGTTAGTTTATTCTTAACAATTATATCATATACTCTTTAAACAAAAAAGAGCCCCCTTCTTGACGATTTATAGGGCTCTTTTAGATGTTTTTTTACTGCAATATTTCGTAGATAATATTTACATTCATACTCATATCCATACTGCCTCCTGGAACTGCTGCCGGAGCCGACCCAGCACCACCCATACCCATAGCGTAATCTAAATTCTTGGCTTGGTAAGAATAATCTGGACCTTCGTATTCATTATAATTAATTATAGAACCCAAACGCACGCCTAACTTCTGAGCTAAGCTGGCAGCTTTTGCTTGTGCGTCGGATAAAGCCTTTTCTCTAGCTTGGGCTTTTAAATTTTCTGGTTCATCTACAGTGAAGCTTAGGCCGTTTACTTCGGTGGCACCATGTTTTCCAGCCAAAGACAACACGCCGCTTACTTTGCTTAAATCTCTAATTTTAATAGTTAGACTATTGGATACTCTATAGCCCTTTAACTCCTGACCCTTATCTTGTGTATAATTATAATCTGGATAAATATTGTAGTTGCCTTGCAAATCTTTTTCTTCTATACCCATAGCTTTCAAATCCATATAGATTTGATCCATTACTTTTTTGTTGTCTGCTTGAGCTTTGGAAACATCTTTGTCTGTGTTGGAAAAACCAATTGTTGTAACTGCAATATCATTTTTACCACTTACTTTACCAAAACCATTTATTGCCACTGTTCTTTCCATACGATCTGCCCTACCAATAAACTGGTACTCTTTCATGTTTTTATGAATAAGAGTGCCAACATAAACAACTAAATATGCCAATAAGATACCTACCAAAGTCATGGTAAGTTTCTTACCAAAATGGTGCCCAGCATGTTCTGCGCCCACATTACCTTTTATCATTTGTTCTAATTTACTGCCGCCTGTTGGTAAAGCCATATGGTTTGATTTAATAAAATTAATTTAATTATATTAACCTACTTTTTTAACACTTCAAGTCCTGGCAATTTATTCCCCCCTAGATATTCTAGCATAGATCCGCCTCCAGTTGAAGCCAAATCAACATCGCTTAGTAAATGTAATTTTTTTAATGCTTCAACAGTCTCTCCGCCACCGGCCACACCGAACGCTTTTCTCTTGGATACAGAAGCTACCAAATGCGCCACAGAATGCGTACCATACTCATACGGATGCTGTTCAAAATTACCCATAGCACCATTCCAAACTACCGTTTTGGATTTTTTTATATAACCGGCAAACAACCTGATAGTTTTTGGACCTATATCAAAAATTCCAACATCTTTTTTTAAATTAAGTTTTTTAACATCAATCACTTGGGCTTTTTTTCCATTACTTGACCCAACAATTACATCTACCGGCAAAATAACTTTTTTATTTGAACAATATCGCAATATTTCTTTTTTAAAATTTTTATCTACAATTGAACTTCCAACTTTATAACCTTTCGCCCACAAATACGTATTAACTATTCCGCCACCCACCAAAATATAATTTGCTTTTGATAATAAATTTTTTAATACGGGAATTTTAGTTTCCATTTTGATTCCGCCAAGCACGGCGACCAGTGGTTTTTTTGGTTTTTTAACCACCTGGTCCAGACCTTCTATTTCTTCTTGCAGTAATAAACCCGCATACGCTGGCAAATATTTGGCTACCCCAGATACAGAGGACGCAGACCTATGCGCAACCGCAAACCCATCTAGCACAAATATGTCCGCCAAATTGGCCAGGTCTTTAGATAATTTTTCTGAATTTTCTATCTCTCCTTTAACAAAACGAATGTTTTCTAACATTACCACAGCACCAGGCAATAATTTGGCAACCTGTACTTTAACTTTTGCTAAATCTGTCACACCCAGTAAAGGAATCTTTTTTTGTAAAAATTTACCCAACTCTATGGCCACAGGTTTTAAGCTAAATTTTTTGTCTGTACCCGCCGGACGCCCTAGATGGCTAACAAGGATAACTTTAGCGCCTTTTTCTACCAAAAATTTTATGGTGGCTAAACTCTTTTTTATTTTATAGTTATCCAAAACTGTTTTGCTCTTTATAGGGACATTAAAATCCACACGTACCAATACGTTTTTTTTAAATAAATCACTAATTTGTTTAACGTATCTAAAATTCATAACCGTTGACAAAAGACCAAAATTGGAGTAAACTGGTAGCTAACCTATGAATTTGGGCGCTATGTTGGCGCTCCACTCTAGACAGGAGGTTCCGATGCAGATTCTGAAAAGCATTCTGCTGGCGATCGAGTGGATCAACAATCGTTGCGATCAACTGATCGACCAGTCGATGGACAAAATCACCAACTTCTGGGCTAAGCTCAACGACTCCTAGCCATCAGCAAGGCTCGAAACTCGGAACCAAGACAGGCGCGGCCAAACAAGGCTGCGCCTAAATATTATATCATAATTTAAATTTTTAAACAAAAAAGAAATACTTTATTTAGTATTTCTTTTTTAATTTTCAAAAATTAATTTGAAGTTAAGTCGTTGTACCCAGAATCGTCCGGCCACAGATAATTTTTAAATGTCCACTCTGCCAAATCTCTCGCCTCTCCAAATCTACCTTCATTTGTGCTAGCACCCAATACCACAACTGTAATAACATGTTTTTTTTCATTACTTAAACTTACGGCAAAATTGTACCCGGAACTATCTATATACCCAGTCTTACCTGCTATATTTTCCATTTTAAAATTATTTGGAATCCAATCGGTGAGCAGCCAATTGGTTGTCCAAACTCTTTTGGCTTTACTACCAAATGGATGAGCATAATACTCGGCAACTTGCACTGTAGAATAAATTTTATCAAATTTTAAAGCATCTATAAGAAGTCTGGCTGTATCGAGTCCGCTAGCCATATTTCTTTCCGACAAACCAGTCGGTTCGATAAAACGCGCAGAAGAAATACGTAGGTCTTGCGCTTTTTTATTCATCAACGCCACAAATTGCTCCTCTTTTAGACCACTACTTCGCACCAAAGCATTGATGGCAGTATTGGAAGATCCGATAAGCGCCACATGCCAAAGGTCCTCTAAAGTATACTTTTCCCCCACTTCTACATGATGATCACCAGCCATATCTTCACTAGAAATCACCGCTGTAGAACTCCAGTCTATCGGAAGATCAAGCAACACCATGGCCGTCATTAGTTTGGTAATGCTGGCAAGAGATCTAATTTCGTTGGAGTTTTTATTAAATAAAACAGTCTTGGTTTTGGAATCAACTACTATGGCCGAGACAGCTGTGAGAGTGCCAGAAAATTTAGCCTGCCCATCTTTAATAAGCGGAATGGTTGGTTTGCTTACCGGCAAACTTTCGAGAGAAATATCCCCGCCAATTTGGGTTCTATTACCACTGGCCGGAAACTTAAGAAAAGAAAAATTTCTCTCTGGAGAAAAATATACGGTAGAAAAAAATAACAATAAAACACCGGCAAGCATCATGCCGAAAGACGATAAAAAATCTGATAACTTGCTAGGCATAAGCAAAAACTGATTACTCTTGATTAATACTAGTTATATACGGATGAGCATGAAGTTCGCTGTAGTTTGGCAATTCTTCTAGACTATTTATACCCATATGGCGGAGGTACTCCATAGTAGTTTCGTACGTAGGCAACAAATTAGTTACGTCTTCGTTTTCTTTTACCAAACCTCGAAGCATTAGGTTGCGTAAAATAAGACTGCAATTTACACCTCTGATTTGCTCCAACTCTGGCTTGGTAATTGGTCCGCAATAAGAAACAACTGTCAGTGTTTCTAGCTGTGGCCTAGTAAGTTCTCCAGATACTTCGGCCTTCATAAAATTTTCTGCCTCTTGCCTGTTATCTGGATTGGCTGCCATTTGCCACTCATCATTATTTTTTATCAAAACTACTCCGGAATCTTCTCCGTTATATTTTGATTGCAACGCTTGCAAAGCATCATTTACTTCTACTTCTTTGGATTTCAAAATAGAGGCGATTTTTTTGGCCTGAAGAGGCTTGGAAGCTACAAATAAAATTGATTCGATTTTGGATTGGATAGACATATATTTATCTCTTCACAATTAACATATCTTCAAAAGCCAATGTTTGCTTTACCATTATTGATTTTTCTTTTACTAGTTCCAGCACCGCCAAAAAATTTACTATTACTTCTGTTTTATTTTTGGCCGAAGATAATAAATGTTTAAAGCTAAATTCTTTATTACTTTTCAAAAAATGACGAATACTATCTATTTTTTGTTTTACTGATACCGAGTGGTCTATGCTTACTTTTGGCAATGGCTCAACCGGCTTCAAACGAGCGAGCAAAAACATTATGGAATTATACAGACTATTTTTGTCTGCGTTGGCTGGCATTACAAACTCTTTATTTTTTATTGGCGGCTCTATTCTGCCATAAGCAACTCTGCCAGCTTGCCATAAAATATTTATAGTTTTACTAGCTTCTACATACTGCTTATACAACTTTAGTTGATCTGCGAGCGCCGGACCATTATCTTCTTCTTGCGGATTTACATATTGTAGCAAATTATGAGATTTTAGGAAGATGAGTCTGGCTGCTACCACCAAAAAATCTGCTAATTCTTCTGGTCTATTTTTCTCGAGCGTATCTAAATAAGAAAAAAACTGCTCTGTTATTTTGGACAGGGCAATTTCGCTGATATCCATCTTTTCCTGATCAATCAGTTGTAAAAGCAAATCCAGCGGACCTTCAAATTTTTCCAGTTTTAATTCTGTAGACATGTTAGTGCTTGACAAAAGTGATATAATTGATAGGATTATTTTGCTCGATATCGACTAACCCCTCGAGGAGGAAGGCATGCTCTTTTTAGTTGCAACCTGCACATTAGGCTTAATGGCACTGGGTTTCTGCTGGTTCATTTCCCGTCTGGAAAAAACGGCATACAACGCAGAAACCTATAAGCGCCACCGCTCACTTAATTTTTGGATAGATTTCTCATGGATTACTTTCGGTGTAATTATGGCAGTTTACACACTAGTAATCCACTTACTAGACTTGCCGGAAAATTTGGCCGATGCTAGTTGTATCGCCCTGCTCGCTCCGTTTGTCTGGTCATATACTGACAGTAAAAAAATATTCAAGGGATCTTCTGTGCCCGTTGGACAAATCCTGTTCAATCGAGCAATCATGATGATCGTACCATTTCTTATTCTACGCCTTTTTTTCGGAATAGTGCTTAAATTGTAACATATACAACAACCGCGCAACGACTAATGATCCTTTGATCATTAGTCGTTTTTTAATTTAATCTAATCGTATATGTACATCTTTTAGGGCTTTGTCTGGCATTTCCGATGGCGCATTCATCATAAGATCGCGAGCATCACCAGTCTTTGGAAATGGAATTACTTCACGAATATTTTCTTCGTTGGCAAGAATCATCAGGATACGATCTATGCCGGAAGCAATACCGCCATGTGGAGGCGCGCCAAAAGTAAACGCTTCTAGCATATGACCAAAACGTTCTTGGATTGTTTTTTCATCCAACCCAAGCAATTCAAATACTTTATTTTGTAATTCACGTTTATGGATACGAATACTGCCGCCAAAAATTTCGTTGCCGTTAAGAACCAAATCATAGGCGTTGGCACGAACACTAAACGGATCGGATTCAAGCTTGCCCATATCCTCTGCGCGCGGAGAAGTAAACGGATGGTGCACTGCTTGCACCGAACCATCATCTGCTTTTTCAAACATTGGAAAATCTACTACCCATTCAAAAGCAAATAAATTTGGATCATTTTTGTCTTCGCGCAAATCCGGCTTGTCGCTGTTATATTTTTCCATTGCTTCTTTATAACTAATGCGTGGGAACGGAACAGTTTGAATCTTTTTTTCTGGAGCTACTTTGGCAACCAGCTCTACCATCATACCTTCTACCAAATTTAAAACATCTTCTTGCTCTACAAAACTCATCTCCAAATCAAGTTGGGTAAATTCCGGTTGTCTGTCTCCGCGCTGATCTTCGTCTCGGAAACATCTGGCTACTTGGAAATACTTTTCTACACCACCCACCATAAGCAATTGTTTAAATTGCTGTGGTGACTGTGGAAGTACATACATTTTGCCAGAGTGCACACGAGATGGAACCAAAAATTCACGCGAGCCTTCTGGGGTACCTTTGGTTAAATTTGGAGTTTCTACTTCAATAAAATTTTTGGCGTGCAAATATTCACGAAAAAAAGCTTCTACTTTATCGCGCAAAATTAAATTTTTTAACATTCGCTCTGAGCGCAAATCCAAATAGCGATACTTCAGGCGCAATTCTTCGTTTATTATTCTGGTATCTTTATCTATTTCAAACGGCGGAGTTTCGGCGGTGTTGAGCACTACCAATTCCTTCATCAAGATTTCTATCGTACCAGTTGGCATATCTGGATTTTTTTGTTTTTCACCACGCTCTTTTACGATGCCTTTGATTTGTAACACCCACTCCGGACGAACTGCTCCCAAACTTTCGTTTGATGCCTCATCTAATTCGCTTGGCACACCTACTACCTGCACAATTCCGCCACGATCACGTAAATCCAAAAAGACTATCTTGCCCATGTTACGGCGAGCGTTGACCCAACCTTTGAGAACTACCTCCTGCCCCACCTTGTCTGTTGTTTCAGCTGTTAGAATACGATTCATATTATGTAATAATTAAAGGAATATCAACAACTCTGACACAGCCTGCAAAATTGAGTAACATTGCTAATAGTAACGCTAAGGCAAGCAATCTTGCAAACTTTTTGTATTTGTAAACATAATTAATAATAACAAAAAATGATATATAATAAACAATGCTTAAAGCTATTAAAATATAAAAACGTGAGCCGACACTCCCAATGTTATGGCGATCGGGAAAAAACAAAAAATAAACGCCCCACGGATAACCAATTATAAGCACGGCTAAACCAAGCAGGGCTTCAGCTATTCGGTGAGATAGAATGATAATATCTCCTCCTCTGATCAAGCCTACTATAAATAAAACCAAAATCATCCCGCATTGCAGAATAAACCACCATTTTTTACTGGGAATAAAAAACTTTTTTTGACCGAGCTCTTGATCCATAAAATTAATTAGGAAGTGTACAATTCCGCAATCTCTACCAACCTATTTGCATAACCAGTTTCGTTATCATACCAAGCGACCACTTTTACCAAATTTCCACCAACTACGTTTGTAAGACTTAGATCCACAATCGCAGAATGCGTATCGCCGATAAAATCGGATGATACTAATTGTTCGGTAGTGGTTGTAAGTACGCCGGCAAACCTATCTGTCTTGCTTGCATCTATCATGGCCTGGTTAATTTCTTCTTTTGTAACATCTTTTTTTAACAACACTGTCATGTCCGATACAGAAACTGTTGGCACTGGCACACGCAAAGCCAAACCATCAAATACTCCAGAAATTGCCGGGATAACTTCGGTAACAGCAATAGCCGCACCAGTAGTAGTTGGTACAATATTTTCGGCAGCTGCTCTAGCTCGGCGCAAGTCTCTGTGTGGACCATCTTGCAAATTCTGGTCGGCAGTATACCCATGAGCAGTGGTCATCATTGCTTTTTCTATTCCAAACTTTTCGTTTAGTACAGCCATTACCGGACCAATACTATTGGTAGTACACGATGCATTGTTTATCACGGTAGATTCTTCTGTTTTGCATTTAGCACAATTTACTGCGCGAACATAGGTAGGCACATCGCCACCTTTGGCCGGAGCACTAATTACTACTTTTTTAGCACCAGCTTTTAGGTGCAGCTCTGCTCCAGTTTTGTCTGTAAATCTGCCAGTACACTCTAACACTACATCTACTTTTAATTTTGCCCACGGCAAAGCACTAGGATCCTTCTCGGCAAACACCGGAATTTTTTCACCATCTACAATAATATTTTTTTCATCAAAACTAACTTGCTTATCGTATTTACCGTAAGCTGTGTCGTATTTAAGTAAATGCGCCAAAGTTTTGGTATCGGTCAAATCATTGATACCAATAACTTTTGCACCTTTCCTGCCAAAGGCGACTTTGAAAGCTTGTCGGCCAATTCTACCAAATCCATTGATTGCTAAATTAAGCATACTAAGTAGTTAAATAACTAAAACAAAAAGTATAATTATTATATCCTTTTTACATCACTCTAGCAAACACGCATTTTAGGTATTCCCCCTCGGTAAATGACACTAGTTCCGGGTGATCTATACCATGGGTATAGGTCTCTAAAACCTGCAAAGTACGGCGTGATCTGCCAGCGGATTCGGACAACATATATCTGAAATCCGACAAAGTAACATGAGCAGAACAAGAAGCCGAAACCAAAACACCTTCGGAATCCAACACTCGCAAAGCCATTTCGTTTATTTTTTTATAACCCATTAGCCCTTCTTTTACTTTGTGCCTATCTTTTACAAAAGCCGGTGGATCCAAAATTATTGCATCAAATTTTTTCTTTTCTTCTTGCGCGTTAAATAAATATTGTTTTACATCTGCACAAATAAATTCGCACTTTTTTACATCAAATTTATTTAGTTTTACATTTTCTACGGCCAGCTCCATCGCACTCTCGGAGGCGTCTACACTTACCACATGTTTGGCGCCAGCTCCCAAAGCATAAATACTAAAACCGCCGGAATAAGAAAAACAGTTTAGAACACTTTTTTTATCCACATACTTTGTAAGCGCCTGTCGTTTGTCGCGCTGATCCAAAAAGAAACCAGTTTTTTGTCCGCCGATTACGTCTACCCAAAACTTGTAACCATTTTCGGAAATTTTTATACGCTCCGGAACTTTGCCATATAACAAACCAGCTTGTTTTTCTGCACCCTCTATACCGCGAGTGCGCACATCGGATCTTTCATAGATACCGTCTGGTTTAACAACTTTTTTTAAAGCTTTTACAATACTCTCTTTCCAAAATTCTATTCCCGGAGTGTGAAATTGTAAAACTAAACAATCTGCATATTTATCTACAATCAGTCCTGGTAATAAATCATTCTCACTATGAACTAAACGATAAGAATCAGTCTGCTTACTAGCAACAAGATTCTTTCTTAATTCATACGCAGCACTAATACGTTTCTCAAAAAATTTATCATCCACCACTTCATGCTCGTCCCAACTCCAAAGACGCACTGCTATTTGTGAATAAGAATTAAAATATCCTTGAGCCAAGAAATTACCCTCTTCGTTTACTAGCATTACCGGATCGCCGCTTTTTAATCCTTCTGGGATAACCTTAAGCGCACCCGAAAATACCCATGGATGACGGCCAAGAATTGGTCCTATTCTTTGTTTGTGAACGATTAATTTTAACATAAGTAAATTATCTTAAACACGCGTATCTTACATTAAAATACTTTTAATTACAACCCAACGAAAAACCCCACCATTTTAGAGGGGTGGGGTTTATTTGCTGGAGTATTTAGTGAATTTATTCTATAGGCTATTTAGGGTAGAACGGGTAGCAGGGCCAACCCAACCTGGGAAAGGTTTTAATCCTTGGGCTTTTTGGAAAGCTACAACCGCAGCTCTGGTAACACCACCAAAATAACCTGTGTCTGTAGGATATTTAAAATAACCCAATTCTCGTAGTTTTGCTTGCAACGCCCTAACTTCTTCACCTTTTGATCCCACACGCAGAGTGTGCACAAACACAGCTACCGGAGAAGCTTTTGATGCTCCAGGCACATCCCAACTTCCAGAAGAAGCTTGATTACCAGGAACAGCTGGGATAGCAGGCACAGCAGGAGAAACACCAGGAACTGCCGGAATAGCTGGAACGGCTGGTGTAGTATTTACAAGTATAGCCGAACCACAAGCGCCAGTGGTAGCACTAACAGTGGAAGACCAGTCTGTTTCTACCAAGGCACCGTTGCGTCCCTTAACGCGGAAAGAATGGGTTGTGCCACAATTAATGCCGCCAACGGAAAGAGTTGTATCCGTTGTCCATCCAGAATTAATGCTTACGGTAATATCTTCAGCATAATAACTTGTAGAGTCTCCGCTCCAACTAAAATTGAATCCATTAGCCACGCCCGTGACAGACGCGGAAGAAGGAGTGCTGGCAAGAGTAGTTGTAGCGGTGCTAGCAGTAGAAGTTGCGGCAGCAACACCATCTCCGTTTCGAGGAATTACCACAAACTGATAAGAAGTATTTGCAGTTAAACCTGTAATTTGTAATCCACCGCCTGGGTTCCAGGTACTGGCAAGTTGCCAATCCACACTGCTAGTAGCAGCCCCTGTAGCTGTATCTGTTAGACCTACAAACGCTCCTGTAGTGGTGTTAAAAATAGCATAACTAGTACTCGCTGGGTTTGAGCCCGCATTAATAGTTAAATAAAGCGAAGTTGCTGCTGGGGTATCTACAGTTGGAGCAACTCCAGCTGCCGCTAAAGTATAAACCGCACTAGAAGTAACATAGCTCGAGGTAGTCATGCCATCACCAGAAGCAACAGCCAAATAATATGCCGTGTTGGTTGCTAGCCCTGTAAAATCATATGTGAGTGTTGTTGTGGCAGTAGTAACATTTACAACTGTTCTTGCTACATTATTGGTAGAGTATGCAAAAGACCAGACCGTAGAGGTGCTGGCTGGATCGGGCACCAAAGTCACCCGAATACTTTGAGCGGACAAAACTGTGGTGGTTACAGTAGAACCTAATGGCGGCAACGCACCAGCTGCGTAAACATTATTAATTTTAAAAATTAAAAATGTTAAGCTTAATAGCCCAACTAAAAAGACGAATGCTAACCTTTTGGTTATATTCATCTTTTTCTCTAAAAAAGACGCAAACATAAATTAAATTTAATCCTAGTTAAGCCTAGGAATTTAAGGAAAACTAAATATGCATAATATTATACACCTTACTTAATCTTATTCCTAAAGACTAAGGTGGATAACTTTTCAAAAATAAAGACAACCACCAAGTAGGCGGTTGTCTTTACTTAAACTTTAAAAACTTATTTAATCTGAGCCTCTACCTCGGCAGCAAAATCGGTAGCTTCTTTTTCTATACCTTCTCCCACTTCAAATCTTACCATTTTTTCTATAGATACATTTTCTCCCAATAGTTTTTGCACGGTTTTCTCTTCATCTTTTATAAATGATTGTTCTAACAAACAAATTTCACTATAAAATTTATCCAGTTTACCTTTCAAGATATTTGCCATTGCGGCTTCCGGCTTACCTTGCTGGCGCAATTGATCGGTGTAAATTTCTTTTTCTTTTTCTACCAATTCAGCCGGTACTTGATCGCGACTAATATATTTTGGATTGCTGGCAGCAGCATGCATAGCAATGTCTGTGGCCAAAGCAGAATCGGAGGAATTTTTTAATACTACCAACACGGACATTCTACCGCCCAAGTGTGAATAGGCGCCATAAACATCGGCGGAAGTTTTTTCTACTACGGCAAATCGGCGTAAAGAGATCTTTTCACCAATTTTGGCTGTAAAATTATTTAGAACTTCTTGCACTGTTTCTCCACCAACTTTTACAGACATAGCCTGCTCCAAGTCGGCTGGCTTGTTTTGCAATAAAGCGTCGGTAAGACTAGTAGCTAAATTCTGAAAATCTGGGCTTCCGGAAACAAAGTCTGTTTCGGAATTTAGTTCCATTACTACAGCTGTATCACCGCTTGCTTTTACTTGAGTTGTGCCTTCAGCAGCAATTTTGTCTGTGCGTTTGGCAGCCTTAACAATACCTTTTTTACGAAGAATTTCTCCAGCCTTTTCCATATCCCCTTCGGCTTCGTCTAAGGCTTTCTTACAATCCATCATACCAGCGCCGGTAAGAGATCGTAACTTGGCAACGTCTGATGCTGTGACTGACATACACTAAAAAATTAAGATGATTAAACTTTTATATAAGTTTAACATTAAATCCGATATTTTAGAAGTTCTAGACGGACTCTTCTTTTTTCAAAGCTCGTCTTTCTGTTTTTTCTGGTTTTTCGGCGCGATGTTTTGCAGGCGCTTCTTCTGCTACTGGAGCGGCTTTAGCGGTCGCCACTTTTTCAAGTTTTTTCTTTTCAAATTCTTTTCTGCCTTCGTTTACAGCTTCAGCCATCATATCTGCAATCATTTTGATTGAGTTCACAGCGTCATCATTGGCAGGAATTGGATGAGTAACTTGATTTGGATTAACGTTAGTATCACAAACAGCTACGGTTGGCACTTCGGTTCTTTCGGTTTCTGCCAAAGCGGTTTTTTCTGTTCTCATGTCAGCAATATATACTGCATCTGGTAATTTATCCAAAGCAGTCAAACCGATTAGATATTTATCTAATTTTTCTAATTGCTTTTTCATTACAACTTGTTCTTTTTTGGTATATTTTTCAATTTCGCCAGTAGCAAATTGTTCTTTCAAATTTCTATATTTCTTTAAGCGGCGTTTTACTTCTTCGAAGTTGGTTAAGAGTCCACCAATCCAGCGTTCTACCAAATAAGGCATTTCACAAGAAAGGGCGGCTGCTTTGATAGCTTCGCGAGCTTGGCGTTTTGTGCCCACAAATAAAATAACATGACCCTTTGCGGCCAAGTTTTTGGTGTAATCAAGAGCTTTCTCAAGCTGAGCCTGAGTTTTCTCTAGATCGATAATGTGAACGCCATTACGAACACCAAAAATGAATTGCTCCATCTTCGGGTGCCAGCGTGATTTTTGATGACCGAAGTGTACCCCGGCCTTCAACATTTCCAACAATGTTGGCATTTTCTTTGACATATTTTCCTTATTATTGCCTCCTAGCCTTGCCCCGGAATGGTCCGTAGGGAGGAAAAAATTGGCTAGCGAGAATTAATTAAGATGTGGTGAGTATATAGGAATAAGTAAATTTAGTCAAGATTTGGGATAATTGTTGGCGAGAGCGGGTCGGAAAACCGACCACACCCTCGCCGTGTCCTAGTTACCAGAATCAAGAGGAAGCAGCGTCCAGATGACATAGAGCCAATCCAGGCTCTGCGAAACGAAGTCGCGATAGTGATCCACCAAAGATTCGGGGGCAAGTGGGATATCTTTGAACTCCTTGCCGGTATATGTCTCGACCTGTTCCTTTACCCAATCACCAGCCCTGCTCAATTGTTCGCGGGCATGCAATGAAATCTTCGGCGATTTAACCCAACGAACCAACACGCCTCGGATGGCCATCATGTGGTCCAACTCCGAAGCCGAAGGGAAACGAGCGCCATAAGAATCTACCAAGCTCTCGGGGAGAAAAAAATGCGACATGATTAACCTCACCTCACCGTTTGACTGCGCCAATTTTGCCACAAAGCGCCTATCGCCTTATCGCCCTACCAGACATACGTCCCAACGAGAGGATTGATTACCCTACTCCAATCTAAGCCATTTGTCAACCCCTTTCGCTTGACAAACCCAAGTCTTAATGCTAATATGTGAACACCTTTAAATAAAACATTCTTATTCCTATAATTGTAGTGAAGAGAGAGAAAAGTTCGCTTGCGATCTTTTCCGAACGAACTGCAATTATATGAAATATAAATTTCATATGAAGAAAGAAATTCATCCAGAATATCACAATGATGCCGAGGTAGCCTGCGCTTGTGGCAACAAATTTACTACTGGCAGCGTCCTAAAATCTATCCGCGTGGAACTTTGCAATAAGTGCCATCCTTTTTATACCGGCAAACAGAAATTTGTTGATACCGCTCGCCGCGTAGAGAAATTCCAAGAAAAGGCAGCTAAACAAGCCGCTGTACCAAAAGCAAAGGGCAAAAAAGTAAAGAATGCAGAAAAGAAGAAAGCAAAAACCGCCGTTGCAAAAAAGGCTTAGCTTTAATATTTTTAAAAAACAGACTACAATACTTCAATAGTTTAGTCTGTTTTTTTAATAAATAGACCTCTCAACTCCACCCAAGGCTACAACTATACTAAATAATTACATGCAAAAAAAATATTTTGACCTAGAAAACAAATTTCAGCAACTAGAAACCGACCTACAAAACCCGGCCGTTCTTAGTGACCCTCAAAAAATAAAAGAGATATCCCAAGAATATACCGAACTAAAACCAACTATCGAAAAAATCCGAGAACTAGCCGCTATAGAAAAAAGTGTGTCCGAAACTCAATCTATTATAGACAACGAAAAAGATGAGCAGATGAAAGAAATGGCCACAGCTGAATTGCCCGATTTGGAAACAAAAAAAGCCAACCTAGAAAAAGAACTAGATGAAATGACTAGACCCCAAGATCCATTTGATAAAAAAAGTGTAATCATGGAAATCCGCGCCGGTGTGGGCGGAGACGAATCCGCCCTATTTACCGCCGAGTTATACCGTATGTACACCCGCTACGCCGATGGCCAGGGTTGGAAAACCAACATGCTAGATGCCAACCGTATTGGTATTGGCGGATTTAAAGAAGTTATTTTTTCTATCAAGGGTAAAAATGTTTACAAAGACCTAAAATACGAAATGGGCGTACACCGTGTACAACGAGTGCCCGACACCGAAAAAGCCGGACGTATTCATACTTCTACCGTTACTGTAGCAGTGCTCCCAGAGATAGAAGAAACAGAAATAAAAATTGAAGCCAAAGATCTTCGTATAGATACTTTTTGTGCAGGAGGTGCCGGCGGACAAAGCGTAAACACCACTTATTCAGCTGTGCGTATTATCCATATTCCAACCGGAATTATGGTGCAATGCCAAGATGAACGATCGCAGGCTGCCAACAAAGACAAAGCTATGACTGTTCTACGTTCTAGAATTTACGCTGCCGAACGAGAAGAAAAAATGAAAGCCATTACCGAAAAACGCCGATCACAAATTGGCAGCGGCGACCGCAGTGAAAAAATCCGCACTTATAACTTTCCTCAAGATCGTATTACCGATCATCGTATACATCAAAATTGGAATAATATTCCCAAAATTATAGATGGCGATATCGGACCGATAATCAACGCTGTACGTGACGCTGATTACGCCGGCTTAGACTATACTCCTACAGAAGAAGACGGGGATTAATTTTCTCTCATGAAACTAAACAACAAAAACCACATAGCCTTAGGCTCCATAATAATTTTGGGCTTAATTTTACGGCTGGTGGCTCTTTTTAAGTCTGGAAATTTTTGGGATGACGAAATATTTAATTTTGTTTATAGCCAGAAAGCTTGGCCGCAAGGACTAATCTATTGGCTTTGGGAAACCAACCCTCCCTTACACATGCTGATTTTGAAAATATGGTTTTTTGTATTCCCAGCCAACGAACTATTTGCCAGACTACCAAGCGTAGCTGCCGGATGCGCTTCGATTTATTTTATTTACAAACTTGGCAAAGAACTCTTTGACGAAAAAACAGCTCTTCTGGCAGCTTTTTATCTGGCCATTCATCCATACAATATTTTTTGGTCAGCCACTGCCAGAATATATGTTTTCTTCATGCTCCTAGCCATTTTATCTACTCACATACTTTATAAACAATTTTTTTTGGGCAATAATTCGCGCAAAATCAAAATAGCTGGCGCCATTATAAATGGCCTGCTTATTTTTTCTCACCTAAGCTCTCTTTTCTTTTTAACTGGCCAGTTCTTTGTTCTAGCTATTTTTAAGGGCAAAACAGCCGTTATAAATTGGATAAAATATAACTTTATTCCATTTGTGCTTGGAGCTGGGTGGGTAGCGTTGTCTATATATATAAAAAGAGACAACAGTATGGAAAAATCTTGGTTCCTAAATCTTAGCAATAATCTAAAGGAGTCATTGAGCCCCCTACTTAATGTTGTGGTCGGACAATTTGAGACTATTACCGGACTAATGCTAATTGCCCTGCTGTGCGCACTGATACTACATAAAATATATAAAACAAAATCAATTAGCCTGCTTTTTTTAATGACTCTTATCGCCATACCAATCATGCTCTCTATAACACTGGGAGTCTGGCATATCAAATTTATAATCGCAATTTTGCCACTACTTGTTTTGGCAATTGCATATTCACTCTCCGATACTTTTCACACTTCTTTGGCCGCCATAGTGATAGCTGGGGTTTGTTTGACCGGCTTGCAAAGCTTGTGGCACACGCTACCAATTACGGATTGGAATAAAATAGAGTCTAATTTTAAAACCTATGAAAATAGCGATAAGTTTGTATTTGTTTACAACCATTTTGTTTTAAAATCGCAGGTAGATCGCTATTTACCAAAATCGGTTGCTCAAAATTCCAAGACGCTTATTTTATATAAAGATATGAGTTGGGACGATATGGTGGTTCAAAAAAACTATATTCCACTCAAGCTATCTGAAGAAGAAAAAGAGCAATGGTACAAAGAAAGTAATTTGGATAATTATTCGACTGTGGCTTTACTGCAAAATGAATTCCCTACCGTAACTAGACTAGACGATTTGTTTGCCAAGCATGGCTGGAAATTAAAACAAGAGCCGCGCCGGGCCGAAATTGTAGGTCTATATAAATTGTATGTGTACGAAAAAAATTAAAGAAATCTTAAACAAATTTAAAAATATTGACCAAAGAGATTTGGAAATTTTTATTTCTGAAATTTTGGATAAAGACAAATCCTTTGCCATAACTTATCCAGAACATAAATTGTCTTTATTTCAATACTTAAAACTTCTTTACTTTATAAAAAAAAGAAAACAAGGATACTCGGTAGCAGCCATTGTTGGCCACAAAGAATTCTATAACTTGGATTTTTTTGTAAACAAACACGTGCTTATCCCCCGCCCAGACACAGAAATAATGGTAGAGGAAGCAACCAGAATTATGAATGATGAATTAAGAATTAAGAATACAGATATAACATACATTGATGTAGGTACTGGAAGCGGATGCATACCTATTTCTATATTAAAAACAGTTACACATAAAAATATAAAAGCGGTTGCAATTGATATATCCAGATCAGCTTTACGAGTCGCCCAAAAAAATGCACAAGAATATAATATTAATATAAAATTTCTTAATGGAAACTTACTCGAGCCTATCATCCATAATTCAAAATTCATTATTCATGATTCAACACTCGTTATCACAGCCAATCTACCGTACCTAACAGAGTTCCAATTCCAAAACGAAGAATCAATCCAACGCGAACCAAAAAATGCCTTAGTTGCCGACAAACAGGGCTTAGCTTTATACGAAGAACTCTTAAAACAAGTGCGGACCCTACCCGATTATTGCCAATTATTTCTGCTACTAGAAATTGACCCGTCACAGTCCGAATCAGTTATAAAACTGATACAAAAATATTTACCTGTAGCAAAAACAGAGATAGGGGCTTCACCGCATATTTCCGGCGTTCATTCGGGGAAGAAAAAAGAATTTTCTTCCCGCTCATTCAACTTGGAAATTAAAAAAGACTTGTCTGGACTAGACCGTCTTGTAATAATAAAATCCCTATCTTTTTAATCTGTTATTTCTACATCCAAACCCTTTGGCAACACTTCTATCCATGTATTGCCGGGGACGAACAAAACTTCTTGATTATTTGAATCATAAAAACGCGTGCGATCTTTGATGTTATTTTTCTTCCAAGTGCCATAAACTACTGAACCTTTTTTCAAAATTATCGCATCACCACTGCCTGTAGTTTTTATTTCCTGACGGCCTTTGTCATCATTGGTTATATCTGCCACATCTGTAAATTGCACCACAATATTGCGTGCCCAAATTTCGGAGCCGTCTTTATCCTTTTCAACATCTCTATTTATACTGCGCAAGTACTGCAATTTGTCTTTGTCGTAATTCCACGCCACTTTATAATACAAATTAAAGTTAATTTTAAGCTGGCTACTGCTCGCTAAAGTAACACCAACTGATTGCGAATATTTCCAAGCCTTATCACTGGCGAAAATAGAAGTAGTATTTCCACGAACTTCCAACATTTTCTGCCAATTTTCGCTGCTAATATATAAATTATGCGGGGCAAAATGATCCGTGGCTCGCCAAAAATATTCACCCCAAAAGAATTCGTTGGCATCAAAAACTTTTCTTGGCTTAATGGCCGCTAGCGCTGCCGGCGAACCTCCGGAATGAACATATAGCCCATTGCCATATTCTTGGATCCAATCCAAAAAATATGTACGAGCGCTACGCACCGGTCCAACTTCTGGCACGACTTGCTTACTGTCGTAAATCGCAAAATATCTTGTTAAGCCGCCCTCTACCAAAACTTCATAGACTATTTTGGCAGCCGAAACACCAGATTGCGGCCAAGCGTCTGGATGATTATCTATCATAATACCTACTACCTGCACCTCCGTGCCTTCCCGAGATTCTACAACTTCGCCATCTAAGGGATTTGTATATTCCACTTTGTGGCTAAAGAAATTAAAGCTGATATCTTTTGTAAATGAAGGAAACCCGTTAAAAATAATATACCAAATAGAAATAATCAAAATAACTACCAGCGCTGCAGCGGCTGGCAAAAAGTACGGCCTAAATTTTAGTACATGCTTTAGTATTTTCACCCACCTATCATAACAAAAACCCGCCCATATTTAAAGGCGGGTTTTTGGATAGATTTTTATTGTTATTCTTTTTTGGCTTCTTCTTTGCCAGCGCCAGCTTCTGCACCTTCAGCAGCTTCTTCACCTTCTTCTTTCTTCTTGCCAGCACTTTCAATCTTACTCAAATCAACTGGAGCAGATACAGCTTCCATAGCTTTGATTTCTTCTTCGGTCATAGCAGGAGTAGCTTTGGCAACCAAATCTTCCTCATTTGGACTAGTGATAGTAATGCCGGCTGGAACTGCCAAGTCTTTAACCTTAACAACATCATCAAAAGTTTTTAGAACAGCCACGTCTACATCAATATGAGAAACCAAATCTTTTGGCAAACATTTTACTTCTACTTCACTAATAGCATGCATAAGAGTTCCGCCTTGTTCTTTGATTACTGGAGCTTCTCCTACAAAACGTAGTTCTACAGTAGCAGTCATTTCTTTGTTCATATCAATACGGCGCAAATCTACATGTACCACGCGATCGGTAACTGGATCATAAGCAATATCTTGAATCAAAACTTTGCCGTCTGATTTTTCTCCCAAAAATAAATCAATCAAACTAGCTTCACCAGCCTCGGCGTATAATTTTACAAATTCGTCATAATTTATAGTAAGAGAAGTTGCTTCTCCTCCCATACCATAAACTACCGCTGGAAGAACGGTTTTGGTACGAGCTTTTTCTCCTTTGATTTCACGAACTGCGGCAGATAATTTTAGCGACATAATGTTTTGGTTAAACGGACTTTTTCCCGGTTAGACCGAGATGAAAATCTGAGCTATTTATAAATTGGTGCCCTTCTATAGCTTCATCTATAGAAAGAGGCGAAATTTTATGTAATTTTTGTAAATCATCAAAGCTTAAATCTGTAATCATTCCTACCGTACTAACACCTTTTGCGACGGTCATTACCATAGCCATAAAGTGACTACTGCAATTACCGCAAGTAAAGTGCACAAATTTAGCCTCACCTCCGCTAGCGAACAATTTTGCCGCTTCGGACTGGTAATCATGGTTGCAAACTGGGCAACGACTGATTAATTTTAAGGTTTTGCGCCAGGAATCTGGCTTGCCGTTGTTTGGCAACATATATTTTTATATACTAAACGAAGTGAGTAAAAAGAGTATTTATACTCTTTTTCGAACGAGTTTGGTATATATAGGAACTAATATATGGACTAATACTAAAGGATTTTAGAGAAAATGTCAAGCGGTTTAGCCTAGAATAGACTGGCTGTTAAATAATAACACCCCCTACCCCACTTTGGCTACATATACCATAGTGAAATAGAGGGTTTTGTCCGCTCTTCCAGGTATTAAAATACAGCTAGCAAGGCGGTAGCGTCTCTGCAACAGGCAGCGGAGCTCGTTGATTTGCTTTGAAATTCTGATATGTGTTAAAGGCCAGACCAAGAGGCAACAGCAAAAGCCACCCCAAACACAAGGCCACGTTCTCCCAGCGGCCACACTTAGGCGTACTGCAGTGGTGCCCTTCCCTCTGTTGGAAGAGAAAACCGATAAGCAGGTAGAGACAAGAGGAAACTACGATAAGGGCAATCTCCACCCCAGACAGATTAGAAATGAACGACAGCATAGACATCTCCTTGGTTGGTAAATAATTATATACAACTGCGAGCATTTTTGTCAAAAAACATATAGCCGCTTTCTTTAGTAGAACAATTCAGCTTTCCACCTTTTGGAACCAAAAGCTGGAGGGAAAAGTTTCCGAGCTGATACTCACCTGACGGTACTTCCATCGGCTCATGTCATTTTGGTGGTCAAAGAGTATGGTCGCATGACCGCCAATCCAGACTAAAAAGTCTGGACCACTCCATTTTACCGTGGCAAGTACACACAGCTTCGTATATGCTCGGATATCGAAACGTTGTCCAACTGTGTCCGGTCGATAACCGAGCATATGGACTTTGGCCGAACTGGCCACAGTGATGGCGAACGGTTGCTTTTTGCTTTTGAGCAAAAAGAATTTGTCCTGCTGTTTGAGAACACCTGTTATAGACAGGTGTTTGAGTTCAGGACAAAAGTGAGACAGAGCTGATGGCAGTTCGAGACATAAGTACATCCGCGAGGCAGTTTTGGGGTATCACCCCGTTTTGCTGACAAAATGGGGTGATAAAGGTTTGCGAGCGATTCTTGCTCACTTCTACTAAAGAAGTGAGAGAAAAGGATTTTTTGTATACTTTTTTAAAAAGCTAATACTTCCTCACCATCATACTCTCCAAAATACCCACAAGCAGCAGGTTTATTACTAAAGAAGAACCTCCGTAGCTCACAAACGGCAAAGTAACACCAGTAATAGGAAGAAGTCCCAGATTAGCTCCTATATTGGTGATTAATTGCACAAAAAATAAAATAAGAATACCTGTGGCGGTAGTAGCCACAAAATCATCATTGGATTGGCGAATTATAACAATAAGCCGCCAAAAAAGCACAGCAAAAAGAGCAAGCATAGCCGATACTCCCGCCAAACCTAGCTCTTCGCCGATCACCGAAAACACAAAGTCGGTCTGGGCTTCTGGTAAAAATCGCAACTGACTCTGAGATCCAAATCCCAAACCTCGGCCAAAAAATTGACCGGCACCGATTGCAATATTGGATTGAGCAATATTATAACCACTCCCCAACGGATCTCTTCCAGGATTAACAAAATTGGCAACGCGATCTTTTTGATAAGGTTTTAAAAATAAAAACCAACTAGCAATCGCAAGCACCGCCACCATACCCACAAATCCAGCCAAAAATAAACGGCGCGCCCCCACTGCCCAAATCATACCAAACCAAACAGAACCCAAAAGTAATGCCGAACCCAAATCGGGCTGCAACATAATAAGACCGATAAATAAAAAAGTGACTATACCTGTACCAAAGAAAAATAAGGGCCGATCAAACCTGCGCCCAAACCGAGAAACTATATAAGCTATAATTAAAATCAAACTAATCTTTGCCATTTCTACAGGCTGGAAAGAAAGCCCCATAATAGAAAACCAGCCTTTGGTGCCACGAATTGTTTGTCCAAAAATAAGCACTCCCGCAAGTAAAGCCAGAGAAAAAAGATACCACCACTTTGCCAAATAACGCCAAAGAATATGCTGGCTAATGCTGGCCAAAAATAAAAAAAATAGCCCGATACCGAAAGCTAAAAGTTGTTTTTTAAAATAAAATAATTCTGCGCCACGAGATAAATCTACGCTATAGACAGAAGCGAGCCCCATCATTACCAAAAAAACTACACAAACAAAAAGCTGCCAATCAAAACTGCGCGGTGATAGTTTTTGCAGATCCAGCATAATTTAATTTACGAAGAATACACTGCATCATCGTAAACATTTATAATCGGATAAATCGCAATTTCCGTAATATTAAAGTTTGGAACAAAGCTCCGAATATCAATGTTTTTTGTCTCCAAAGAACCTATGGAGTCTAGACGCAAAGGCAGAATACCAACCATTTGGCCATTTTGCAACAAGGCTACATAGAAATCCACATTTTTATAATTATACGGACTGCCATTGGTTAATTTAAACTGAACCGCATCTGCATTGTTACCCTCTTGAGCCAATGATTTGGAGAAAACAAAATCACTTAATTGAAAGTTTAATCTATACGATTGCCAACTGGCAGTGTCGGCCACTTTACGATTATCTATGCGCTCGTTTTTTATATTTTCTAACACAATCATCGGCAAGCCGCCTACACCGTCAGTTAACCCCAAATTGGTAATAAGCCTGCTTTCTCCCGGAAGAAGAAAGCTTCTCTGCGTTGGCGTTTTAGCACCATTTACTACAAAATAATAATCAAACCAAATTAAAAACCTGCTATTTGGATTAGTAAGCTCGGCCACTGCGTCATATTTATTCTCTCTACTAGGAAATACTTGAGTATTTACTACCTGTATAGGCTGGGCAGCAAAATGCGCATGTATACCAGTATAATTCACTGAAGCGGTAAGGCTTTGGACTACTCTTTGATGTTCGGGAATACCTACCAAATAACTTGCCCAGCGAGGCACATTAAAAATTACAAAACCGGCATTAATAAGAAACAAAATAGATAACACTACTTTATAAAGCACGGCTTTGTATCGCATGTACCAAAAACTCCACTTTAATTCTTGAGAAGTAAACTCTTGGGTCGGGTCTTTATATTTGGTAAAACTTATTTTTCCAACAGGTGCAGTCTGAACATTTGGCACGCCATTTTTCCCATCCAAAGCAGATCCGCTTTTAGCGGATATTAATTCGGCGGTTTTATCTCCATCGTGGTTGTTCGGATTATATATGTTGAGCATAACTATTTATTAGTATACCCCAAAAAACTCTTTTCTTAAACACCCAAGTAAAAAAATCCCACCTTTCTTTTTTGAGAGGTGGGTAGTCTAGGTTTTTCAAAACTATTTGCATGTGTTTTCTGACTCCTGTTTCGGCTCCCGGTACTTAACACACGATACCGTATCAATTAGAGTTCCCTGCCAACTTCCCGGACTTATCGGACAAGATATTTCCGGATGTTTCCGACAGAGCAACTGCATATCTAAATCTGTAACAAACTTGGATTGCACCGGCGTAGTCATAATGGGCGAAGCACAACCCTCGTTTAGCCATTCAGTGTGCGGCAATCCAAAAGCGTGCCCTAACTCATGAGCCACAACTTGAGACGTAATGTACTCATCCTTCATAAACACAATATCTTCTGGAGAATGTTCATAGCAAGCCCAAAGGGTAAAGCAGGGCGGAATATCTACCCCCTTGCAACGACTATCATCCAGATAGAGATCAATAATCTGAAGATTGGTTACGTCGGCCGGTAGATTTTCTTTTTCTACCACCATAATTACCGGCCTATCGGCCAGAGGGAAATAAGCAAGCCATTGCTCTACTCCGCTCTCCAACTCAGACACCCTATCTGCACGACACGATTCGCCAAAAATGGTAGACGGATCCGAACATCCCGACCAGAAGTTATCGTCTGGAACAAGATAGATAGGGAAACGAAAATCCACTGGCGCGTCGGTCTTATGATTATCTTTGTCTGATGTTCCTACGTTTGCACCGGTAACCGAGGAATCATTGATATTATGGGAATTGCTCCCGCAAGCACCAAGGCTCAAAGCCAAGGCGAAAATGAAATGAACGCGCATGGTACTACCTCCATAATTTATTATATATGTAATGGACGCAAAAATAAACCCGACCCCATTCGCCTAAAACGAATGGGGTGCCTGGGCGGGTTTTTTAGAAGCAGTATCGGCTCCGCCGATATATACCACTATTGCTCACAATAAAAATTGTGAGCCGCTAATAAAATACAACTCCAGAATAATTGGAGTTGTATTTTTCCCGCTGCCTTTGAAATAAATCAAAAACAATGGAATGTGGCCGTGTCCGCGAAGGGACTACCAGACGGCCGATCTGGAATGGAAGGAATGGTGAAGAGAGTGATCCTAGTACAAGTACTAGGCGAGAAGGGTCAGCAGAACGATCCCCACCGCCGGCAGGTATGCCAGGCAGTAGACGAAGATCTGCATCGCGATCAGGAACTTGGGATGGTCGAAGTCGACCTTGGGCAGAGAGACAACCCGGAGCTTGAGAGAGGTGATGTAGTCGTTGTCGAAAGCGCGCATGTGTTCCCCCATGTAAGAAGTTGGACCAGACCGATGATTATCACCGGCTGATCGAGACATTTTTACCCTCACTAAGGGCAATGACGTCTCGACCAATATGGGTCCGAGGTTCTTTATGGTTTCTTCAATTTCCTTTCATTTTAAAAAGAGCAAAGTTAGCTTTTACACTAACTAAATCAGTATAGCACAAAAGGGGCAAATTGTCAATATCTGTTAAAAAAATAATAAGGCATTTATTCATGCACGCTCGGAAATGAAAATAAACTTTCACTTCTCTCGCTTTGCATAAAAAATAAAGCCGACACATACACACATGTGCCGGCGCCAACCCCTTAGAAACTTCTAAATATTCCTAGCCCAACTCGTCCCTAGTACCCTCGGGCAACTCACCGCCACGAATATCGCGGGTCAACACCCGAAGACTCAAAAGCTTCTGCTCCGTTTCAAAAACCTTCATATCCAAGTCTGTTACTTCCAAGGCTTCCACTTGCAAATACAAGCCTTTACTATCAGGGGGAAGCAAATACTTGATTCGCACCACACTACCCACCTTGACCGAAACAGGAAGTTTGTCGTACTTCCCCACAAAGACCCATTTCATCTGGTTCTTTCTATGATCTTGTAGAGTTATCGCAGTCTTCGCAACATCATTTGTATGTGTTTCTGTTGTCATCCAGGTCACCAGACCTTGAGTCTCACACACCCTCTCTTCCCTTCTTTTCTGCTTCAATCTAATAAGGAAAAACAACAGTGTGGGTAAGACAAAGAAAAGTGCACCGAGCCATGGTGTTAAAAGCATGAATGCATAAAACACTTCCCGTAGATAGTCTGCTGACATGAGCATCCTCCATCGTGAAATTTTTTACCCGCTCCCTCGAGGCTAGGTTTCTCTTATCTACAGGCTACCAAAATATATAAAATTAATCAAAATAAGACTCTTGCTCGTTGTACATATATATGATAAAATATTTGTATCAAAATTCACTATTCACATACACGATCCAAGTGTATCCTGATGTGTATATCATGTATCATCAAATTGTATGCCAATCAAAAAAGTAGAAAAGGGAAGAATCTCTCCAAAAAAAGAAGAAGAAAAACCAATAGAAACAGAAGCTCCAAAAATAAATCCAGCTTTCGCCAAAGCAAAAGCTGCCGGCAAAGCAAAGGCCAAAGTTTCCGACAAAGCCGATGCCAATTATAGCGCTTCAAATATTACTGTCTTAGAAGGACTAGAAGCCGTACGTCGTCGCCCGGGCATGTATATTGGCTCCACCGGTCCGGTTGGTCTTCACCACCTTATCTGGGAAGTGGTAGACAACTCCATAGACGAATCTATGGCTGGTTTTTGTGACCAAATAGATATAGCTCTTTTACCAGATCATTATATAGAAGTAAGAGACAACGGCCGCGGTATTCCTGTAGATATTCATCCGCAAATGGGTGTTAGCGCACTGGAGGTTGTAATGACCAAACTACACGCTGGTGGTAAATTTGATGCTGGAAGTTATAAAGTTTCCGGTGGTTTGCACGGTGTGGGTGTGTCTGTAGTAAACGCCCTATCTACTCATACCAAAGCCGAAGTTCACCGTGATGGCAAAGTTTGGTTACAAGAATTTAGAGATGGTGGTAAGCCTGTAAAAAAAGCTAGAGAAATTGGCAATTGCAAAGATCGCGGTACTACCATTACATTCCGCGCCGACGATACTATTTTTGAAACTATAGACTACGAATGGAAAACAATCGTAGATCATATTCGTCAACAAGCATACTTGTCCAAAGGTATTCGTATTTCTATTACCGACAAGCGCGAAGGCCAAGAAAAAGCAGACGACAAAACCGCTATTTCCTCCCCTAGCCCAACTTACGGATTTTATTTCGAAGGCGGTATCGCTTCTTATGTACGTCACCTAAACCAAAACAACGAAGTAAAAAACGAAAATGTTTTTTATATAGAAAAAGAACAAGACGATGTAAAAGTAGAAGTTGCTTTGCAATATAACAACGAATTCAACGAATTGCTTTCTGCTTTCACAAATAATATTTACAATCCAGAAGGTGGTACACACGTTGCTGGTTTCCGCACCGCTCTTACTCGAAGTCTAAACAGTTACGCTCGCAACAAAGGCTTCCTAAAAGAAAAAGATTCCAACCTTACCGGCGAAGACGTCCGTGAAGGCTTAACCTGTATAGTCTCTATAAAAGTTACTGAACCTCAATTTGAAGGCCAGACCAAAGCCAAACTTGGAAACACCGAAGTAAAGGCCGCGGTAGAAGCAGTAATGAACGACGCTTTCTTAATTTTCTTGGAAGAACACCCGAAGGATGCCGAAGGAATTGTAGAAAAATGTTTACTTTCCGCTCGTGCACGCAACGCTGCCAAAATGGCTCGCGATACCATTCTACGCAAAGGCGCTTTGGAAGGATTTACTTTGCCTGGTAAATTGGCCGACTGCAGTAGTCGCCATGCCGAAGAATCCGAACTATTTATAGTAGAGGGAGACTCTGCCGGTGGTAGTGCCAAACAAGGGCGCGACCGCGAACACCAAGCTATCTTGCCATTGCGTGGTAAAGTGCTAAATGTAGAACGCGCTCGCCTAGATAAAATTCTTACCAACAACGAATTAAAATCTCTTATTATCGCCATGGGCACAAACATCGGCGAACAGTTTGATATTACCAAACTGCGCTATCACAGACTGGTAATCATGACCGATGCCGATGTGGATGGCGCCCATATCCGCACACTTCTTCTTACATTTTTCTATCGCTACTACCCTACTCTTATTTCTGGCGGACATATTCTTATTGCCCAGCCGCCACTATATAGTTTGAAGTATGGCAAAAACATGCGCTATGCATATAATGACGAAGAGAAAGAAAAGATACTTGCAGAAATAGTTGGACCAACAGCCGGTGCCAAAGCTGCAGCGACTAAAAAATCCAAAGAAGAAAAAAATGAAGAGCCTGCTGAAGCAGAGGCAAAAGAAGGAGAAGAAAATGAAGTTCAAGGATTAGAAGTGAACGGAATTAAAGTAAACATCCAGCGCTACAAAGGTTTGGGAGAAATGAACCCAGAACAGCTTTGGGAAACTACCATGAACCCAAAAAACCGCATGATGAAACGCGTGACTGTAGAAGACGCTGCTTTGGCCAACGAAGTATTTGAAATACTTATGGGCGACGAAGTAGGCCCTCGCAAGAACTTTATCCAGACTCATGCTAAGAGTGTGGCTAATTTGGATATATAAATTTTAATTAAAAAAACATCCTACTGTATTTACAGTAGGATGTTTTTTTGTTATGTTAATTGTCTCCAACAAACACAATGGAGGATGCGATCATGCTTTGGACAATCACTGTTTCGGTTATTTGCGCAGCAGCAGGTGTAGTTACCGGCCTTTTCTTACCCATAGTCTTAGCCGCAATTCTACTAGGCGCCGGTTTGGTGATGTCTGCCATACTAATGAAGAGTGGTAGCCCCGGCAACAGCAGCGGAATTGGCACGATGATTATCTGTGCATTCATTTGCTCCTTTACTATAGCTCTTTTTGTCACCGCTCTGGTTATACATATTTCCTAGGTAAAGATAAGGTAGGGTTGGTATGAGCATGTCCGTTCTGTGCGGGTATGCTCATTATAATTTTGGGGTATTGACATTTTCCCTATAATAAGGTATTATTAACTCATCAAATAAAGGCAGCCGAAAGGCTGTTTTAAAAAACCAAAAATATGTTCACAGCTATAAAAGACTACTTCGTTGGAGCTTTCCACGAAATGAAAAAGGTAACCTGGCCTACCAAAAGCCAAACTATAAACTATAGCTTGGTGGTAATTGGTCTTAGTATTGGTATGGCTCTATTTTTGGGCCTGCTAGACTATGTATTTGAAAGTGCTGTAACTGCTTTGTTTTTAAAATAATTTAACTGTCATTCCGAATCCCCTTTATGGGGGTGAGAAATCTATTCATTAAAATAAAGATCCCTCGTCGGCTACGGCCTCGCTCGGGATGACAAAATCATTCATATGGCAAAACAAACCCTTAATCTCGGACGACGCTGGTACGTATTACACACCTACAGCGGCTACGAAGAAAATGTAAAAAGCAACTTAGCGCAACGCATAGAGTCTTTTGCCATGCAAGACAAAATTTTTAATATTTTGGTTCCGAAAGAAAAGAAAATAAAAATCAAAAACAGCAAACGTTCCGTAGTCGAAGAAAAAATCTTCCCTGGCTATGTGCTAGTAGAAATGATTGTAACCGATGACTCTTGGTACGTTGTACGCAACACCCCGAACGTTACTGGCTTCGTAGGTTCTGGTACTACCCCTACCCCAATAGATCAATCCGAAGTTGATTCATTGCTCAAACGCATGTCCGCTTCCGAACCTCAACACAAGATTGATTTCGAAGTTGGCGAAACAGTATCTATTACCGACGGACCGTTCAAAAACTTTGAAGGTAAGATTAGCAATGTTGATCAAGAAAGAGGCAAGGTAAAGGTTCTTATCACAATGTTTGGACGTGAAACACCGGTAGAACTAGATGCAATGCAAGTTAAAAAAGGTTAATAAAGATTAAAGCGATCGCGGAATGTCATTCTGAACAGAGTGAAGAATCCCTCTCAAGGTTTAAGGGATCCCTCCACTACGGTCGGGATGACAAACCGGCTTCTCGATCGTGAATAATTTAAAAAATAACACACTATTTATGGCAAAAAAATTAATAGCGCAAATCAAATTACAAATTGTTGGCGGAGCTGCCAACCCAGCACCACCTATTGGTCCAGCTTTGGGTCAGCATGGTTTGAATATCCAAAGTTTCTGTAAAGAATTCAACGACAAAACTCAAGATAAAAAAGGTGAAGTAGTTCCAATAATCATTTCTGTATACGCCGACCGCAGTTTTGATTTCATAATGAAAACTCCACCGGTTCCAGAGCTTATCAAAAAAGCTGCTGGCATATCAAAAGGTTCTGGTAAACCACTACAAGAAAAAGTTGGTAAAATAACCAAAGCTCAAGTACGCCAAATCGCTGAAAAGAAAATGCCTGACTTAAACTGCCACACAGTAGAAGCTGCCATGAGTATGGTAGAAGGCACAGCTAGAAATATGGGTGTAACTGTTGAAGGATAAACAAATTTACAGCGTCGCGCTTCAAATGACGATTGCGCGACGTGATTTCGTTAAATCAAAACAAAAAAGACACCGGACTGTGGTGTCTTTTTTGTTTGTTTATTTACTTAATCAACATCGCATCGCCAAAGCTAAAAAATCTATATTTTTCCTCTACTGCCTTCTGGTAACATTCCAACATAAAATCTTTATTGCCCACAAACGCGGATACCAGCATAAGAAGTGTAGATTTTGGCAAATGAAAATTGGTAATAAGCGCATCTACAACTTGGAATTTAAACCCAGGATAAATAAAAATATTTATATCTCCGGTATACGGACGTAAACTTCCTTGGGTTTTTGTTACACCCTCTAACACCCGCACTGTGGTAGTGCCTACAGCCACCACTCGCCTGCCTTCTGCTTTGGCAGCATTTATTAAATCTGCATTTTTAGAAGTTATTTCTACCCACTCCTCATGCATTTTATGCTCTTCTATCTTATCTGTTTTTACCGGCAAAAATGTACCTAGGCCCACATGCAAAGTTACCTCGGCAAACTCTACACCTTTTGCTTTTAATTTCTCTATTAAGTTTGGCGTAAAATGAAACCCGGCTGTGGGCGCGGCTACCGAACCCTCTTCTTTAGCATAAACCGTTTGGTATTTCTCACTTAATTCCTTATCCTTCATTTTTAATTCCGGATTATCCACATATGGTGGCGTAGGCACTTCGCCATACTTATTTGCCTTGGCGCGCACCGACATATCATCTTCATCAAACTGAATTAGATACGTACCGTCGTTTTCTTTGAGCATTACTTCGGCCGAAAAATCTTCTGCAAAAACAACTTTCATACCCAACCTCAGTTTTCTTCCCGGCTTAGCCAGAACCTTCCAAACCTTATTATTTTCCATCGGCTTTACCAAAAAAATTTCTACTGGTGATGAATTTAAAATTTTGTCAGTTGAGTCGATGTTTTTATTTACCTTTATTACATTTTCGTCCAACATCAAATATCCGCGCAGTCTGGCTTTGAAAACTTTTGTGTTATTCCAAACTAGCAAATCACCTTTTTGTAAAAAATCTACAATATCAAAAAAGCGCTTATGTTCAACACTATTTTTTTCTTTATCTATTACCATCAATCTAGAGCTATCTCGTGGCTCCAGTGGCACTTGGGCAATAAGATTTTCTGGCAAATTGTAATCAAAATCTGAGGTAAGCATATTTATATTCTTTTCGCACGACCTGTTTTTAAATCTTTAGGATATATGGTAAAACTACGACCCTCAACCCGTGCACTTGCTATAAAATCAGACTCCGGATTATAAAGATAGGTATGCAACGAACCAAAGCTTTCAATTACCCCCTCAGCCATATTACCATTATCAAATCTAAACTCAATTTTATCCCCCTCTACAATCCCTAAATCTTTAAAATACAGTCTTGATTCTTTACAAACTTTGTCATATCTTTTTTTGATGTCTGTAGAATGAACCTCTCCGACCATTTCCCCCAACTCCACACCCTCTTGAGCGGGGTTTTTTGAATTTTCTTTTCCGCCTCTCCCAAAAAATTTTTCTAACATAGTATAAAGTTATAACTTTCGTTTATTCGCATTATGTTCCTCCAAAGTTTTTCCATAATACACCATACCATCTTTGCCAGTTAAAAAATACCAATAGCCGTTCTTTTCTGGGTAAATCGCTGCCTTAATTGATTCTACGCCCGGATTAGCAATAGGGCCAAGCGGTAATCCAGGGTATTTGTATGTATTCCAAGGAGAATCAATATCGCGCTCTTTTTCGGTAGTAAACACATCACCAGTTCTGTCGGCCACATAATGCACGCTAGAGTCTACCTGAAGAGCCCAATTTTTTTCTAATCTACGCCATAATATATCGGCCACCTTTGCCTTATCTTGCGGTGTTTGCACTTCTTTTTCCAAAATACTAGCCATAGTTAAAATTTCATAAGAACTATGCCCAGACTTTTCTATATCTGCCCACATCTGTTCTGTTATTTCTTTTTCTCTTTGACCAACTAATTTTTTTAAAACATCCAAAAGAGTGGCGTCTCTAAATACTCTAAATGTTTCTGGCGCCAAATACCCTTCGTAGGAATCATAACCGGGTTTCTCGGCTACAATCCTAGAGTCATCAATTTTTGGAAATACGGATGCCACTCTTCGATAGTCATAGGCCGGCTCGCCAGTTAGCCTATACACATCGTCGGTAGTAGAGGCAAACCCAAGTTTAACCAAATAACCGGCTACCTGCCGCAAATTCCAGCCTGGAATTATGGTAACGGTAACTTCCGGTCTTGGTGGAAGTGGCGCAATATATCTAGGATGAGTTTTTTTGTAATACCACAAACCAGCCAGCGGTAATGCTAAAATAATAACTAAAGAAAAAACTACAACATTTTTATTAAATGATCCCATAAACACTACTCTTTCCAATTGGCTCTGGCCCATTCTAATCTTTCTGGCACACCAATATCCACCCAAGCGTCATTAGACTGATGAACATACAAATCTTTCATCTTTGGAAAGACATCGTATTCTATACTAAAAGATTTTTCTGCAGGGAAATATTCTTTGGTTTGAGGATTAAATATATAGATACCGCCGTTTATATGGCCAGGTAAATGTATGCCGGCTTTTTCTTTAAAATTTTTGAGATGAAATCTTGAATCATACTCTAATGTACCATAGCTAGCTGCATCATCTACCAAAGCACCCAAAATCATGCCATCACTAGCTGGAGATAAATACTTTACCATATCTGCCAAATTTACCGACGCCAAAATATCTCCATTTAAAATTACTACTGGCTCCTCTGGTTTTGAAACATAACCCCAAGCGTGTTTTATTGCCCCTCCGGTACCCAACTTTTCTTCTTCTATAGCGTAGACAAGATCTAGACCATCTCTGTGAAGACCAATATTCTGATGCAAAATTTCGGCCAAGTGGCCAGCGGCCAAAACCACTTCAGTAATGCCAATCTTTTTTAGTTTTTCTAATTGCCAATCCAAAACTGTTTTACCTTTTACTTCTAACAAAATTTTTGGAATTGATTTAGTAATTTCTCCCAAACGCGTAGACAACCCTCCACATAGAATAATTGCGTTCATAATAGATGTTTTAATTAAGAATTACGCCAAACAAAAACCTGGCAATAGCCGCAACAAAAATAGCTACTCCAACTCCTCCCAAAATATCTAACGGATAATGTACGCCTGCATATACCCTTCCCCAAACCACCCACAAAGCCATTGGAAACAAAGCCCATGACCCAGGTAAATTAAAAATATAAGCCATAAACAAAACAAGGAAAGCTGTCATGCTATGATCCGAAGGAAAAGACTTCCAACTCATCATTGGCTTAAATAAAGTCTTGGCTTGTGGATAAACAACATATGGTCGATGTTCGCGAACAGACCAAGCTAAAAGCAGATTTATGCCCCAACCCACACACCAAGCTACCCCCAAAAATATTAGAGGTATTAACACATCGGTTATATTTGGCATTCTTTCTACAAAAACTGCGGCTACATACCAAGCAATTACGGCTATCATTACCCATTCTGCGCCGGCACGACCAAAACTATCCAATAACTTGGATTTACCTACAAGAGCGTTGATTTTGAAAAATATTTTGGAATTTAGGTCCATAAAAACACGGCGTCGGGTCTCAATGGACGCTACCCGACGTGATTTCGTTAAATCAACTTTAACAGTTTAAAGCTGTTTTGGCAATGCTGTTTGCTACTTGAAATTATTAGGAGAAATGCTATACTTGCCTACATTAGGCACCTATAGCTCCCGCCTCTCGGTTCACACCGCACCCATTCGGCTCTGCGGCACCCATACCTCGGCGGGCAGGCAGTGATTGTCCGCCTACTAACAAGTACACAGATATTATATGCGCGCCCGTAGCTCAGTGGTTAGAGCACTGCCCTTATAAGGCAGGGGTCGACGGTTCAAGTCCATCCGGGCGCACCAATTTGGTCATTATCTTCATAAAATGAAAATACCAGGCAAAACAAAAATTACAGAAAAACAAGCCGGACAACGGCTCGATGTTTTTTTATCAGAAAAACTAAAGATTAGCAGATCGCAAGCCCAAAAAATGATAGATCAAGAACTATTTTCTATAAATAAAAAATTAACAACCAAAGCCGCCCAGAGACTAGACATTGGCGATGTGGTAAGTTACAAAGTCCCAGCTACGGAAACCCAAACCGAAGATAAACCAACAGCTACTCACAAGAGCACTAAAGCATTGGAACCAGCAGCCAAAATTGAAATCATAGCCGATACACCAGACTATATCGTAGTAAACAAACCTACTGGTATTTTGGCCCACCCGACAATGGCTGGCGAAACCAACACCTTGGCTGATTTTATAACTAAAAAATATCCGAAGATAAAAAAAGTGGGCGAAGACCCAGATCGCCCAGGCATAGTACACCGATTAGACAAAGAAGCTTCGGGTCTTATGGTAATTGCCAAAACACAAAAAATGTTTGTCCACCTAAAAGAACAATTCAAAAACCGAACTGTTGAAAAAGAATATACCGCCCTCGTGCACGGAAAAGTTGCCCGAGAATGGGGTGAAGTAAATTTTCGTATTGGCAGATCTAAAACTTCAGCTCGTATGGCCGCTTTGCCAGAAAACCAAACCACCGAAGGCAAGGAAGCAAAAACGGAATTTATAATTGCAAAAGAGTTCGTTAATTTTACTTTGCTTAAAATAAAAATTCATACTGGCCGCATGCACCAAATCCGCGTTCACTTCCTTGCTTATGACCACCCACTAGTTGGTGACCCGCTATACTTCCAAAAGAAACAAAAGCGTGTTTGGGACAAAAAACTAGGCAGACTTTTTCTGCATTCCACCACGCTTGGATTTACAGACCTAAAGGGTGAAAAACAAACATTTACACTTCCCCTACCAAAAGAACTAGAAACTTTTCTAAAGTTATTAAGATAATATATGCAAAGTACTACCGGTCTTTTTGTAATAATTTCTTCTCCTACTGGGGGTGGCAAAGACGCTACCATAGAAGAATTAATAAAAATTTTCCCTAACTCTGCCAGATTAGTTACTACCACCTCTCGTGCTCCAAGACCAGCAGACCAAGAAGGGGTGACTTATAATTTTATTTCCAAAGAAGATTTTGAAAGCAAAATAAAAGAAGGATACTTTGTAGAATATAACAATTATGCTAGTAACTACTACGGTACTCCCAAAGAATACCTAGCTAAAATGCTAGCCGAACATAGCATTGTGTTTTCCAATATTGATGTAAACGGTAAACATAGCATGGATAAATTAGGCATAAAGAACTTATCTATCTTCCTTCTACCAGAGAGCATAGCCATATTGGAACAACGAGTAGAAAAACGAGGTGGACTAACCAAAGAACAGATAGCCGAACGAATAAAGATTGTATCCCAGGAGATAGAGGCTTCCAAAGATTATGGCTATAAACTAACAAACTACGAAGGTAAATTGGACGAAACGGTAGCTAATGTAGCCAAAATAGTACAGGAACACCTCAAAAGCAACAATTAGGGATTCGGGGTTGACCCTATTAAATCCGGCAAGACCGGTCTGGCGCAGGCATAATTTAACAGGGTTGACCCTATTAAAGCCGCCCAGTGGCAACCCCGATTGATCGGGGTTATTTAACAGGGTTGACAAAAAACAAATAATCAGCTAGAATAAGCCCCATAATAACCAAGCTAAAATTATTCATTCTTGTATGACAGAACAAACTTCAGACAAAGCAATCATCTACAGACCAGGCATGCTGGTGCGTGTTCACCAAAAAATCAAAGAAACCAACACCAAAGGAGAAGAAAAAGACCGCATCCAGGTTTTTGAGGGCACTATTATTGCCACCAAACACGGACAAGAGGCTGGCGGCACATTTACAGTGCGCAAAATCTCCAATGGCGTAGGTGTAGAAAAAATCTTCCCTGTACATTCCCCTAACATAGACAAAGTGGAAGTAGTAAAAGAATACGCTGTAAGACGCGCCAAACTACACTTCTTGGCCGACACAAACTTCAAAAGAAAATTGGAAGAAAAGAAAACTAAGTAATCTTAAATCAAAAAACCTCCTGAGTGGAGGTTTTTTGATTTTTGCTTAACTTCTTATGGCAATGTCTTTAGGTATTTACCAGTCCAACTATTTTTATTCTTCATAAGATCTGCGGCTGTGCCCTGAGCCACTACTTGGCCTCCGTGTCTACCGCCGCCCGGACCCATATCAATTATCCAATCGGAACAACCGATGATTTCTAAATTATGTTCAATAATCAGCACAGTATTTCCTTTGGCCACCAAACGATTAAGTACTTGTAACAAATGACGGATATCTTCGAAGTGCAAACCTGTGGTAGGTTCATCTAAAATATATAAAGTTTTGCCGGTAGAGCTGCGAGACAATTCGGTAGCCAGCTTTACTCTCTGCGCTTCACCGCCAGACAACTTGGTAGCTGGCTGACCCAAATGCATATAGCCCAAACCAACTTCACGCAGGATATTTAATTTATCAGAAATGTTTGGTATATCGCCAAAGAACATGCGAGCTTCATCTACTGTCATGTTTAGCACATCGGCAATATTCTTGCTGCGATAATGAATTTCCAAAGCTTCTCTATTATATCGAGCACCATCACATTCGGAACACTGTACATATACATCTGCCAAAAATTGCATGGGAATTCGTGCATAACCATCACCAGCACAGGCCTCACAACGACCGCCACCTTTTACATTGAAGCTAAATTTGCCGGCATCGTAATTGTTCATTCTGGCTTCTGGCAAATCTGCAAACAAATCCCGGATCAAAGTAAATACGCCAGTATATGTAGCTGGACTAGATCGCGGAGTGCGGCCAATTGGAGATTGATCAATAGCAATAACTTTATCTATATTATCTATACCCTTTATTTCTTTATGAGCCGCCGGCTCTTCTTTGGCGCGATAAAAATGCTTAGACAAAGCTTTGCCCAAAATATCTATAACCAAGGTTGATTTACCGGATCCAGAAACACCCGTTACGCAAACCAGTTTGCCCAAAGGGATTTCTACATCAACATTTTGTAAATTAAACGCTTTGGCACCGATAACTTTTATAGACTTACCACTTGGCTTTTTTGATTTGTCTTGGCCTTTTTCTGGCTCACAGCTAATTTTACTACGACCAGATAAGTACTCCCCAGTCAAAGATTTTTTGGTTTTTTTAATTTGAGCTACCGTGCCTTGGGCGATAATTTGCCCTCCACCCACACCAGCGCCAGGCCCCACATCAATAATATAATCGGCTGCTTCCATCATGGCACTGTCGTGTTCTACCACGATTACAGAATTACCCAAATCGCGCAAAGATCGCAAACTTTCTATAAGCATTTTGTTGTCTTTTGGATGCAGGCCGATGGACGGTTCATCAAGTATATATATAACACCAATCAAGCCTGTAGATAGTTGTGTAGCCAATCTGGTGCGGGTTACCTCGCCACCAGAAAGCGTATTCATAGATCTATCTATAGCCAAATAGCTTAAGCCTACTTTGGACAAGCTTTCTAATCGTTGAACAATTTCTTTCAAGATAGGTTTAGCTATAGCTGCTTTTTGAGTATCGCTTAACCCACCCAAATTTCCAGAAGCAACCAGTTTGGTATTAATTTTTTTGAAAAATTCTATATTGTCTTCTATATTTAGCGCGCACAGATCGGCGATATTAAACTCGCCAATTTTTACAGCCAAAGAATTTCGGTGCAATCTTTTGCCAGAACAAAGAGGACAGACGGTTTCGTGCATGTACTGTTCTATTTCACGGCGCACATATTCGGAATCGGTTTCCAGATGTCTTTGCAACAAATTTGGAACAACACCGGTAAACTTTGTTTTTTTACCATCTACCATGTATTCTTGCTCACCTGTGCCCTGCAAAATAATATTTTTAATTTTTGGACCCAAGTCTTTTACCGGAGTGTTAATAGAAAAACCATGACTAGCGGCCACAGCGGCAATGATTTTTTGGTACCAACTTTGGTTGCCAGTGATACGCATCCATGGCTGCACCGCGCCTTCGGCGAGTGTTAGTCTATCATTTGGAATTACTAATTCTGGATCCACTTCTTGAGTAATACCCAAACCAGTACAACGAGGACAAGCACCATATGGACTATTGAAACTAAAGCTACGCATATCTAAGATCGGCATTATTTTACCGCACTTATGGCACAACCCAGAAGTAGAAAAAGTTTCATCCTTACCAGAGTTTTTAGAAGTTTCGGCAAGAATAAGCAGCCCGTCACTCAAATCCAAAGCGGACTCTACCATCTTCATTAAGTCTTGCTTCTGGAAGTCTTCTATCTCCCCAATTAGCAACTCTACATTGTATAGTTTATTTTCAGAAAATTCGTACTTGGCCAAACTATTTATTTTCATCACTTCGCCGTTTACACGCACAGATTCGTAGCCAGATTTTTCTACTTTTTCTACCAAATCAGCACGAACTACTTTTGCATTTCTAATTAGCGGAGACAACAACAAAAGCTTGCCGCTTTTACGAGCACGACGACGAACCTCTTCTAATATTCCACCCTGCGTATAGGCGCGCACTGGCTCCTGACAATCCGGGCAGTACTGTTGTCCAGTTCTAGCGAACAACAAACGCATGTAGTCGTAAATTTCGGTAACTGTGCCTACGGTAGAACGAGGATTTTGAGTATAACTTTTTTGATCAATAGCAATTGTAGGAGAAAGACCTTCTATACTATCTACATCTGGCTTGTCTCGCACTTCCATAAACTGGCGCGCATAAGAAGACAGCGATTCGGCATAGCGCCTTTGGCCTTCGGCATAGATAGTGTCAAAAGCTAGGCTAGATTTACCAGAACCAGATAGGCCGGTAATAACTACCAATTTGTTCTTTGGAATTTCCAAAGATACATTTTTTAAATTATGTACACGAGCACCTTTTATGATGAGTTTGTCCTGCATACAATGAAAAGAGTTGATATCTTAAATCAGTGGTATATTGTAGCAGGTTTTGGCAAGATGTCAATCGCTATTGGGTCAGTAACATAAAGCATGGTTAATTTTAAAATTAACCCAAATTAAAACTAAAATAAACAACAATTATAGAAACAGGTTTAAAAAAGAAGGTCGTCTAAATACCTTTGCGGTGTTTCACCGGGGTTTTTCACCATTTTTAAATACTTGCCCATAGTAAGACCTACCTCAAATCGCAAACCACCATTTTTTAACTTTTCTATAGGGATATAATTACTATAATCACTTAAACTTGCACCGACATCTTGTGAAAATGTACCAAATAAAGGCTGATCTGTGGCGCTGTCGTACCCAACATTCAAGTTTGGATAATGATAGGGAGAAGAAAGAGTAAGCACATCTCCAATATCCGACCAGGTAGATTGCTGAGCAGCTGTTTCTAAGCGCAAAAAGTATCCTACAAGCTGACCTCCATATTTACAATTCCAACTCTGACTTTCGTTATTATCAACAAGACCAGTATAAGAGATTAAATATTCATAATACTGCCCCCCACTATCTATTTGCCTTTCTACATGCGCCTTATCACTACTATCGGCCCATGTTCTTTTCGCACCATCATCTGCAAGATAGTAGCGCAAAGGTGGCTGTTTAATTAACCCTCTGTCCTGAACAGGAATAACCGTATACGCTCCGGCATCACAAACACCCCAAAAAACCTGATCCGCTTTTAACCATTCTTTTTCCAAAGAACCGGTAATAAGCAAGCTTTTATTAACCTTGGCAGCTGCCAATTTAAGCTGCTCTTCTATATCATCAATATAATCTATATAAAAATGTATACGTAATTCTCCTGGACTGCACAGTGTCAAAGATTCTTTTTTTAGGCCTTTGCCACACATTTGCATGTTTTGGCCTTCTCTACTACAAAGGTCGCCAAAGCAAGCTTGCGTTCCGCCCCCATCTGCCAAGAACCTTCGTCCACACATAAATACCGGTTCGCCTTCTGCATCTTTTTGCTCTCCATATTTCAAGTCAAACTTTTCATTCCCCACCAATTTAGCTGGCGTTGTCTGCTCACCCGCTCCAGCAAAATATGAAAATTCCATTTTCCCATCTTTGGCACCAGGAACATCTTTGCAAAATTGAGGGAGTAAATGCTGCGGCCTAACAAGCCAATTCTGCGGCAAACGTAAATTTACCAATGCTGGATTGATTGTATTTAAAACAAAATATGACATATAGGCAATGAACAAACCTATAATAGCTCCGCCTATTCTTTTTTTGGCGCTGCCTATTGCCTCGCTATTGCCACCAGAAGTAATCCATCGCACACCCGCCACTATAATAACTATTACGGATACTATACTGGCAATCCCTACCAAATACCTATACATTATGACAAGAAAATCCCCTATATTGGAAAATTTATTTTGCCCAGCAAAAGATATCTCTGTCTTTGCAGCACCCCCTGGCAAACACCTACCCCATTGATTATCATCCTGCCCACCTACACAAGGAAAGGCTGCGGGACCGGAAATGAAACCATCTTCTAGCTGCTCTGCAGATGGACTACCAAGTAGAAAGTTCTTTCTTATCTCAAAACAGGCCTTTCTTTTCCAGCAAATAGGATTCAGGTCTGGAATACGACTAGATGTATCTACCGCACTAACCGGAGACGAAGCAAAAAAGAAAAACAGTGCGAAAAAAATGATTGTAATTTTTTTTAACATAGACATTATGTTCTGCCTAATATAATACAACGGCCGTTAATCCAAAGGCAGGTCCTGTACTTCTGGTTTTGGAAACGGAACTGTATTTAAAAAACTATCCATCGGAGTGCTACCGGGCTTACCTTTCATTTTAATAAGTTTACTTATAGTAAGATTGATGTCTAAAGACAAACCTTCCTTAAGCAAATCTATAGGTATATAATTAGCAATAGTTTTTACATCATCAGGGAATGTGCCAAATACAGGCTGCCCAGTACTTCTATCATACCCTATATTTAAATTCGGCTGCGGACCATCATCAAATAAAAATTTATATATAGCGTTTCCTATGCCATAGCCAGGTATTAGAACCTCCGTTAAGCTTGGCTTATATTTATCCCAGGTTGACTGTCTAGCGTGCGTTTCTATTCTAAGTAAATAGCCCACCACTTCACCACCATGATCACAATCCCAATTCATTTTTTCATAATCAATCAAATCCGTATAATAAAATTGATACTCCCAATAGGGATCGCCAGGAATACCACCGCCTGTACTATTACCTCCGGGACCAAATAATCGCTTGTCTCCATACCACCACGACTTTGGGGCACCATTATTAGCTAAATAAAACGCTTCTGTGCCACCAGCAATTATATTCTTACAAACTGCACGAAAAACCTGAGTGTTATATACCCATTTTGTTTCCATAGCCTTTGTAACAAAAATTCCATCGTTAAGCTTGTCTACTGCCTGGCTTATTTGCTCCCCTAAATCAAAAGCCTCTATGTCTATACGTAAATGTATTGCCAATTCACCTTTATGGCACTGCAGACCGCTATTATTATCGTCTCTTGCACATGATTGTCTATTGCCCGGCTCCGAAGGACAAAGGCCGCCAAAACAAGTTTGGGTACCACTTCCTTCTGCCAAAAACCTACGCCCACAATAAAACATTGGATTACCAGCACCATCTTTATAGTTTCCATAAACCAACTCATCTTTCCCAGCATTTTCTGGTTTAACAGGTGATTTCTGATCATCGTAATTTGCATAATACACAAACTTTACCTGTTTACCACCATCAGTAGTAGCTATCTGTTTGCAAAATTCTGGAACCAAATGCATTGGCCGTATAAGCCACACTTGAGGCATTCGCAAATTTATCAAAGCAGGATTGATTGTATTTAAAATAAAATATGACAGATAAGTAATAAAAAGACCAATCACTGCGCCACCGATTCTTTTTTTGGCCGCATTTATAACTTCACTACTACCAGCAGATGTTACCCATTGCACACCAGCAAGTATTATAACTATAACAGCCACAATACTGGCGATAGTCACTGTGTACTTATACATTAACAAAATAAACTCACCAATATGAGAAAACCTATTTTGTCCTCCAAATGAAATTTCTGTTACACTCTTACCAGCTGGCAGACACCTGCCCCACTCATTATCTTTTTCGCCACCAACACACGGAAATGCCGAAGCGCCAGAAACAAATCCATTTTCTAAATCTTCTTTGGTGGCAGTGCCCGTAATATATTTTGCTCTCATCTCAAAGCAATCTTTCTTTTTCCAACAAAATGGGTTTAATGCTGGAATTTGGCTAGAAGCATCCAGAGCACTTGCCGAAGAAAATGGAAACAAAGAAAATAATAGTAAAGTACTGACTATAATTTTCTTAAACATATTGGCTTATTATTCTAAAGCTAAATTTAAAATTGTTTTACAAATCCTTCCCACACTTCCCATGGTATGACCCCTTCTATCTTCTGACCATTTATAAAAAACGTAGGCGTACCGCGTACTCCAAACCGCAATCCGTCTGCATAATCTTCGTTTATTTTATACAAAGCATTAGGACCAACTAAACAGTCGTTTAATTTCGGAAGATCTAGACCAACTTCGTTTGCCAAAGTGGATAAATCTGCTGCTCCAAGATAGGTAGGTAAATCATTTTGCCTAGTAAAAAAATAATTATGGACACCCCAATACTTCTCTTGCCCCTGCCCATAAGCACAAACAGCTATCTGAGATAACTTATTTGCTCCTTGATGACCAGGTATAGACTCTGCTGGAAAATGTCGAAAAATTAACTTTACTTTATGGCCATACTGACCCAACAGTCTTTGTAATATTGGCCAAGCATTTTTTGTATTAGGGCAACGAAAATCACCAAAAAGCACAATAGTGATAGGAGCGCTAGGATTACCCAAAAAAGGAGAACCTTTATTTTCCAAAACATTACTACCCTCTTTACCACCTTTATTTTTTGCTTCCAAATCTTCATCAAACCCACTATAAATTTTTTGCTGCAACAGATCGCCTTTACCTTGTTTAATTTGCCACCAAAAATTAGCAGTTACAGCGGCAAAAACTACACCGCCTACCAATAGTAGTCCGCCCAACCCTAGCAATGCCACTCCCCAAGAAGTCTGATACCAACGCATAATAATAAATTTCAAAACTTTACCAAACTAAAATACAGGACTATTATACTATATAATTACATAGACAACAAAATATTTACCCGGTTAACCCTATTAAATCATTTTTGCCTAAGCAAAAATTGTCGCCGAGCGACATTTAACAGGGTTGACAAAACTACTCACCAGTGATATACTATCTTTACCTTAAATACTTCTCCAAATCATATGACTACTACTATTTTTAATATCATCCAATTTACTTTAGCCGCCTTACTTGTGGCCGCAATCCTTTTACAACAAAAAGGTACAGGACTTAGCGGTGTTTTTGGTGGTTCTAGCAATATTTACAGCACCAAACGAGGCGTAGACAAAATTTTACATCTTGCAACTGTTGTTATTGCCGTTGTTTTTTTTAGCGCTTCTCTTATCCGACTTGTTCTATAAACAAGACTGGGAATTAGGAATCATGAATTAAGAATTATGGGTCGCGAACGAGTTACGATAGCACTTACAACTCAATTCATAATTCTTGCTTCGTAATTCATTCTTCATTATTTATTCTCACATGAATTTGTCCAAACTATTTTTTTGGATTAAGAAAAAACAGGGCTCTTTGGATGTCTCCATGCCCTCTCGTAATTTTGACCAAAAACTTATAAAAAAACTCCAACCGAGAGTAATCCCAAGCTGGTCTCAATTTAGATACTTGGGTAGTTTTTTAACAAAAAAAGAAAAGCAGATTGTTAGCGGTGCGCTGGGAGTATTTTTATTAACTATCGCTACTTGGTCTACCATTTGGTTTTTAAAGAACTTTACAATTGTGCCTGCAAATGGCGGAGAATACAGCGAAGCTCTAATCGGACAACCGAAATATATCAACCCTCTTTTTTCTTCCGCCAACGATGTAGACGGAGATTTAACTTCTCTAATCTACACTGGATTATTTAAGTATACTAATCAACAAAAACTAATCCCCGACCTAGCAAGTGAATATACCATAGAAGAAGACGGAAAGACTTATGATATAAAATTACGCGAAGATATAAAGTGGTCGGACGGAGAGCCGCTAACTGCCGACGACGTAGTTTTTACTTTCCAAACTATCCAAGATCAAGAAGTTGGCAGTCCGTTATATTCCGCTTTCCAAGGCATTGCCATAGAACAAACTGGAGATTTTTCTGTTAAGTTTGTCTTGAAAGAACCGTTCGCTCCATTTTTAAACAGCCTTACCGCCGGTATATTACCTCAACATACCTGGGTTAATATTCCACCGTCTGCAATTAGACTAGCAAAGACAAACATCCAGCCGGTCGGTTCTGGTCCTTGGAAATTTGATAAATTAACCAAAGATTCTAGCGGAAACATAAACAGCTACACTCTAGAGCGCAATAATTTTTATTACCAAAAAGCGCCTTACCTAAAAACACTAACCTTTAAATTTTATACAGACTTTACCCAAGCAGCTACCGCTCTTAAGAGCCAAGACGTTATGGCCGCCAGCTTCCTACCAAACGATTTGGCAGATAAAGTTGCCGGTAAAAACTTTAGCCCATACAAATTTGAACTACCACAATACACGGCTCTTTTCTTTAATTCCGATACAGCGTCTGTGCTAAAAGATAACGATTTTCGTTTGGCTTTAAATTTAGCTCTGGATAAAAATAAAATTCTAGAAGAAGCTTTGGGAAATAAGGGAGAAACAATCAATTCCCCTATTCTAAAAGGCGCTCTAGGATACAATACAGAAATAAACTTTCCTGGCCTTGATACAGAAAAAACAAACCAAATACTTACAAAAACTTGGTCCAAAATTCAACCGGAAGAATATTTTAAAACCGAATACGAAGCTTTGCTAAAAACTAAACAAGCAGACATAGAAGCTATAAAGAAAAATACCACTACCCCGGAAGAAGAAATAGCTGCGGCCGTTAAAAAAATAGAAGACGACGTAGCCGAATCTATCCGCCAAGAGATGGACCCGGATCAAAGTTTCTATAGAAAAAATAAAAACAACGAAATTTTAAGCATTTCCATTACCACCGTAGACACCTCCGAATACCAGCAGGCAGCTCTAACGATTGCCAAAATGTGGCGTGCAATGGGTATAAAAACAACTATTCAAACTATAGGCAGCAACCAGATAGTAAAAGACATTTTGAGAGACAGAAACTACGAAGTTCTGCTCTACGGAGAAATAGTAGGGGCAGATCCAGACCCGTACCCTTTTTGGCACTCCTCCCAAATCACTTACCCGGGCTTAAATTTAGCTTTGTTTATAAACCGCACAGCCGACAAATTACTAGAAGATGCAAGAGCAACCACCACCGAAAAAGTACGCGCCGAACAATACGAAAAATTTCAAGAAATTTTGGCCAAAGAAATTCCGGCAATTTTTCTTTACACTCCTACCTATAATTTTGTAGCTAGTAAGGATATTAAAGGAATCAAGCTTGAGCAAGCATTTTCTCCATCAGATAGATTTAACGACCTGGGAAACTGGTACCTAAAAACAAAACGTCAATGGAGTGGTTTCTAAAAAAACCATTCAAAGGACGAGTGGCGGAACTGGTATACGCGTACGTCTCAGAAGCGTATGGAGCAATCCTTGAGGGTTCGAGTCCCTCCTCGTCCACAACGCTAAGCATCACGCCAGAACAACCAACAGCTCACATATAAATATTAACTTCCCTGATTTTCTCTTAACAAAAATCAGGACTAAATTTTTAAGGTATGATCAGATACTCAGCCAGCCCGACCCAAAGCCCAATGAAACCGCCTATTAACGGCGATAATCGTGCCATGCACGGCGGTGCCTCGCCTAACCCGCAAAGACAAAGACGAACATTCCAGACCAATAGACTACCCTCACCCCTTAAACCTTCCAAACCGGCAGAAGGCGCTTCTTTTGCGCGCTTCCGTGTAGAAGAAAAGAAACTGCGAGTCGTAGTTTTGGGTGGATTAGAAGAAGTGGGCCGTAACTGCACCATGTTTGAATATGGTGACGATATTATTTTAGTAGACATGGGCTTACAATTCCCAGAAGAAGATATGCCTGGAATTGATTATATAATTCCAAACATGTCGTACCTAAAAGGAAAAGAAAAAAATATTCGCGGAGTTATTATAACCCACGGCCACTACGACCATATCGGCGGCATCCCCCACCTTATCCCAATGCTCGGATACCCTCCTATTTATGGCCTACCTCTTACCAATGCCGTAATCAAAAAACGCCAAGAAGATTACAAAAATTTACGCCCACTCAATATTCACAATGTTAATCTAAATGACAGACTAACACTGGGCGGTTTTGAATTAGAATTTTTCCATCTTAACCACAACATTCCAGATTCTATGGGTGTAATAGTACGCACTCCAGAAGGCGTAGTTATCCATACTGGTGACTGGAAATTTGATTACCAACCTACCGGCGAACAACCAGCGGACTTACAAAAAATCGCCAAAATTGGTAGCGAAGGTGTACTAGCACTATTATCCGACAGCACCAACGCTTCTCAGCCTGGCCACCAGATTTCCGAATCCGAAATCGGTGTAAACCTAGAAGACCTTATTACCAAAGCACCAGGTCGTATTATTATTGGTACTTTTGCTTCTCTACTTACTCGTATCAAACAAATTATTGAAGTTTCCGAAAAAATCGGTAAAGTTGTGGCGCTAGGCGGATTTAGTATAAAAAGCAACGTAGAAATTGCCAAAGAATTGGGTTATATGAAGTTTAACCCAAAGACTTTAGTAGATTTAAGACAAATTGAAAACTACCCTCACAACAAAGTTGTGGTTATTTGCAGTGGTGCGCAGGGCGAAAAAAATGCATCTCTTATGCGTATTGCCAATGGTGAACACCGTGAAATAAAATTGGTAGAGGGTGATACCGTTGTGTTTTCTTCTTCTGTTATCCCTGGCAATGAGCGCATGGTGCAACGCCTAAAAGATACCATCTTCCGCAAAGGCGCCGAAGTAGTCCACCACCAAATGATGGACGTGCACGCCGGTGGACATGCCAAAATGGAAGATGTAAAACTTATGATCCGTTTGCTTAATCCAAAATATTTTGTGCCTATTCATGGCAACCACTTCCTTTTGCGCTACAACGGCAAAATCGCCGAAGCGATGGGTTATCCAAAATCCAATATCTTTATCGCCGACAATGGCCAGGTAATGGAGTTCTCCAAAAACACTGGCATACTTACCAAAAATAAAATTCCATCTGACCATGTGTTTGTGGACGGTTTGGGTGTAAGCGATGAAACCAATATCGTATTGCGCGACAGACAAGTACTCGCAGAAGATGGTATGGTGGTAATTATTGCTACTGTTGATAGCAAAACCGGTAAACTAATCCAAAATCCAGATATTATTTCTCGTGGCTTTGTATTTTTGAAAGAGCACAAAGAACTAATAGAAGATTTGCGCCACAAAGTAAAAAAGCTAGTAACTGACTCTGACCCATTATCTTGGGCAGATACAAATAATATAAAAAATAAGCTTCGTGATCAGGTTGGCCAATTCTTGTTTAGCAAAACAGAAAAGAGGCCGATGATTCTTCCGGTAGTTATAGAAGTATAAACTACTTAATAAAAAACTTCCTACTCAATAGGAAGTTTTTTATTTTGTCTTACATCTTTTCTAACGATCCTTCATCACCCCATTTTGTCAGCAAAAACCCTTTTGCCGCTTTCTTTAGTAGAAAGCGGCGGAAAGAATCGCTCGCAAACCTTTATCACCCCATTTTGTCAGCAAAACGGGGTGATACCCCAAAACTGCCTCACGGATGTACTTATGTCTCGAACTGCCATCAGCTCTGTCTCACTTTTGTCCTGAACTCAAACACCTGTCTATAACAGGTGTTCTCAAACA
>MFRA01000005.1:236307-433619 GCA_001783215.1 Candidatus Magasanikbacteria bacterium RIFOXYD1_FULL_40_23 | reverse complement strand
AACACAGGGCAGATTCCGCCAAGGAACCGTTCGGGTTTGTCTCTGTCTGCTTGCCTCACAGTTCCAATGTTCGCCCGAACCGGACAATCGACGGACACTCAACTGTCCATCCGAGCACATACGAGACGACGTGTACTTACCACGGTGAGAACGAACGGTTGCTTTTTGCTTTAGCAAAAAGAATTTGTCCTGCTGTTTGAACTTACCTGTTATAGACAGGTAAGTGAGTTCAGGACAAAAGTGAATTTGAGCCGATGGAAGTACCGGAGGTGAGTATCCGCTCGGAAACTTTTCCCTCCAGCTTTTGGTTCCAAAAGGTGGAAAGCTGTTTTCTACTAAAGAAGTGGGGAGAAAAAAAATTTACGTTGTAAAAAGCGCAAGAAAGAATTAAAAATATAAAAAATTAAAAACAAAAACCCGCCCTTGCGGGCGGGTTTTGCTCTGTAAACTTTTTACAGACTCGCTACAAACTCATTAGAGGGTGTAGTTCAAGGTTGCCCCTGATACATCGTAAGAGTCTGATGCAGAGTAACCTGGAGCATCGTTCTCGCTTCCTCCTACTGGTGTGTAGAAGTAGAACAAGTTACCTGTGTTCCAAGCTGTACCACTCCAACCTGTAGAACCAGAGATCTTAGCGGATAGTGTTACACTTCCGGTAGTCTTTGCGTTCAACATGCGGGTAGTGTCGGCAGTAACGATCAATGTTCGAGAAGCTCCTGGAGCAACTACGAAGTTGGCCAATAAGCTGTTCTGATCAAAGTCAGCGTTAAAGTCGATACTGTATGGGTTAGCTGTAGATGTGCCGATAGTAACAGTTCTGTTAGCAAGGTAAGTACCTAGGCCGCCAGATCCGTTATCTTCGTACAATCTAACATCTTGGATAGTACCACTAGCAAGGCCAGTGTCTACGCCACCAACTAAACCAGAAACGTTGAATGCGATTGTTGTTGAACCAACTCTCAAATCACGAGTACCAGGGTTGGTAATTGTGAATTTGAGTACTTTAGCCAAGGAATCCAAAGGCAAAGCAGTTCCTACTGATCCAACAGCTACTGTTGGGTAAGCATCGTGGAACATATAAGCTGTGGATGTGGCTAATCTGGTTTCAGCAGCACCAGCGTTACTTGCGGTGTTGTAGTTTACATCTGCAGTACCAAGTAAGGCACCAGCAGCTGATCTAGCTTCCAAGTCTGTGTTACTGTCGCTCTTTACAGCGAAAGCAGTGGTAGAGTTACTTGTGATTACACCAGAAGCGTTGATTGTACCCTTCAAAGTGAGAATCTTGTAACTATCCATAGCAACTGTAGAGCTAAAGCCGGTGAATACAACATCACCGTTTACATAACTACCAGAGGCCAATAATGTGGAGCCATCATACAATGACAAGCTTCCAAATGTACCCAAAGTAGTTTGGTCTGTACCGCCAACATCTGGACGACGAGCAGTAAGAGTTAACTTACTCAAAGTTACGTCATCATTTGCAGCAGCGAATTTGAATTTACCTAATTGTACTCCTGTTTGACCTGGACCATATACTCTAGAAATGGTTGTAGCGTCAGATACGGAAGTAATGTTTAGGTTACCAGCTCCAACAACAACTGTTTGTCCGTTTACCACATCTGTAGAACTACCAGCTGTTCCACTGTCTTTGCCGTTATATGCATAAGAGGCAAGAGAAGAGGAAACTGTTCCGGAAGCTCCAGAAACGATAAGGGCTTTCAATTGTAATGTTACAGTTTGGTTCTTAGGAACAGTCAAGTCAAAGTTGTAAGCATTAGATGAGGATGCAACAGTGCTTAGAGTTGTGCCTAATTGTGTAGATCCGTTCCAAAGAGACATGTTTTGGAACATTGCAGGAGCAGATCCTGAAGGTTGACCAAATGCTACAGAAACGTTGCTCAAGCGAACATCTTCAGAAGTACCAGCAGTACAAATGTACTGACCGATAACTGCAGTTGCTCCAGGAGCGCGAGTTACGTTACCCATAGCTGTATCTTTGTAACAAGTTAAGGAAGTTGCGTTAACTGTTAACTGGTTAGCAGATGTACTGGTGTTTCCAGATGTAGGTAGGTTATCAGCAAAATCTAATGAAGAAAGTCTCTTTGCATAGAAGTTACCAATTTGTACCTGATAGCTTACACCTGATGTAGCAGTGGAGTTTACACTACCAACTACTTCTAATACCTTGGTTTGATTTGAAGCAAGGTTGATGTAGCTTGATAGGTTATGTTGTGTTCCGTTTGTATATAGAGCAGCAGTGGAAGCAGCTACGGTTAAGTAAACTGTACCATCTGTAGCGTCTCTAACAACTACATTGCCTGTGAGGTTGGTGTGAGGACCTGTAAGACCCCAGTTAACACCAAGACCCATCTTGCGTAATTCCATGGATTCACCAACAGCCTTTACATCAAATTTAGCCAAAACAATGTTAGAAGCACCAGCGGAAATGTTTCCAGCTGGAGAACTTACTGTCTTGTTTAAGGTTAATGAGCCGGCACCCATGTTGAACCAACCACTTGTGCTGGAAACAACGCTGAATGAAGCAGGCAAAATGTAGAATCCGGTGGATACACCCTTGATCATTACATCGTAATCACTCTGAATTTGGAATCTGAAGTTGCGTGTTGAACCATTTACAACGTCAGTCTTTACAGTTAGATCACGATTTGTACTCTTTGGTACAGTGTAAGGAGATGCAAATGAAATAGTAACATAACGACCACTCAAACTTCCGCCATTACCAAGCAAAGTTCCATCTGGTGCATAAACACTGATGTTAGCTAAGTCGGCATCTTGGATAGTTCCTTGAGCGAAAAGAGTTACTCTTGAAACTTGAACATCTTCGTTACCACTGTTTTCGGTAAATCTAAATTTAGCAACTTCTTTTTGTAAGTCACCAATTTGTAAGTTACCTGAAGCAGTGCTAGCTGGTTGAGTTGTAGCTCCGCCAACTGATTGGCCAGAAATGGTGGTAGAAGCTAAAGAAGCATTACCATCAATGATAGCCATCTGGTTTCCTGTAATTGGGAAAGAACCACTAACAGTTCCGTTGCTTACAACGTCTGTAGCAGCTGCAACACTAAATCCAACTAAGCCGGAATTAGCAGCTCCAGAAATATTTACTTTAACTGTCAAAGTTTCGGATGCACCAGCACCAACAAGTACTGGGTAAGATCCGAAGCTTAGAGTGATTTTGTTGTCAGAAGTTAAGGAAGTCATAACATCGCCATGGCGGTTGCCAGCAGCGTCCCAAACACTAACGCCGGTAATATTTGTATTAGAAATAAGACCAGTCTTAGTTAGGGTTAATCCTGTAACTTGAGTAGCTGCACCAGCGCTTAGGTTTACTTTCAACACAGCGTTGTAAGCAGAACCGTCAGCAAGGTTTGCAGCAGCTGGGTTGTCAGCAGCTAGAGTAACACTTAGGTTACCACCAACTACTGGGGCTGGAGCGGAAATAGCTCCATCTTGTGTTCTGTTTGTAAGAACAGATTCCATGGCGGCAAGTGAAGTACCAACTGATGTTCCTACTAAAGCAGAAGCTGGAACAGTGTGAACGAAAGCAGCTTTAAATCTGTTTGCGGTCATACCTGTAGCAGTAACTTCGCGTAGAACATTAGCAGCATCAACATACCATGTTTTGCCATCATTACTTACCAACATACCTTCATGAACCATACCGGCGATGTCTGCACCTCTTAATACGTAGTGAGGCCAGAAAGCGTCAGCAACAGTCATTACTTTGTATGAAGCTCCGTATAATAGAGCAGCGTCGGCAGGAGTAACTTTGGAAAGTTTGTTTCCTGGTAATACAACATACAATTGATCAGAGGAAGGTCTCTTTACAACGTATGAACCTGGGCGGTAGTTAACAGCACCTGGGTAGGCACTAGGAACTGCCAAAGAATCAAAACATTCTTGAGTAACGGTTACATAACCGCCATAAGAATTGTTTTCATTCCAACTCTTGAATTCATCTCCAGAAGGGAAATATAAAACTTTGTTCATTTTGTCGACAGAGTAGATAGCTGCTTTACCAGATACCTTGATCATGTCGCCAGCAGCGAGTGTTGGGCAAACAGCTGCGCTCGCAACCATTGGCAACAAAGCTGAAACGCCAACGGACCACGACATAGTGGCACCGACAACGCTAACCGTAAAGATTTTTTTTACGGATTTTAATACATCAGTCATAATTATAAATAATTATTCTCTAATCTTATGCGTTTCACTTAATATGAAATCGCCAAGACCAGAGCTTGTCCCCGTGTGGGGATACAATGGTTCTGCGAGCTCCTATGAACTCTCGACCTGTTGCAGATACCGTGATTAGAACTTTTTTCTCTCTCCCGAGATTATCCAATAATTTTTACACTATCGAACATTCTGGGAAAAGAGAAAATAATTCTTTATTGTTTTATCGTGGTAGTAGATTTGGGAACTATAGCCGGTGTGGTAGAAACATTTACTTTTGTAGTAGTTGAAACATTGATAACTTTTATTACACTAGTGGTAGATAATGTGGAACTAGTTATTACCGGAGTGCTTGTAACTGCCACTACTACAGATCCTTCTGTGGCAACTGCTACAACTGGTAAAATATTCTGAACTGCTTTTAAGGCATCATCTGTAATTTTTTCTACCTGAGCATTCACCGCATTTGCTTCTTTTACCTTATCCATGGCTTGAGCCAGATTGTCTTGGGACAAAAATTGCTGACCTTCGTTTACTGTTTTACTTGTTTCTGTATTAAATTGCTGGGAACTATCTACTGCTGCCTGAGTCTGCTTGGAAGTTTCTTCTACTTTGACTGATAAGGCTTGAGTAGTGTTTGGTTGAGCGTTATTTTTTTCTCCCAAAGCTATCGCGCTTACTTCTGTTTTTACAACATCAATTGCTTTGTTTACTTCTACCATACTCTGCTTGGATTCGGCGGCGTCTTTGATAGCAGAGTCTAATTGATCGCTAATAGCTTGTTTAACATCGTCTTTGGATACACTAACATCTCCTTGCAAATGTTTTTCTACCATTACTTCTACCGCCTTTACAGCCGTATCTTTTACCATTGTTTTTACTTCCGAAACTTGTGAAGATAAATCACTTGCACCCGCATCGTCTGTACTAATTAATAAATTTACTTTTACAACCTTTAGAACATCTGTAATTTCTTGAGCGTTTTGGTTTATATTTTTTACTGCTTCTGATCCGGAATCTAGAGTTGTCTTTATTTCTTCTAACTTGGTATTAACAGTATTCATTTCTTCTTTTAAAGCATCTACTGTTTCGGAAGCTATCTGTAATTTATCTGGATTATTTTGAGAAACTATATCTCTTGTTTCTATCGCTCTTCTAAGGGCAAACTCTCCATGAAGTTTGGCTACCTCGTTTTTGTTGCCAACTACATCTGCGACTGCAACCTGTGTTTTTTCGGCGACTCTCTTGGCAGGATACAACCAGTCACCTGGCAAAGATTCGTATGAGGCACTTACTGTGGCTACCCAACTACCGACACCCATTACCATAATAAGAACAACCACCATGGCTGGTCTTACAATATTATAAACAACAGCGTGTGGTAAAAATATTGACATTGCTTGCCAAGCGTTTTCAAAATTAAATTTAACATTATGTTTTGGCGCAGCAGAATTGGAAATTTGAGACAACAAAAGCTCGCGGTTCTTTTTTAACCACTCTTCACTGGGACCAGTGTCAGCATGCTTCAAAGATTTTAATTGTCTGATTATTTCCTTTGACATACCTGATTGCTTTTTATTATCTACTGTTTGCCGAGCATTTCTTTTAATTTTTTTAAACCTCTGTGCAACGTTACTCTTATGGATATATGTCCTTTACCAGTTATTTCTGCAATCTCGCTTATCTCTAGTTCATCTACATATCTCAAGGTAACCACTTCTCTATATTCTTGTTTCAATTTCTGTAAAGCAACTACTATTTTTTGTACTTCTATTTTATCTCCTATCTTTTTTTCAAAACCGGTTTCCCATGTTTCTATATCACCTACTTCTTTTTCATTTTCATCATCTACTGAAAAAATTTCTTTGTGGCTTGATTTTTTTCTATACAGATCAACGATACAATTTCGCGACAGCTTATAAAGCAGACCGCTAAAACTTTCTATTTCTTTCTTTTCACTTATATATCGCCAAGCTTTTAGAAACACTTCGGAAGTTATATCTTCTGCTTCTTCTCTGTTTCCAACTTTAAAAAAAACAAAGCTATAGATTCGTCTAGCGTAGATATCGTATAACTTGGCAAAAGCTTCGGGATCTTCTTTCGCTTGAAGCTTAAACAAAAGGATTTTTTCGGATAATTTACTTCTAGACATTATAGTAGACGTAGAAATAAGGAAAGTGTTACAGTTCCGTAAATATGGCTTACTTAACGCAATTTAGATGATAAACATCATATCAATATAGAAGCAAAAAGTCAAATTAAGTAGCCTTTTTTTATCTACGGTTTTGCCCGCCAAAACCCACTTTTAAATTTTTTAAAAAATAAAGATCGTTTGTGTAATTCTGATACACTTTTTGTATACACTAGTGTATACAAATAAGGTTACTTAGTCCAAAAAACAACTCAAACAAAGCAAGTTAGCCATTTTTTAACTCTATTTGTATACACTTGTGTATACAAATTTACATATAAGGCCAAACTAGCCTACAAAACCGTTAGATATTGACAAAAAACCCAAAATATGCTATTATTTGTATACATTAGTATATACAAAAAACTATGCAAGACAGCAACCTGCAAGAAAAACCAAAGGAAGTAATCCGTGTTTCCGTATCGGAAGCTGCCAAATTGTTTGGTGTAAACTCCCAAACCATACGTAGAGCTATTGCAGCGAAAGAAGTTATCTACATAGTGGTAGCTGGAAGATATAAACTAAACTTCGAAAGCCTAGTTAAATGGTCCCAATTACATACTACGGTTAAGAATAAGCTAGAAAACAAAGGTATCGGGCAATTTGTAGGAAACTGGAAGATCAAAAACGCCCTCTACTCCCCTAGCTCAAAAATTGTTACCAACAAAGAACCCATAGATAAAAAAGAAAGCACCCAAGAAAATACCGCTCAAGCTTCTCCGCAAAACCCTCTCTAAAAGAGGGTTTTGTATTACAAAAAAGAGTTGTTAAAACAAAACAAAGGCTATATAATAGAGTCTGCGGAATTAAATAAAATTATGCTTTCCCACCTAAAAAATCACTACCACAAAAACTACCACGGCGTTTATGCACACGCCAAAAAATTATTCGCATTTGACCTTGCGCTTTTGTTTTTTGCCGCGCTCATGATAGCTGGAAATTTGTTTTTATTTTTCTGGAAACCCAGCCTTGTCGGACTTATTGACCTGTCTATTTCTTTGGGCAACGAAAGAATAAAAAGCGGTGATGCGGTGGGTATTACCATAAATTTTACAAACACAAGCAAGATTAAATTAAAGGATGTGTCTTTGGGACTCCGCCTTCCAGAGGGATTTATAATTGACCGAAGCAAAACATCGGCAGAAACTTTTTCTGAACACTCCATTTTTACCCCAGTTAAAGAACTGGACGCAGGCGCATCAGGGCAAGTAGAAGTCTATGGCTGGCTTTGGATTGAGCCAAAAAAAGAAGAACGGATTATCGCCAACCTATCTTACCGACCGGAAGACAAAAAAAATCGTGAACAAAAACTTTCTTCCATAATTGCCAACATTCCAGAAAGTGTCCTTATGGGCAAATTAGACTTCCCTACTTCCACCTTCTCCAACTCACCCACCCAATTTAAATATACCCTACAAAATTTGAGCAACCGCAATATCGATAATTTATCAATATTACAAACTTTGGATAAAAATATTTTAAACGATAAAAATAACACCGCATTCTCGTTGCAGCCAAATGAAACAAAAATAATAGAGGAACAGTTTAGAACCCCAAATAACCCGGGCAAATATACCCTTAATATTTACCCTCAAATTTTGGCAAATAACCACTCTATTTCTCTGGGGATAACAAGCCAAACATTTGAAACATTTTCTCCGCAAATAACTTCTGGCGCCAAATTTTTAGATACAGCAAGCTACGCCGAACCAGGGCAAATCATGCCTTTGGAGGTAATATGGGAAAATAAAAGCGACCTTAAATTACAAAACCTAACCCTACATCTAACATCCAACTTACAAAACGTGATAGATTGGAAAAAAACAGCCCAAGAAAGCCATGCCAAAGTAGAACAAAACGGATTGTTTTTTGATAGCCAGTCAAGAACTAGTCTTAGCGATGGAAGCCCAAAAAATACCGATAAATTTATAATAAAGATATACCTTTTACCTCGTTTCAATCTTCCGGCCATAGAAAACGCCAAATTAGAAATTTACCCGATTATGAAAGCCGGGGCTAACCAAGTAGCCGACCAAGAATTTAACCAAGAAGGTGCCCATACCAGCATTCTACTAGCCACAGAGGCTCGTTTTGGCAGCGCAGAAGCGCGTTATTACACCGATGAAGGCGACCAGCTTGGCAGAGGCTTTCTACCACCAAAAGTAGGAAAAGAAACAAAATACTGGATTTTTGTAAAAATTACCAATACAACTAACGCTATAGAAAACAATCAATTCTCTACTTCCTTGCCTGACGGTATAACGTTTACCGGCAAACAAAGTACCACTATCGGTCCACAACTTAAATATAACAGTGCTGACCGTTCTATTTCTTGGCAATACGAATCACTTCCCGCCAACAGCCAGACAGGCTTATACTTTGAAGTGGCTGTTACACCAAAAATTTCTCAGCTTGGACAAAATTTACAACTTACAAATAATTTACGATTTACTACTACAGATGGATTTGTAAATAAAAAAATAGAGCTATCTAGCTCTGCAATAAACAACGTTCTCAATAAAAATGATTCTGGATTTAGCTTGGGATCAAAGGTGGTTCAATAAAGTATTTATTCTGTCTTTATAAACAACATCTATCACCCCATTTTGTCAGCAAAACGGGGTGACACCCCAAAACTGCCTCGCGGATGTACTTATGTCTCGAACTGCCATCAGCTCTGTCTCACTTTTGTCCTGAACTCAATTGGCCGTCTATAACGGCCAATCTCAAACAGCAGGACAAATTCTTTTTGCTAAAGCAAAAAGCAACCGTTTGCCATCACTGTGGCCAGTTCGGCCAAAGTCCATATGCTCGGTTATCGACCGGACAACGTTGTCCAACGGTGTCCAGGCGAGCTTTGGAAAGGTGAAGTTAAAATTTAGAGATGAGTTTGAGAGTTCCTTCGCAGGAAATTTTCAATGTCTGAGACGGTTTTTTGCGCACAAAAAATTGGCGAGTTTTGAAAATTAACGAAAACGAGTCCTAAATTTTCTGAACCCTTTCCACCGCGAGCGATTCTTTCCGCCGCTTTCTACTAAAGAAAGCGGCTATAGAGGTTTTTGCTGACAAAATGGGGTGACGAAGGTTTTTATTTAAAAAACCCAACAAAACTTCGAAGAGTAAACCATGTAAAAGTTAAAAATACAACTGCTGCCAGCAGCCAAAAATGATGGGATCCATATTTAGAAGCCTCTATATCCCCTTTTCTTTTTGCTTGCCAACAAGTAAATACGAGCATTATAGCTTCTACACCTATTACCACACCTCCAGCCACACTAAGAATTGCTATAAACTGGCGAAGGCCCGCTAAAAATAACAAAATTGGTACTGAAATTACCAAAAATTCTGCCAGGATTTTATTTATTTTGTTATCCCAAACAAAATTTTGCTTTAGGGCAATACCAGAACCAATAAAACCAGCGCTCATAGCCAAAACAGCAAAAATATTACTTAAAACCAGAATTCCTGTACCAAATTTTTGGCCCAGACCAATAGTGGCTACTTCTGACGTTTGCAAACCTGTGGCCCCCACCACCGCCAATGCAAAAATAATATATACAACTACCGGTATAAGCGAGCCGATTATTAAAGCTTTTTTGAAACTTCTCTGATCGTTGGGTAATAAAGCATGGGCCTCTATAATGGCAGGTGTGCCATTTAAAGCAAAGAGAATAACGCCATATGGTAAAAAAATATTCGTTAAATCTGTATAAATCCAATTAGCAACTTTAAAATCTCCTAAAACATAAAAAGATACTCCTAGAATTATACTAATCACGATAACGCTCAAAAATTTTTCTACTATCTTTATAGTTTGCAAACCCTTCCACACCACCACACTGGCGATGCTCCAAAAAACCACACTCCACACCACAGGATTACCGCCAAATAGCGCGCTTAAAGCTTGCCCCTCGCCCGCCACATAGGCAAGAAGTGCCCCGTAAGCGCCAAAAACGATTAATATATTAATAAAATATTTAGGCCATTTGCCAAGATATTTTCCTACCAGTCCAGAAATTTGTAATGATTCTTTGGTGCGAACAGCTATTTCTCCTAACATTAAATTTAAAGAAAGCATTACCAACCCTAAAATTAAAATATAGGCTATCCCAATTTTGAGACCTACTTGCGCCACGACATATGGAACGCCCAAAACCCCAGCGCCGATTGTCATGCCTGTAATCATAAAAACCGCATCGCCTATGGAAACTGGTTTTTTATAAACTCCTTGATGGAGAATAATTTTTTTGTTCTCTATAATTTGAAGCATACTTTTATAATTAAATTATACCACAAACAAACATAAAAATCCTTTGCTTAGGATTGACAAAACCCACATTATATGATATTTTGATACGTCTGGTTCTTGAACCCTATCCTAGTTTTCTAGGGTGTTCTCCCAGACAACCTTTTCGATCGCCAAGGAGATCCCATGAACCGCCTGATCATCGTTGTCGCCGCCACCCTCTTCGTGATGGGCTGCGCCGGCACCCACAATACCACCGCCACGACCAAGCAGACCAGCGGGGGTGTCGTCACGATCACCCACGAACCGATCAACCCGAAGTCCAGGTTCGCGTCCTACCTCCCGGGAATCGAGGAGGTGGGAAATAGTCGGTGGGGGGCCAAGTACACCATCTTCGTCTCGCCTCAGTGGCGCAACCCGATGGTGTTCGAGCTCGTGCCCGATGGTCACGGTGGTGATACGAAGGTGCGAATCCCACCAAGCGATGTGGGGTCGTTCTCCATCACCGCGAAGACCAACCCCAGCCTGACCATCATCACCTACCAAGGAGAAGATGGCCTCCGACACCGGCTGTGCACCATGAAGGGCGTGGAGATGTTCGTCAACCTCCAGACGACGGGGATGGGCCTCGACGCCAACTGCAGGTTCAGGAAGGTGTTCCTGCAATCCGACATCGCCACCATTGCAGCCCAGTAGGCTGCAGCAGATGGGTAGAAGACCAAGACAAACAACCAGCCCAAGCTGGTCTTCTCACCCCGCAGTACCTATAAATTCAAAAATTGAAGTTATAGGTACCGGGATGAGATTGAAAATAAAACAATAAAAATAGCCCCGACTTATGTCGGGGCTATTTTTATTGTAGGCGCTTAGGGATTCGGCTTCGACTAAAATTTTCTTCCGAAAATTTTGTCTAGCCACCGCCTCGCGGTCGCACTCGCCCTTCTGCGTCGTGAGACATCGCTCCGGCGTTCTCATCCCTGGACGTGATGCACGCAGGTGCATCACTCTTAAATTGTAGGCGCTTAGGGATTCGAACCCTAGACCTCCTCGGTGTAAACGAGGCGCTCTAACCAACTGAGCTAAACGCCCATATATTTAATATAACCTGCATTGTACCTGTTTTGACTTTAATTTACAAAGCCATGTGGGTCGGCTGGGGATCGAACCCAGGACCGCTTCCTTAAAAGGGAATTGCTCTACCAGCTGAGCTACCGACCCATTGATATATAAGACACTTTTAGGCCTTATACTTTACGGACTTAATTCTATAATAGAAATAAGTGAGGAAGTAGCTAGCTTGCTAGATACTTCCGAACGCATGATATTATATGGAACACTATACAATAATCAATAAAAAAAATCAAGAGCTAAGACTGTCTATAATCTCTAACACCTTTGTATGGCTAGCCGGCGGCAATACAGTCTGTAGGCGCTTGCCCAAATAATCACGTGTTTCCGGAAATTCAACGAGCTCCATTACTATTCTGGCCAGCTTCAAACCACTATCTGTTCTTTCATCCAACACTACCGCAGCCTTGTTATCCGCTAACAACCTAGCATTGATTTCTTGGTGAGTAAGCGACATCGGTAAAAGAATCGTAGCCTTACCCAACGCAGCCAACTCGGTAATACTAGCAAATCCAGCACGGGTTATAACTACATCAGCCACAGCATAGGCATCCTTCATGTCCCCTTTTAAAAATGGGTATACGTGGTAATTTGGAAACACACCGGTAGCATTTTCTTGCAATTCTCTTGGTCTTTCTCTGCCTACCAAATGAATAATATGCCAATCTCTTGGCCATGCAGGTAGCGCCTCTATTACAAGCTTATTTATACTATTTGAACCAGTGCCCCCGCCCATAGCCAAAATTACTGGCACACCTTCGGCAATATTAAATTTTTTTCTTGATTCATTTATGTCGTTTACCGATAAGTCGCGCACCGGATTACCTATCCATTCTGTTTTATGTTCGGGAAAATAAGATTGACTATCTCGTAAAGCCGTTGTAATTTTTGTAGCTGTATAAGACATTAATTTGTTGGCTAACCCCACCTGCACATCTTGCTGGTGCACCCAAGCTGGAATACCAAGAGTAAAGGCGGCAAAATGCAACGGCACACTTACAAATCCACCAGCTGTGATAAGTAAATCCGGCTTCTTTTGCCACAGCAAAAATAATGACTGTAAAAAACCAAACAGTATTTTAAAGATATCAAGAAAATTCCACAAAGAGATATAACGACGTAACTTGCCGGAAAATATAGTAAAAAAAGGAATGTTATACTCTGCAATCAAATCCTTTTCCGGGCCATTTTGCGTACCTACCCACAAAAATTCCACCTGAGGATTGTGTTTTTTATATATTTCGGCAATGGCCAGAAGCGGTACTACCGGCCCTAATGTACCTCCGCCGGAAAACATGATTTTCATAAACGAAATGAATGAGAAAATAAATAGCTTGCTAATTTATTTTCGAGTGAGTGAGTTTATATCTTAATATATGCGAAATGAGTGAAGAAATAAGTAAACTGGTTTATTTATTTCTGAGCGAATGAGCATATATGGGCTTTAGCCCATATAAACTAAGATGCGATGTTTTTGACTCTTTCAATAATACCCTCTAATTCCGCAACAGCAAAGGGTAAAGAAAGCCTATTTTTTGGATTTTTCTTACTCATTTTTTCTGACAAAACTGCTAAATCTTTAATTATGCCTTGCTTAAGAAACATCTCAGAGATATCAAATTTCCCTGGATCTGGCACATATCCACTAATACACTTTTGCATTAAAGCCCTTATAGACACACCAAACTGAAACGTCATCTCACCTGGCATAACAGCCACAACGTCCTCTGTAGTTTCTGGAGGCTCATATCCTGTGGCATACATTCTATTAGATTCTATAGTGCCTTGCTTCATAAGCCCCTCCAAATCAAAAAGCACACCCCTAACTTCATCGTCTTCAACTTCTACACCCAAATTTTTAGGCCTTATATCTTGCAAAACAAGATTATTTTCTGCTAAATATTGAGCCCCCTCCATACAACCCTTTAAAACCTCGAGAGTTTGCGCAAACAACTTTGGATTACGATAAAAATCAACTTTATTTTCTGATACATACTCTACCAAGGTTTTTATCTTTCTGTGCTCATAAAGCGCACCTTTATTTTTTGGGTCATTTTCTAAAAATTTTACAATATTTGGGTGCGGATCTAATTTAATAAACAAATCCATCGCCTCTTGCAAAGCTTTCTCATAATCTTCGTCAACTGTGCGTTCTTGATTTTTGTATACTACCCCCCTACTATTGTCTATATCTATAGCGTGCCTAATTAGATTTTTCTTATGCAAAGATTTTAATTCTTGCTTGTTCTTTTCCTCGGGTAAATTAGGAAGTTTTCTGCCAGATATTGTACTAACACTCACATCTTGCCCAACATTAACAAAATCCTTTATACCGAGATAAATCTTTTCATCAATTTTTCCCTTTAGCTCTTCCATTAAAGCCTGCCTTATACGAACGACAACAGCTTCAACTTCTTTCTGATTCAGATTTCCATCAACTATTTCGTGAAAAATTCCTTTTAATATCCTATCCTCACTTAATGCATCAACAACAAAAGACACCTTGTCTTGAGTTTCGTCCTCAAAATCTTTATACATCTTAAGCTTGCCGATTATGTAATCAGCATACTTTTTTACCTCAGCGTGAGGTATGGCAGCTTCACTATTTAAAATTTTTTCTTCTAGACTGGTAATTTTACGATTGGCCGCACCAGTCATTTCTGGAGAAAAAGATTTTATAGACATACTAATAGTCCTTCAACTTGGCGATAATACCCATATGCTGGATTTTTTCCAAAGCTTTGGCTTCAATTTGACGAATACGTTCACGAGTAACATCAAATTCTTTGCCCACTTCTTCCAATGTGTGAGTTACTCCATCGGTAAGACCAAATCTCATTTCCAAAATCTTTTGCTCGCGTGGAGAAAGGTCTTTAATGGCGTCTTTAACATAATCTTTTAAGATTTGCAGACCAGCTACTCTGTCTGGAGACATGTTCTTTACATCTTCCACAAAATCTTGCAAGGATGAATCATCGTCGTCGTCATCACCAACAGACATCTCTAGCGATACGGTATCTTGAGAAATTTTAATAATATGATTGATTTTTTCTACCTCTTCGCCCATTTCAGCAGCTAATTCTTCTGGGGTTGGGTCACGGCCCAAATCTTGCAACAAACGGCGCTGAACCTGCTGGAAGCGATTGATAGTTTCTACCATATGCACCGGAATACGAATGGTACGAGACTGATCTGCCAAAGCACGGGTAATCGCCTGGCGTATCCACCAAGTGGCGTAAGTAGAAAATTTAAAACCTTTGCGATAATCAAATTTCTTGACCGCTCTAAACAAACCAATATTTCCTTCCTGGATTAGATCGAGCAAAGACAAAGATTTGCCCACAAATTTTTTGGCAATAGAAACTACCAAGCGTAAGTTGGCTTCAATTAATTTTCTGTCAGCTTCTTTGTCGCCTCTCTCTTTGCGTTTGGCCAAAGAAATTTCTTCGGCCGATTTAAGCAGTGGGATTCTACCAATTTCACGCAAATACATCTGTATAGAATCAGAAGAAATTTGACCAAGATCAAAAGGCGTATCCATATCTGGCTGTTTACCCTGGAATTGGTGCAAAAGTTGGGCGCTTTCTGTTTTACGTCCAAGCAAATTGCCGGTAGACTCTACGATGGTGACGCCGTTTTTATCTAGCAAATCCATGAACCCCTCATACAAATCTAGATAGCGTTCTGGTCTAGAAAAAACAGTTTCGGCTTCTATCTGGGTAATAAAACCACGGGTGCGCCCTTTGGCAACCAATGCCCAGATATCTTTTAGAGACGGCTCTAAAACAATTTCCTCTTGAAGATTTTTCTTGTTGTTTTTATTTTTTCCTTTGAAAAAATTGTGTTTTTTGTTTTGTTGAAAATTTTTCTTAGGCTTTTTTGCCTGCACCTTATGTGGGGCTGGCGCTTTTTTTACCGAAACTTTTTTCTCCCTGTTTTGCTTACGCGTATGTTTAACGCGCAATGGCTTGGAAGATTTTTTAATTTTCCCTTTTTTTTTGACGGACATACAGGGATAAATTTAATCTTACTTTAATAATAAAATTGTTTTAACGAAATCACGTCGCACAGCGCCCATTGAAGCGCGACGCTTCTTTATTTTTCTAATTCCATTATTTCTTTCAGAATTTTCTGCACAGCTTCCGGATCTCCGTTTTTTTCTGCTTCTTTTAATTCCACAAATAGTTTCTGACGTTTATTTTTTTGCCACTCACTTTTTATGGCGCCGAGCAAAATAGATAATTCTTTGCTGGTTTGCTGGGCATCAAAACCGCTATAATCTTTGTCTGTTTTTAATACTAAAATATCAATGGCAGATTGCTCTTCCTTGGTTAAACTGTTTTTAACCACCATTATATCTATATTGCCATTATAGTGCTTTTTTAGCGACTCGTAAAGCCCAGCCAGGGGGGTATGCTCAAAGAATTCGGACCTTAGACCAGGGGCATGCTGGGCGAACAGCTGAGGAAACTTTAAAAGCAGAGCAAAAAAGTTTTCGGCAAGCAGGTGAATCTTACCCTTTTCTTCCCAATTTTCCTGGCTTGCAGCGGCTATGCTAGGGCTAGCGGGCTTACTGGCTAAATTGGCATGACTATTGTCTGGATACCTTTTTGCCTGAGCTACTACCCTACTCATTTCTGCTACCAAAACAGAGCGATCAACACCTATCTCATCTGCTAATTTTTTAAGCCAATGATCCCGTTCTACCGCATATGGAAGACGAGCTATTTCGGCCAAAAGAACTTCGGCAATTTTCTGTTTTTGTTTTGGATCATTTTTATTTACCCCCACAACCGCATTAGTAAAATACCAATCCATTACCTCTTTGGCACTCTCTACCGCTTTAAACCATACATCTTTATCTTTTTTTATACATTCGTCTGCATCTTTGCCAGCACCCGGTGGAATTTGAATAATTTTTATACTCATTCCCTGCTCCAGGGCCAAATCTATACCGCGCTTGGCAGCATTTTGCCCGGCCGCATCTGCATCAAAAGCAATTGCAATATTATTGGAATATCTTTTTAATAATTTAATCTGCTCCATAGTAAGCGCTGTACCCGAAGACGCCACCACGTTTTTCATACCTGCCTGATGGCAGGCAATTACATCCATTTGGCCCTCTACCAATACTGTAAAATCTTTGGCTTTTATCTCTGTCTTGGCTTTATTTAAACCATACAAAAGCCTAGATTTATCAAATACCAAAGTCTGGGGAGTGTTTACATATTTACCGCCTGATTTTTCTGTTTCTACCAGTATGCGTCCGGTAAAACCTACCACATTGCCGTGCGCATCCCAAATAGGAAACATTATGCGGCCGCGAAAACGATCGTAGAATCCACCACCGTCTTTTTTTATAGCTAAGCCAGAAGCCAGTAAATCATCAATGCTATTGCCTTTGTTTAATAAATATTTTGTAAGTAAATCCCATTGCTCTGGAATAAAACCAACTTGCCATTCGGTAATTGTTTCGGTAGTTAGTTCGCGGCGCTTCAAATAATCTCTAGCTGCTTCGGCCGCCGGCATCTCCGACAAAAAGTGATTAAAAAAATAAGTAGCTTTATTATTTATTTCTATAATTCTATTTTTCTGGCTTTTGTTTACTTCACTGGCATAACTGTCTAATTTTACACCGGCACGATCTGCCAAAATTTTTAGAGCTTCGCTAAAATCTACACCTTCCATTTCTTGTAAGAAAGAAAAGACGTCTCCACCCTTACTACAACCAAAACAATGCCAGAATTGCTTTTCTGGTTGAACCATAAATGAAGGAGATTTTTCGTTGTGAAATGGACAATTGGCTTTCCAGTTTATGCCGGCTTTTTTGAGCCTTACATATTCGCCAATTATCTGTACAATGTCCAATCTGTCTTTTATTGCTTGGGTGTCAGTCATAGTAATACACCTTGTATTTATAAGCCTACTCTATCATAACTGAACTAAAACTAGCAATAATATAATATTGACAAATAAAGGGGTTTGTGGTATCATCCTCCCCAGACATTTGGGGCTGTAGTTTAACGGAAAAACTCTAAGCACGCTGCCTCCTGCGCTGGTTTGCAAAGGGTTCCGACGGTGGAACCAGCCGAGGAGTTCTGGGGCTAGCGATAACTATCGCTAGTGGCGATCAATGCTTAGAATGTCATGTTCAATTCATGACCAGCTCCACCACATTACCGACGGTTTCAATGGTTATTTATAACCAAAGAGACCGTCGGCTTTTTTTTACTCCCTCCTCAACGCCTCAATCGGGTTAAGCGCAGCGGCCTTTCTGGCCGGATAAATGCCAAATAAAACACCGATAAATGCCGAGAAGCCAACAGATAACAAAATAGAAAAAAGCGGGATACTATAAACCCAATTAAAGTTGTTGGAAACTGCCACAAAATATACTACCAGAGCCATAAGCGCACCCATAGCTACACCTACCACACCGCCAATAGATGTAAGCAGAATTGATTCTAACAAAAATTGCCACAAAATATCACTAGCCTTTGCACCAAGCGCTTTGCGCAAACCAATTTCGAATACTCGCTCCGAAACAGATACGTACATTATATTCATAATACCAACACCGCCTACCACAAGCGATATGCAAACAAGCGCCACCAACAAAAATGTAATGCCGCTTACCACACTACCTAAAATGGAAACCGCTTCGGCCATAGTGTTTATAGTAAAATCATCTTTGTTTGGATCGGTAATATCGTGGTTGGCGCGAATAATTTCGTTTAATTCTTCTACGGTTTGTTTGGAAATGCTTGTGTCTTTCATTTTGGCCATAATATTGTGGATATAATCTATGCCCAAAACTCTTTTTTGCATGGTCTTGGTTGGCACGATTATCATATTATCCATATCCATACCAAATGTAGCCCCACGCTTGGTAGATACACCTGCAACTTTAAATGGCTTACCTTTTATATAAATAGTTTTGCCCGAAGCAATGTCATCACCAAATAATTTTTCTTTTACAACCGACCCAAGCACTACTATTTGTGAAAGAGAATCCTCTTCTTCTTTGGTAAACATTCTACCTTCTGACAAAGAAAATTTTTCTACCTCCGGCATATTGTATCCTTGACCAAACAAAGTAACTGTTTTTATTTGCCCTTGATAAGTAACTACAGCCTGCCCAATCATCCAACCATAAGCGGCTACAATATTTGGATGTTTACTAACATTGTCTGTGTCTGAGTTTTTTAAGGTAGTTATAGTTACACCCGTAGCCTGACCAAAAGCATTTTCGGTGGATGTATCTTTGGTGTTAGGGATTTTCACCTCTATGCTAAGAGTGTCGGAACCAAAAATTTCTAACTGACTCATAATAAATTTATCGAGTCCACGTCCAGCTGCCAAAATGGTAATTACCACTGCCACACCAATACTGATACCCAAAATAGTCAGGACCGATCTGGTTTTTTGAGCAAGCAAAGAATGACTAGCTAATTTTAAATTATCTTTAATTGTATCTAAAAAATTACTATTCATATCGCAATGCTTCAATTGGGTTTAATTTGCTAGCCCTGCGCGCTGGCACTATACCAAACACAAGTCCAATACTAACACCCACTACACAAGCGGCCAAAACAGACGACAAAGAAACAACTATATCCCAATGATAACCTAAACTTTGCGCAACTTTACCGGCAGCAAAAGAAATTAAAGTTCCCAATAATATTCCCATCAGCGCGCCCATAAAAGTAATCATCACTGTCTCAATCAGAAATTGGGTAATAATATTACTGTTTTTTGCGCCCACTGCTTTGCGCAAACCAATCTCTCTAGTTCTTTCTTGCACAGCCGCAAGCATAATGTTCATAATTCCAATCCCGCCCACAATTAGAGAAATGGCCGCAATCGCAGACAAGAAAATTTTGAGCGCATTGGTAATGTTGGTAAGAGCGTCTAATCCTTGGGCGGTTGTACGCACAGAAAAATCATCCTCTTCCGGATTTGTTATTTTATGTCGTTCTCGCAAAACTTGCTTAACATATTCTACAGTTTTATCTACATTTTCTGCACCGTCTACCTTTACACGTCCGAAACTAACATAATCTATGCCGAGCAATAATTTTTGCGCAGTAGTAATGGGTGTATAAATTTGATTATCCTGATTTTGAAAACCACTACTCCCTCTTTCTCCCATTACTCCAATAACTGTAAAAGAGGTTTTTTTAATTCTAATTTGTTTTCCTATCGGATCTGTACCTTCAAATAAATCTTTGGCGGTTTGACTTCCCAAGACTGCGACTCTAGCCAAACTTTTTTCTTCTTCTTCCGAAAAAAACCTGCCGATACTTACATTGGTATCTTCTACTTCTGGCAAAGCCGCTGATACGCCCACAAAATTGGTGTCTGTTTTATTATCACCCCAATTAACTGTATCAACGCCTCGTACATAGGCTGTAGCAGCCACTATATAAGGGAATTCGGGCCCTACAAGGGATTTTATATCTTCGTACTTTAGAGTGGTAATTACTATGCCCATAGCCGAAGCTGGAGGCCCTTCGTCTTCGGATTGGCCAGGAAGAATACCGACTAAATTTGAGCCCAGACTACTTACCTGATTAAGGATTAGGCTTTGCGCGCCGGCTCCCACAGACATTACAACAATTACAGACATGATGCCTATAACAATGCCAAGCATGGTTAAAAACGACCGCACTTTATTACGGCCCACAATATTCCAAACATTGTGAATTTCTTTTATGATGTTCACGCTATTTCATTAATTCTTCTCCATCTTTAGCAAATAATCTTTTTGCTACCTCCACATCTTCTATAATTAGACCGTCTTTTACTCTCAGGATTCGTCTGGCATGATCGGCCGTATACTTTTCGTGAGTAACCAAAATAATTGTGCGTCCAGCTTCGTTTAGGCTTTGCAAAATACGCATTACTTGCAAACCAGATTTGGAATCCAAATTACCGGTAGGCTCATCGGCAAAAATAACTGCCGGGTTATTTACCAAAGATCTGGCAATAGCCACGCGTTGCTTTTCTCCACCCGATAATTGGTTGGAAAAATGATTTAATCTATGCTCCAGGCCAACTGCAATTAGAGCTTCTTTTGATTTTTTAATTCTCTCTGCCTGATCCATTTTTACATATGTAAGGGGCAGCATTACATTTTCTAGTACAGTGGTGCGCGGCAATAAATTAAACGCTTGAAAAACAAATCCTACCTGATTACTGCGCATTTCTGCCAACTCGTCATCTGTTAACCCGCTCACGTCTTTGCCTTCAAAAATGTATGAGCCGGCGGTAAGCTTATCTAAAAATCCCAAAATGTGCATGAGCGTAGATTTACCAGATCCGCTAGGACCCATAATTGCTACAAACTCACCTTTTTCTATTTTGAAATTCAAACCATAAAGCACCGAAGTGGCTACACCGTCATTTTCATAACTCTTGGTTAAATTTTTTACTTCAATTAAAGCCATAATTTATTTTGTACTTATAATTACTTCTACACCCTCATCCAAACCTTCTAGAATTTCTACCCGGCCATTGTCTGCGCGTATTCCTAATTTAACTTTCATATCAACAGATTGTCCGTCTTTTAAAACTTTTACGAACTTACCTTCATCATTGGTGCGCACAGACCTAAGCGGCACAGACAAGGTGGATGTTCTAAAATCAGTACTTATTTTTACGTTCGCAGTCATGCCCGGCTTAATGTCTTTTTCCGAATCATTTATAGTAATAGTAACTTTATAATAAACAACATCAGAAATATCTGTAGAACCTGGCTCCATATTTATAACTTGGCCAGAAAATTTAATATCATCACCAAACGCATCCAAAGTAATTGCAACAACATCGTTTATTTTTAATTTTGCAATATCTGTTTCTGGGATATCTACTTTTACTTCATAGTGCGGAACAAACACCCTGATAGCTTCTTCACTGGAAGCGGCGAACTCTCCTACTTTCTTATTAACAGAGGTTATAACACCATTTATAGGAGCCACAATTATAGCTTTGTTGCGACTGGCAATAGCCTGGGACAGAGCGGCTCTATAGGCAGCAATATCTACCTCACGCACTGGATTTATTTTATTTTGATAATTTGCAAGCGCCTGATTATATAAGGCTTCTTTTATTTTTAAAGTTACTTTCGCATCAGCCACTTCTTGCTTAGCGTTGGTTAAATTATTTAACTGAGTATTTACCGAAGTTCTGGTTGTGTCTATAGTAGTTTTTTTGGTTGACAAAGAAGTCTGAGACAGACTTACACCGGTTACCGAATAATTTAAAACCTCTCCTACCGTAATCAACAGTAAATTCATTTGCTGATATGCCGAAATCGCCACAGAAAAAGCAACATCAATATCTGCCTCTACGCTTGCACTAGTAAGCGGAGTAACTTTTTTCTTAGCTTCTGCAACTAAATTTTTGGCAACCAAATATTGGGAATTTGCAGAGTTAAGCTTATTTAAATCCGAAACCGATAAAAGAGCTTGGAATTCATCGTTAGCGCTGGTATTATCTATACCCAAAATATTATCCGCTTGCACCAAACCATCGTCCAATTTTATAAGAGATGTTTGCAGAGCGCTCACTGCATCTTCGTAAGCACTAGAAACTATTTGGCTATTTTCTAAATCCGCCGCAGCCTGATCAAGCACTGCTTTATAATAATCTTTTTCCGACTGTGTTCCACCAGCAATTTTTTGATCTAAATTAGCCTGTGCTTGGGCTACCGCAGCGTTTAGTTCAGATAGTTTAAGACTAGCCAAAACTTGGCCTGCTCTTACCTTGGCACCGGCAATCACATTTACTCTTTCTACAACGCCCGGCACTTCAAAGCGCAAAGACAAATCACTTTGAGACTCCACCTTACCGGTAGCTTCTACGGTTTGAGTTAACTCTCCCCGTTCTGCTTTTACAGTTTCGTATTCTACCGGCTTGTTAGCTTTTTTAATTTGGCCATACACAACCGAACCACCTACCAACACTACCGCTAAAATAATATAGAATTTTTTTAGCTTAAAGATACTCATATTCATAGAATTATTTTTTAATTCGCTCCCAATCTTGGGATTTATTTAGATACTTATCTTTTATTTTTTCAAAGTAATCTTTGGCTGCTTCGTATTCATTTGGTATAACACCGTCTAGAATCGCTTCTTCTATATCAGTTTTTATTTTCCCAACTGTTGGGCCTGGTTTTAATCCCGTTAACTCCATTATTTCTTCACCTCGCAACGGCGATTGGAATTGTTTTAATTTATCTTTTTCCAACACTTCTACAATCTTTTTTTCTAGATAATCATAATTTTTTAATCGTTTTTCTTTTTTATTAGGATTGCCACTAGTTATATCGCTTCGTCCCAAAATTAACAAATCGTCTAGTTCTTCTCCCAAATTGACTACCAGCCTGCGCACAGCCGAATCGGTAATACCGTCGTCCATTAAGCTAATTGGCTGCATATGCCAACGCACAAGTTTGGCCAAATAATCGGTATCTTTTTTGGAAAAACGCAAACGACGGCTTATACCATAAACCATTTTTTTACCCACATGTTCATGTTGGTGAAAAGTCCAACCAATCTTTGGCATTAATTTTTTAGTAGCTGGCTTGCCTACATCATGAAACAGACCCGCCAAACGCAAAAGTGTTTTGTTAGATCTTTCGGCAACATTGTCTACCACTTTAAAGGTATGCACCAAATTATCTTTGTGCTGATGACCATAAATCTCTTCTACACCCTCTAAATTTGATACTTCCGGCAAAACTAGGTCCATCAAGCGCGTCTGCCACATTAAGATCAAAGCAATAGAAGGTTTTGGACAGGCCATTAGTTTAAAAAGTTCCTCTTGAATTCTTTCGGCAGAGACAATTTTTAATCGCTCTCTGTTTTTATAAATAGATTCCAATGTCTTTGGTTCAATAGAAAAATCAAGCTGACTTGCAAAACGCACAGCTCTCATCATACGCAAAGGATCGTCTATAAAAGTTTGATCAGGATCAAGCGGTGTGCGCAAAATTTTATTTTCTAAATCTTTTTGACCTACAAATGGATCTATAATTTCCTTTTTTAATTTTGGTAATCCAGGCAATTTGGTACCACAAAAAACCGAAACAGGTACGGCCATGGCATTAACGGTAAAATCTCTTCTAGCCAAATCTTCTTCTAGACTAGTTTGCTCTACAACCGGTTTGCGAGAATTGGTTTTATATTTTTCTGTGCGCGCGCCGGCAAATTCTAGCACGATTTCTTCGCTGTCTTCTTCGGCTTTTATTATATACCTAGCGGTATCAAAATCCGAAAACTCTACCAAACTACCTGATTGTTTTAACTCTTCATCAAAGGCTTTGGCAAACTCTAAACCGCTTCCAACTACTACAAAGTCTATATCTTTTTTTTGTTCTCTGCCCAACAAAAAATCACGCACAAAACCACCCACTACATATGTAGGTAATTTTGTATTTTTTGACACCAAATCAACCTGTTTAAATATTTTCTGCAACATGTCCATACTCCATAATTCTAGGCCTTTTTATTTGCCCCCACTCTTCGTTCGGCTACCTCTTCTGTTACCCAGCCTTCTTTAACTAATTTCTTTACGGAATTTTCCATAGTTTCCATGCCGTCTTTGGCTCCGGTCTGAATAGCTGATTTTATTTGACCAACTTCGTTATTTCTAATTAAATTGGCTACAGCCGGAGTGTTGATTAAAATTTCTCTGGCTGGCATGCGACCACCGTCTTTGGCCGGAAGCAACTGTTGCGCTACCACGCCGCGCAAAACAGCAGATAATTGGATAAGAACTTGTTTTTGTTTTGAACCTTCAAAAACATCTACGATACGTTCTACTGCTTCTGCAGCTGTAGGCGTGTGTAGGGTGGAAAATACTAAGTGACCAGTTTCGGCAGCGGTCAAGGCGGTAGCAATTGTTTCTGGGTCACGCATTTCTCCCACAAAAATTACATTTGGATCTTGACGCAAAACATATTTGAGAGCGTTCGCAAAAGAATTGGTGTCTGTGCCAACTTCTCGCTGTTCAATCAAGCTTTGTTTATCCTTAAAGACAAATTCAATTGGATCTTCAATAGTGATAACATGGGTTTTGCGAGTTTTGTTTATCTCTTCAATCATAGAAGCAATAGTGGTGGTTTTACCACAGCCAGTAGGACCAGTAATCAAAACCAAACCATCGAGCAGCTTGGTCATCTCAAGTAACATAGGCTCAAAGTGCAATTCTTCCGGAGTTGGTATTTCTACCGGAATAACACGGGCGCTTAAACCAACATTATCAAATTGCTGATGCAAGTTTACTCTAAAACGCACATCCCCTGTTGCATAACTGATATCCAGCTCTTTTTCTTGCGTATATTTTTCTTGTTGCTCTTTGCTAAGCAAGCCAAAAATTTCACCCAGAAGCTCCTTATTATCCAAAGGCTTGTCGTCAATCTCTTTTAGTTCGCCTTCGATACGAATCATAGGCAACTCACCGCCTATCAAATGTAAATCTGATGCTTCCTGCTTAATTGCTTCTTTAAAATAGGCGTCTAATTTTTGCATAAATTATTTAAAATAAGGATTATTTACGATTTAATCATAACATAAATTTCCCCTCTTGAAAAGCACCTTTGTATGTGATATTTTAAGCTAAACAAGGAGCGTGCTTTATGCAACCCTCTACTCCATGCGAAGCTTGGCGTGAGCTGCTCTACGGCGCAAACCGCGGAGCAATCTATCAGTACTTTCTAGACAACAAGACGTCTCTCGTTGACCACCTTAAAACGTGCGAGACGTGCAATCTGCAAGCATCTTCGGTTGTAGAAGAAGACATGTTTGACATGATTTACATTTTTAATTCTATGAGCCCTGCTGAATTTGCCCAGCTAATCCGAGAAATGTACAGACGAGCTCAGGACAACACATGGGATTATGACACACAACCATGAATCCTAAACCACGCCAACAAACTGCAAAGCGGTTCCTAGCATATGTCAAACGGGCTATATAACATCTGTTACATAGCCTTTTATTATTTTAAATAAAAACACCCAACCTAAAGTTCTACCAAGGTATTTTCTCCCAATATCATTTTTTGATAATCCGATTGGCTCTTTGCAACGGTTACACCAGAGCCAACTATACTATCGGAAAGTTTTATTTCACCAACAATCCGACATTTACTAAGTATAATAGAATTTTTAATTTGAGCCTGCTTAATTGTACTGCCCGTACCAATAGTAGCATTTGGGCCAATTATACAATCTTCTAGGGTACAGTTCTCACCGATAAGCGCCGGACCAATAATTTTTACGTTTTTGTTTACTGTTGTGCCCACACCTATGCGCACCTTGTCACCCACTTGCGCGCCCGCTTCAATCTGACCCTCTACTTTAAAATTTTCGGCAGTTATCTCTTCCATCAGCAGCTGATTTGCAACTATTAGATCTTCCGGCTTACCCGTATCTTTCCACCAGCCGGTAATTTCTTTATAACCAACTTTAAGATTATTTTTTAATAAATCCGAATGAATGCTAGAAATTTCATATTCTCCCCTATCGCTTTTTTGTATGTGATCAAATGCTTTAAAAAATACATTCGGACCATACAAATAAATACCGGTAACAGCAAAATTATTTGGCGGATTTTTTGGTTTTTCTATTACATCTGTTAATTTTCCATTAGCGTCGAGCACTGGCACGCCAAATCTTTCTGGGTCTTCTACCTTGGACAGAGCCAACATACAATCGTAATTTCCATTTACAAACTCATCTACAAAACCTTTTAGGCTACCCAAAATAACATTGTCTGATAAAAAAAATAAAAATGGATCATTGCCTATAAATTTTTCGGCTTGTTTTACTACATGAGCCACGCCCTGAGGGCCGCCCTCTTGTTCAAAAAAAGTAATTTTAACACCCCAATGTCCGCCATCACCAATATATTTTTGCAATTCAGTTTCGCCAGGGTTGGTATTTATAAAAATCTCTTCTACGCCCGCCTCTACCGCTTTTTCTATAACATGAAAAATCATCGGCTTGTTGGCCAACGGAATTAAATGCTTATTCATTGTAGAGGTAACCGGTCTTAGGCGCGTAGCCCTGCCCCCTCCGGTAAGTATAGCTTTTTTAATTTGCATACAAATGTTCTACCAAAAAATTATCCGTTTGGCAATAAACCAATAGGCTGTCATAAGCGGATTGGCAATATATTTAAGCAACGGATTATTTATATCTTTTTCTTCAAAAATTACCTTATCTACAGCCATGCTCAAAATTTGCTTGTCTGTTACCATGCGAATAGATTGAATGTTTTTGCGCTTGGCCAGCCATAGCTGCCAATTTTTTGGGGTTAGCCAATATTTATATATATTTATTCTTACCTTAAACCAACCGGAAATAATAGAGAAAAATATAAGACCAAATTCCATAATTATAGCCATTGGCAAAAGGACAAACAAAGTTGGCCACTTAAAATACATGAGCATAACGCCATATCTATTTCTTTCCATATAATAAAACTTGTCTTGATTGCGGCTAAACTGGTATTTGTGATAAAAGACTGCATCTCGCACAATAATTACATTATAGCCAACTGCTCTCATACGCAAAGAATATTCCAAATCTTCGTGATACAAGAAAAAATCTTTATCCCACAGGCCGTATTCTTTGAGCAGTTTTGCGCGCATAAGAATAGACGCGCCGCTAGCATAACCCACCTCTTCTACTTCTCTTAATTTAAGATCGCTTTTTTTATGTCTGAAGCTGCCGCAATAACCAAAACCAAGATAATGAAATAAATTACCAGCTGTATTTACTAATTCTGTTTCCGGATAAAGCAAAAGCAACGATTGAGCCGCACCAATTTTTGGATCATTTTCCAAAGCTGCCACTAACTTTTCTATACAATCGGCGGCCATAAAGCCGTCGTTGTTATGAAAATATACATAATCAAAACCATTTTCTAGAGCCCAAGTAATCCCAAAATTATTGCCGCCGGCAAACCCTAAATTTTCTTTTTGAGGAAGGAGTGTAACGTGCGGAATAGTTTGCCCGGAAATCGGAAGTAGTTTTTCTTCTAGGTTTGGCATAGACGAACCAAACTGCGGATGAGGATTGTCTACTACCACAAACTCTAACCTGTCTTTCGGATAAGTAATTTTTTCTAAACCAGAAATAACATCGTCTAAATAGATGTCGGAATTAAATGATAGATATATAATAGCTACCTTTGGACTAGCCATACTAAAAAAGTTTAGTGCGGAAAATATTTAAAATTATTACGCCATTTCCACACATATAACAACCAGCTTTTCAAGTGTATTCGAGCCAATTTATTCTTGAGCAACGCTTTAATTATGCCGGGAATTTTGGCTGATTCGCGAGCGTGTGCGTGCATAATGATTATATCATGCACATAGTAAACCGCCCAACCATGTTCCCACATTACCCTGCACCAATCAGCGTCCTCCATGTACATAAAATAACGCTCATCAAACCAGCCTACTTCATCTATAGCTTCTTTTCGCACCACTATGGCCGCTCCCAGCACCCAATCTACGGGCATAGTAGAATTATGATCAAAATCTTTCATCAGCAGCCTGTCTGTATATTTTTTTACCCAATTATATTTTTTATCAAAATTTATTTGCTTTAATGGCTTGATCAAAATTGATTGTAAATCAAACCGATAACATGAATACTGTAAAGTACCATCGGTGTTGAGTAATTTTGGACCAATACATCCGATTTTTGGATGTTCGTCCATAAATTTTATTATCCTCTCTATAACTCTAGAACCTTCCGGCACAGTTGTATCTCTGTTTAAAGCAAAATAATAACGCGCTGGCACAGATTTGAATCCAATATTATTGCCTTTGCCAAAACCAACATTACCGCCACAATCTACATAATTTACCATTGGAAATTTGGCAGCCAAATCTTCTTTTATATTATCTTGATTCTGAGAATTATCGGCCACGGTAATCTGCACTTTATACGGACAATCCGCAATATCTTTCAAAACAGAAGATACGGCATTTAAAATGTCGTCCTTCATTAAATAGTTAACAAATACTATATTTATATCTTTTAACATACTAATTCCACCATTTTCTCATTTCTTTCCAATTTATTTTTCGCAGCGATTTAATTAATTGACGTTTTTCGGACATTTCATGATTAAAAGCCTTTTTTAAGCCCACCAAAACCGACCTATCAAATAAAAGAAAGTAGCCGAACTTCTTCAATTCATACCACAAAATCCAAGGAAAATCAAGGATAAGGTTCTGCCAATGCTCGTTCTTATACAAGGTAGATAAATGGTTTTTGTAGCTATGATACTTCACCCATCCTGACTGTTCTTTCTTGTTTGCCGAAGCGGCCAAATCCCCCGCTTCTTTTGGACCAGCTGCCGAGCGATCATGAAAGGCAACGGCATCCAAAAGCACATACGCCTTTGCTCCTATGGCAGCTAGCCTGTATGCCAAATCCACATCTTCTTTATAAGAGTTATACGATTGATCAAAAATTCCACCATCTGCATATAAAACAGGCAACACTGCATATCTTCTAAATACAGGCAAGGCTCCCGAAACCCCAAACACAGACAATGCTGGACCACCGGCTAACAGGCTGGCAGATACTTCCGACCAGCTTAACTGCGCATACTGTTCCACCACTCTGCGATTGCGGTAAATCTTTAATCCTAGACTATCTATCTGATCAGTAAATGTTAAATGAAAATTTTCTTTAATTTTACTAAATGCCCATTTCATAAGACGCGGAGAAACAACTGCAGCCTCTGCATGCGTATCCAAAAAATTTACAACCTTCTCCAAACAATCCGGCACTAAATATATATCTTGATTTAGCATCAAGAAATATTCTGTATCTGTTTTCTTGAAAGCCAAATTTTGTCCACCGGCAAAACCAAGATTGCTTTGGTTTTCAATAACTTGATAAAAAACGGGAAAATTTGTTAACTCTTGTTTTATTAATTCTACTGTATTATCGCTAGAATTATTATCTATAACAAGCAGTTGCCAATCTTTAAAAGTTTGATTGCGCAATGAATCAAAAAGGTGCGGTATATATTTTGCACCATTCCACGTTACTAAGTGTATAGATAATTTAGGCATAAATTAATCTTTCCTCCATTTCCAAAAATATTTTATCATACTGGTAATAAACTGTTTTTGTTTCCAAAAAAAATTTATCTTTTTAAAACTTTGGCCAACATAATCTACACAACTAATTACTGGAGTATAAACAACCTTTAGTCCCATTTTTTTTACTTCTCTACATAGGTCTACATCTTCAAACCAAATAAAATATCTGGGATCGAATGCCCAACCTAATTTTTTGTAAACCTGAACGGGCATAATCATAAATGATCCGCGCACCGAATCTACTTCTTGCTCTATACCAGCATTAAAATCTTTAAATAAATATTTGTCTACTATACTTGGAAAGATATGTGGTAATTTAAAAACGATTGCCAACTGATCCCAAATGCTAGGGAAACGCCTAGGCAAAGCACTTCTGTTTAATTTACCATACTGATCTACCAACCTGCAGCTTGCTAGCCCCACATCTGGATGAGCCCGCATCCACTCTACCATCTTATCCAAACTCCCCTCTTCTACTCTCATGTCCGGGTTAAGAAAAAGCAAAAACTCGCTGGTGGCGAGCTTGGCGGCTTGGTTATTTGGATATGCAAAACCAGTATTGGTACTATTTTTTAGCAATTTAACTTCTGAAAAATTTTTCTCTATAATTTCTACTGTCTTATCTGTAGACGCGTTATCTACAATAATTTCTTCAAAAGAAATGCTTTTACAACCCGCTTTAACAGATTTAATTTGTTCGGCAATTAGTTCCTCCGCATTCCAGGTGACAGTAATTATAGATAGCTGCATACTATTTCTTGAGTTCAGCTTTAAAAAAATCTACAAACGGAATGGCAGTTGGATCTATACCTTGAAGCATAGCTGAATAAAAACTTACATAACTACCAAGAATTAAGGCTTCGCAAGCTTGAAGTAATTTTGTTTTTTCTTGTACTAGATATGAATCGTGTTCAATGCCATTTTTATCCAATATTTTTTTGGTAATTTCGTATCGCTTTTGCACTCGCAAATCATAAAGCCCGGACTCCAACAAAACCATTTTTATATTATTTTTATTATTTTCCGGATATAGCATTCCTTCCATTAGATGGTGGTTTAATTCTGGCATAACAAAATATCCGGCAAAACGCTTGGCGTTTTCGTTCATCTGGTTAGCTGCAATATGCGCATTACCGGACAAATGTTCGGAAGCTGCATACCACACACTCTTACCAAATAAACTGGTGGATAACTGTTTAGCGGGGTTTTTTGCTTCCAAATTATCTACACCAAACAATGCATTATACTTTGCAATAGTTTGTAGAGAATTTTTTATTTCAGTAGATGATAATTTTAAAACACCAACGTTGGCAAGCAGAGCAATCTGGCCAAAAATAGAATAGCCCAAGCCCATACGCGGAGAACCGCAAGGATTATTGTTGGTAGTAAAAATTAAAGCTGGAACTTTGTTCTTTTTTGCCCAATCTGCCAACTTTCCTCCGGAACAAATTACTAATACTTTTGCTTTCCTCTTTTTAGCGTCCGCCGCAGCATTTACTACCTCTTCTGTAGAACCAGAATAGCTAGAAGCGATAACAAGAGATTTTTCATTTACAAATCCAGACGTTTCGTATCCATTTATAATTTCTACCGGAATTTTTAAACTTTTAAAAAAAATAGATTTGATTAAATGCGCGCCCAAGGCAGAACCACCCATTCCCAAAACTACTAAATTATTTACTTTTTTATATGACGACGGTACTTTAACTTTTTTGGCCTGAGCCAAAACTTCTTCTACCTGGCTACCCAAAAGCTCTATGCTGCCAAGCATGTTTTTGGAATCTAACTGGCGGATTTTTTCTCTATTGTCTAGCATAAAATATTTATTAATTTGATGTATTTTACCAACCGCAGGTGGTTTTGTAAAGAAAAAAAACGACCCGAGAAAACTTCCTCGGATCGGATCAAAGCGTTGGTTTCCCAACTACCTGCCGGTTTAATCCAACAGGAGCAGAGCGAAACCAATCATCTCGCGCAAGTGCAGGTTGACCTCTCCGCCAAGAAAAGCCAACTTGAGCTCATGGCGAGAAAGGACGAGCTCATTTGGCAACAGCTGGAGGTTGAACAGGGTAGGGACCCGCAAAACCCCCATTCGATTCATAGAACCGATGAATCGGCCGCCATCCTTGTGGCCATCCGCCCACGCCACACGCGGATCATCGTTGAACTCGGCTCTAGGCGGACGCTTGCCTCCATGAGCCTGCTCCCAATTGCCCCGCGAAGCCTGCAACGGAGGGCCGAGCAGCACATACTGCTTATTGGCAGGGTTGCCCGGCTCTTGGCTCATGGTGACCAAGAAGAATTCCCCGTCAGTGACAAGAACCAGCACTCCCGGCCCCTGCTCCCGAAACAGTGGCTGATCCCAGTCCGTGACCTCGCGGTCGGGGCAATGAGCCATCACACCTTCAAGACGATGGAACTTGCCATCCTCTCTACAGAAGGCGCTCTGGTCTGGTTCCATATGCCAACCGCCGCCGAGTTTGTCGAGCGGACAACGGGTGACCGTCATCTTCGAAGCAGTCCTCTTTTGGGACAGTCTTTCTCTCCAGTTCATGTTGCACCCCGTGACTCGTATCGCCTAGCTTTTGGCCAGGCACTGTGCCACGCACCCAATTTTAGGATGCGCGCGTTTATATAATCGTTTTAAACCATTACACAAACGCAAAGAACAATAGAAAACAGTACCACAAAACTATGATTTTGTCAACCACCTTTCATAAACAAAAAAATCCATTTGGATGGATTATTTTGATTTTTATTATTAGTTTTTATTCTATACTCTTTAAATACTCCAAAGCGCCTTTTTCGTAATTAGATTCCGGTATATTAACTGGAAAATCAAACTCTCTTCCTTCAATCAGTTCCCTACCACCCACAAATACCATTTGCACCTTTAATCCATTGCGATAAATTTCTTCGGCCATACCCAAATCCGATTTACTATCACCGAAAGCAACAAACTCTTGCGGCGTTATTTTTAATTTCTTCAGCCATTCCAAAACCTTTTTGGCGCCCAAATGCTTACCAACATGCTTATTTTCTACATCTGTGGCAATACGAGTTGGATCTAATTTATAATCTTTGTCTAAATTGTTTTCAACTAGCAATTTTTCTAACATTCCATTTAATTCTACCTGTCTTCTTTTAAATTCATCCAAATCTCCACCATCTACCATCTCCACTGAAATCATAGTTCTTTTACTCGTATCAAAAAACATAATATCAGAAAAATCTTTTTCTACCAACTCTCTTACCTTGTTCTGCAAATACTCCGGCACAGTGATGGATATATCTACTTCTTCTTGATGGTTGCCGGCATCATTATAAAAAATTTGAATCGCACCTTTTTCTCCTACAAGCAATAAATTTTGAAAAATACTTTTGTCATCGGTCATCGCTTCCAATTCTTTAAATACTTTTTCAACTGCAAAATCAACAGACCTACCTGTATTTAAAGCTACCGGCTCACCTTTTTCTAACATGCCCAAAATTCTTTCTAACAATTCTCTTTCGGTATTCTTTTTTTCTACCAAATGACTGAGCACTCCATCCACATCAAAAAGCCATCCGCGCTGAACAGCTCTTTCCATTTCTTTTCCTTGGCCTTCCCTTTCGCTCATACTAACAACCTATTTCTTTAATGAAGCGTATTTTTTCAGAACATCAAGCACGGCTTCTTTTACCGGACGCATTTTTATGCCAAGCTTTTCCAAATTATTTGACTGAAGTATATTGTTTGATCTGGTTTTCTTGGCCAAGCCGCTAGTAACCAATTCTCTTTCGGTAATCCATTCATTTTTATGGTCTGGATCCACAAATTCTTTATACATTTCCAAAATTTCTTTGTGTTTTATGGCTCCTGGATTTGTAACATGAAAAATACCTGATGCTTGTTTTTCTAGCAATTGCTTAAAGACATCTACCATATCATCTACAACCGTAACGCTATTTACTACATCTACTACTCTCGCATACGAAGATAGCTTATCTATTAAATTGGCCGGTGTGGATTGAGAATCGATTGGCATTCTAATTCTGGCAATACCAATATTTGGCAGTGTTGATAAAACTAAATCAGCTGCATATTTTGTGCGGGTATAGACAGCCGAAGGGTTGGCAACGTCTTCTTCTTTCCAGCCCTCTGAGTCTGATGAATATCCATAAAAAACACAACCTGTACCCATATGCAACAAATAAACACCCTTGTTTTGACAAGCTTCAGCGATCATTATTGGCAAGACAGTGTTTCCTAATATAGTTTCCATCTGGTGCGTCTCACACCAATCTACATTTGGCTTACCCACCACACCGGCGGCATTTAACACCGAATCTGGCTTGTGTTCATCCAACAAATCCTCCACGTCCTTTACTGAAGAAATTTTTTTATCGGACAAAATTGCATCCGGCCAAGCTGTGGCACACTTTCTTCCCAAAAAACCATTGCCTATAATCAAGATTTTTTTTGTTTTCATATAATAAATATAGCTTACGCCTTATCTGTGTACTGTTTCCTAAAATAATCTAAATGTTCTCCGCTTTTTAATGGCTGCCACCAATCGGCATTGGCTTTATACCATTCTATGGTTTCTTTGAGCCCTGTAGCAAAATCTTTTTCTGGCTTCCAACCAAAATCCCGAGATAATTTACTACAGTCTATAGAATAGCGTCTATCATGGCCTGGCCTATCTTTAACAGGCTCAATCATATCTTCGCCCAAGCCCATCTCTGACAATATCATTTTTGTTATTTCTATATTTTCTAGCTCTTTACCAGTGCCGATATTATACACCTCGCCCGGAGCTGCCTTGTGCAACAAAACATCTATAGCTCGGCAATGATCGCTGGTATGAATCCATTCTCGCACAGCTTTGCCATCGCCATACAACGGAACTTTTTTGCCTTCTATCAAATTAGTAATAAAATACGGAATTAATTTTTCTGGAAATTGATTTGTCCCATAAAAATTACAGCTATGCGTTACTACCACTGGAGTTTTATAAGTAACAAAATAGGCACGACATAAATGATCTGCGCCAGCTTTGGCGGCCGCATACGGACTATTTGGACTAAATGAAGATTCTTCCGAAAAGCTGCCGTCTTCTATACTGCCGTAGACTTCGTCGGTAGAAACTTGCACCATTTTAGTTAAATTAAATTTTTTGGTAGCTTCTAGCAAATTAAATGACCCAAATATTTCGGTACGCAAAAAAGCATCGGGGTCCATAATAGACCTATCTACATGCGTTTCGGCTGCATAATTTACAATTGCTTCAATTTTATTTTCCGAAATTACTTTTTCTAGAGCTTCTCTATCGCAAATATCTCCCTGTACAAATTTATAATGCGGATTATTTTCTACTTCACGCAAATTTTCCAAATTGCCGGCATAAGTAAGTTTATCAAAATTTACCACGGTATAATCCGGGTACTTTGCTAAAATATATTTTATAAAATGGGATCCCATGAACCCCGCTCCTCCAGAAACTAATAATCGCATACGTTACGTTATGTAACTTAATTAACTTTACTGTGTTTACTAATATTGGCCATAATACCGATACTGGCTAACCCGATAAGCATTGCCGAACCGCCATGACTAATAAATGGCAACGGCACGCCGGTAAGGGGCAACAACCCAATAATTGTACCGATATTGAGAAAAGATTGCCACACAAACCATATCATAATTCCAGCGCCAAGTAAACGCCCAAACTGATCCGGCGCTCCTTTGGCAATCTTTAGCCCCCTTAAGCCTAAAAAGGCAATTAGAAAAACCAAGGAAGATGTAATTAGCAAACCCATCTCTTCGGCGACTACCGCAAAGATAGAGTCTGCTTGCACCTCTGGTAAATACTGAAATTTTTGTCTGGAATGTCCCAGCCCAAGACCCCAAATACCTCCCGAACCTACTGCTAAATAAGCTTGATTTATTTGATAACCTTGTCCTTGCGGATCAAGTTCTGGGTGCAAAAAAGTAGTAAGCCTCTGCACTCTGTATGGGGCAATAACGAGCAGCCCTATAAAAGCAACCACTGCCAATAAGCCCATGCCTGCTAAATAAACCCTAGGTATATCTGCCAAAAAAAGCATGCCAAATATAATTACAATTAAAATAGACAATGTGCCCACATCTGGCTGTGCCACTATAAGCAGTACGGCCGGCATTATCATAGAAAAAATTGGCAAGAGACCATTTTTCCAATCTTTTAAATCTTTACTTTCTGCCAACAGCTTGGCCAAAAATATAATCAAGGCTAATTTAATAAATTCGGACGGCTGAAAACTTAATCCAAAAACCTGCGCCCAGCTTCTGGAGCCGTTTATTATAAGACCGACACCTGGTATAAAAACTAAAGAAAGAATAATGAGTGAAAATAAATAAATAAGGCCACCGAACCTTTGCAACAAACCATACCTTATGTTGCCCAGCACTAAAAACAAAAAAACTCCTGGTAAAAAACCAAACAGTATCTGTTTTTTTATAAAAAAATAAGTATCGCCAAATTTGGCGTACCCTATAGGCGCACTAGCCGAAGCTAGCATGATTAGGCCAAATATGACCAAGATACCAAAAAGTAATAAAAATAATCTATCGGCCGATTGCTTGGCTTTTTCCATAAGCGAAATGAGTGAGTGAAATATACAGAAAAATATTTTTGACCGCTTGCCAGTTAAAAATATTTATACTGGATATTTCCGAGCGAATGAGTTTATATGGGCTTTAGCCCCTATAAACGAATCTTGAAAACTAAGAGTTTAATTTAACGAGCAGACCAACGCCAATCGCTAAAAATAAATGAAAAAATAAAACCCAAAAAGCTAACAACCTGGCCAGAAACTTGTCGGCAAAATAAATCGCTGCGGAACACAGGTAGTTAAACAGAATAACGATAATACCAGCCAAAGGAAGGTAGTATATCTGCCACCAATTCCCCACCAAATCAACACCAAAAATTATATTGTAATGTAAAAAAATTACACCCGTATCCTGTCTGATATTGGCTATCAAACTCCACCATAAAAATAATTGTACCAAAACAGCCCCCGCTAACGGAGAGCTAATCCACAAATCTCTGAAGTACAGCCTAGGTGAATAAAAAATCATTTTGGCTTATATTAGGTAAATTAAGCACCAATTAATCGGTTAAAACCAAGGGTAATCTGCCTATATCCTAACAAATTTAAGACCTCTTGACAATAATGCTATTTTGTATTATATTTATCAGGTAAAACTTAAGCATCTTAACTCACTTTTAAACCAGTATGTCTCATAAAAAAGCAGGTGGTTCTACCCGCCTAGGACGCGATTCTACCTCCCAACGCCTTGGCGTTAAACTACACGACGGCGAAGCTGTACGTAAGGGTATGGTAATAGTTCGTCAACGTGGCACCAAATTCCACCCGGGAAAAAACGTCAAAAGAGGCGGAGATGACACTATACTTTCTATGGCCGACGGTAAAGTAAAATTTACCCAACACAAACGCCGCCGCTTTGATGGCAGTATGAAAATGGCCAAATTTGTAAATGTTGAAGCCTAAATAATAAAAACAAAAAAGCCCCTTAAACGGAGGCTTTTTTGTTTTATAAGGATAATTAAGACTTGCCTTTTAGAAACGGCGAACCAACAGCCACCACATCATAGCCAGCATCTTGTAATTTGTTATAGCTTTGAGAAATCATACGGCGCCCATCTACAACTAAATATGGCGCAGGGCAGACTTTCAGAATAAGCTGATCTAAAGTACTAAATTGCGGCCAATCGGTAAGAATTAAACAACCCGCGCTGCCCTGCAAAGCTTCCTGTTCACTCTCGCAATAATAAACCTTATCACCGTATTTATCGCCAAAATGCCTTTTAAACATTTCGTTGGCTACCGGATCATACACTCGCAATTGCGCCGCTCCACCTTCTATCAGCCTGGCTACCATATCGGCAGCACCGGAATTTCTAATATCATTTGTGTCGCGCTTAAAAGAAAGGCCAAAAACTGCCAGAGTTTTTCCTTTAATTGAAAACTTCGCATCTTTGGATATGCGCTCAACAAAATTATCAAAGTGGAATAAATTGCCACCTAAAATATTACGGATCTGATCTGTGTTGCCGCTAGCAGACTCTATTTGGTGGGCTAAGGCAGAAGAATCTTTTGTTAGACAACTGCCACCAGCATAAATATTATTATAAAACCCATAACTGCCTATGCGCTTATCTGTGGTAATTATCTTGCGCAGTTTTTCAAATTGGATACCTGGAATCACTTCGCTAGTTCTCCCAATTACATTGAAAGTAGTGACTAAACGACTAAGCAAGACATAGTTAGAAAGCAATTTACCGGCCGCAGCCTCACGCGGATTAACCTCTATATACCCCACTCCAGGAGCATTATAAAAACGCTGGTAAAGCTCTCGCATTACAGAAAAATCTTTTTCTTGACTTGCTCCCACCACTACCCTATCTGGACTAAACGAATCTTTGATTGCTTGCCCCTCTACCAAAAATTCTGGATTAGAAACAACGCCAAAGTTTTTTACTCCTGCTTTTTCAAAATCTCTGGCAACTCTTTCTTGTGTTTCAATTGGCACGGTACTTTTTACTGCCACTACAACATATTTTTCTTGGGCTCCGCCATTACGCTTAGTAAGCGCAGCAGACAATTCAGATAATGCTGCCTCAAAGTAAGACAAATCGTAATCCCCCACATCGTCATCTTTAAGAGGTGTTGGTACACAAATAAAAATTACATCGGCAGAATCAAAGTAGTTACTAAACTGAGAATAGTCATCGAGAAAAACCATTCTCTGCTTGTTTTGTATAATTAAACTACTTAAATCTTGTTCAAAAAAAGAAGCTTCAATTAAATCACGATTGAAGGTATTAAAGACACCAATTCGCTCTTTGTTTACATCGTAAACAACTGCATTGTGGCCAAATTTTGCCATTACAGCCGCACTACAACTTCCGACGTATCCTGCACCTATATATAAAGTCTGCATACTATTTAAAAATATTCATACTTAAAGCCACAGCCATTCTAAATTGAATACCAAGCCAAACTGCTAAATTTACTAAAATATTATATTTAAAATGTTTTTTGTAATATATCCACATTGCGTCATAAAAATTTATCAGAGATTTAATTCGGCGCTTGCCGCTGCTCTGTCCGCCAAAATGGATTATTTTTGCACCGCTAACATACACCGTTTTCCACCCCTTATCAAACACTCTTTTGGAGAAATCCAAATCTTCTCCGTACATAAAAAATTCCTCATCAAAGCCACCAATTTCGGTATAAACCTGTTTGCGAAACATCATGGCCGCCCCGGAAAGAGCCTGAGTTGGACCAGTAATTTCCGGATCGCTAGCATACTGCTTATACTCGTTTACATGTTTATTATTTTTAAAAATTTTAGTTAGTCCGAATAAGTGAAAAAATGAATTTATTGGATTTGGCAACACTCTACGGCAAGAGTGTTGAAAGGTTAAGTCTTTATTTAAAAGCCTAGGGCCAACCATCATTACATCTTGACGTTGGTCCAAGTAACTTACCAGCTTGTTTAGGGCACCGTCCAAAACAATTACATCTGTATTTAAAAACATTAGATAATCACCTTTTGCTATTTTTAGCCCCTGATTATTCGCCTTACCAAAACCACGATTGTCGTTATTGGCAATCAGAGTTACTTGTGGAAATTCTTTTTTTATCATCTCCACACTGCCATCACCAGAATTATTATCTACAACAATTACTTCAAAATCAAACCCAGCTGTTTCTTTATAAACAGAGGCTATGGCATTTTTAGTCAGCTCTGGGGTTTTCCAATTAACAAATATTATAGACAGCTTCATACACGAAATGAGTGAGTAAATAAATAAGCTAACTTATTTATTTACGAGCGAATGAGTATATATGTGGCTTTAGCCCATATAATTGAAATGAATAATGCCACAGGGGATTTAGCCCCTATGTGCTTTAAACTTCAAATTTAATTTTTCCTGTTTTTCTTTCGTAAACTCCTAACGGCCAACCGCACATTTTGCCAAGATCACCAAAAGCAACTACAAATGGCATTAAAATAAATCCTACATACCTTTTAAACAACGGCAAATCTTTTGAGAATACTGCCCATCTTTTCCAAAACCTTCTGCCATAATCAAACTGTCCGGCCAAGATAATTAAGACAAACCAACCACTTACTTTTATAGTTAAAAACAATAAAATAATATTTATCGAATAAAAGATATATCTTGTCATCTGTCTGCGAAGCCACAACTTACCGTGTCCATCACTTCTGGTATAACCAAACAATTGCTTGAAGAATGAAGAAAGTGTCGTGCGCGGACGCCAAAAAACCAACGCCTCACGGATATAATTCGGCTTTATTCCTGTTTTAAAAATCTTGAAATCAAAGACTACATCTTCACAGAGAGGAATCCATTCCGGATAACCGCCAGCTTTTGCCCAAACATCTTTCTTGAAAGCAACTGAGCGGCTTGAGGGAAGCCAATTTCTGCTAAATTCAGCCGGAGCAGGAGTGGTGGCGGCGGCTACTAAATACGCTAATAAATTGTCGCTTGGCTTGAACCAAGGACCAAAACCTGTGGCTACAAAAACTTGCGCACCGGAAATAATCGGATCTGAAATTTTTTTAAACCAATTTTTATCGTATGTGCAGCCAGCATCAGTTACTACTATATTTTCTCCACCGGCTTTACTTATAGCGAAATTTCTGCCAGAGGATATATTGCCTGCGTGTTGAAAAATTTTAATACGATTATTTTCTTGGCTTTTTTTTGTTAAAATTTCCCATGTACCGTCTTTTGATCCTCCGTCTACAATAATTATTTCATCTGGCAAAACAGTCTGAGACAGGATTCCATTCAACCAATCGGATATATTGTTACCCTCATTTAAAACAGTTGCAATTAATGAAACCATAATTTTGGAACTATTTAATAAGAGTTACAAGAATATTACCAGCCGGAAAAAGTCTGGAAAGAAAGGTGGATTCGTATATTCTTTGCATTCTGGGACTGGAGTTTACCAAACTTTCAATTAGGGGGTTTAACAAAAACACTATTGAGTCGCGTTCAAAAACTATTTTGGCTTCGCGGCAAGAGGAAAAGCTAAAATCAAAATAATAACCCCTGCTATCTTGTTCGGACGAACCTTTTACAAAAAAATCAAAGGTGTTGATAGAAAACATTTTTTTATGGGTTGGATCCATAAAATTATGCTTGGATGTAAAATGAGGAACGCGAATAGTTAAAGACCCATCTTTTTTCATGATACGCAAAATTTCCCGTAAAACAGGTATATAGTCAACGTGTTCCAATACATCTTGGCAGAGGACTTCTTCAAATTTGCCGTCTGGAAAAGGAAAGGGGGAACTTTCTATATTGTGCACGACATCTACGCCCGGTAAGGCGGATATGTCTAAATTGACCCATCCAGGCAAAATATGATTTCCGCAGCCAATGTTTAATTTAGTTGATTCCATATGGTTGATTATATTAGTAATGAAACGAGAGAAAAGGTCGCTTGCAAACTTTTCCGAGCAAGTTACTAATATACGATAGTATATAATAAAATACGCCCCCTTGGCAAGCTGGCTAATTGAGGTAAATTTGACTTATATGCTATACTAAAACCTAGTTTATACGCCCATTTTATTATATGGGCTGCGCCGCATATATACTCATTCGCTCAAAAATATCCAGATTCAATATTTATAACTCGCAAGCGATTATAAATATCTCACTAGCTATTTCACTCACTCATTTCGAATATGAAAATTGCAGTAAATACACGCATGCTCCTAAAAGACCGCCTAGACGGTATCGGTCGATTTGCCTATCACACATTAAGCAGGATCACCAAGGCTCATCCCGAAGTTGAGTTTGTATTTTTATTCGACAGAAAATTTAGCGATGAATTTATTTTTTCCAAAAACGTAACCCCGATGGTTATTCCACCCCCAACCAGGCATCCTTTTTTATATTACTTATGGTTTCAAATATCAGTAAAACTAGCCCTAAAAAAAATTAAACCAGACCTGTTTTTGTCTCCGGACGGACTTCTACCTTTGGGTGCCCAGTGTAAGCAGTTGGCAGTTATCCACGACATCAACTTTAAACACTACCCCGAAGATCTTAAGTTCTGGACCGGTAAATTTTTTAATTACTACTTCCCTAAATACGCTTTCGCAGCCAATAGAATTGTTACTGTTTCAGAATACACAAAAAAAGATCTAATGCAGGAATACCGCACAAGCTCAGATAAAATAGACGTTGTATACAATGCGGCGGATGAAATCTTCGCACCAATAACAGCAGAGGAAAAAAGAGAAACGCGCCAAAAATATTCTAAAGGAGAAGACTATTTCGTTTTTATCGGATCTGTATCGCCTCGCAAAAATATAGGGCGGCTAATGGAAGCCTTTGATTTATTTAAAAAAGAAAATAAGAATAACCTTAAACTAATCATAGCTGGCGCAAACTTTTGGGGACAAGACAAACTCAACGAAACTTTGAACAAACTAGAATTTAAAAACGATATTATTTTTACTGGCCGAGTAGACGACAATGAAATGAGACTACTTTTGGGTTCAGCTTTCTGCTTAACCTACATCCCATATTTTGAAGGTTTTGGCGTACCTCTAGTAGAGGCCATGCGGGCACACGTACCTATTATCTCTTCTAGTCTTACTTCTATGCCAGAAATAGCGGGCGGCGCAGCCGTATTTGTTAATCCGTTTCAAATCCAAGAAGTCAGAGATGCTATGGTAAGGATAACTGCCGACGAAAGCCTGCGCCATATGCTGATTGAAAAAGGAAAAATCCAATGTCAAAAATTCTCTTGGGATAAATCAGCGGCAGATCTTTGGAAGTCTATAGAAAAAACTCTAGCGGAATAAATTAGTTAATCTTTCGAGCAATCAAAAAAATAGTATCTCTGACATTTATAGGCAGGGATATTTTTTTTAAAAAAGAATTGCTAGACCAGCTCGCTAGTTTGGAAAAAATTCCAAGACCAGTCCAGCTATACAAGAGCCTGATAATATATGGAACTGCAAACCACTTACCGTGATGGGCGCAATACTCTACCTTGAAGCCATTTTTCTCTAAAACAGAAGAGAGGTTTTTGACTGAAAAATAAAATAAGTGCTGAGGCGGCACAAAAGCATGCCAACGCTTACCCCATACCCTGGCCCACAGACTACCGGCGTCTGGAGTGGTGAGCACCAACAAGCCATTGTCTGCGAGTAAATCAGCGGATTTTTTAATATCGTTAATAGGGTCTTTTACATGCTCAATTACATCTTGGGCTACGATGGCGTCAAATTTTTTATCTGTTACATATGTTTCTAATGTACCAACCGACGCTACCATTCCCTTTTCTTTGGTTTTTTGGACTGCATATTCCGATATATCTATCCCCTCTACTTGCCACCCCTGCTGCTTGCCCAAATTCATAAAAAATCCAGTAGCACAACCAACTTCTAACATACTAGGACTATGTTGGTTTTTAACAAATTTTTTCATTACTCCAAGAAAATCCACATAGGTTTTCTTACTAACTTCTTTGTCTGAATCATAATCCATATAACCGTCTAAGGTCACATCACCGGTAAAGTACCCTTCCCTATAATATGGGCTTAGGTCAGCGGGTACATTTTCTACGGCCATAAGTTTACAGGTAAAACAACGCACAATACTGAAACTCTTTTTTACAAAATATGCATCCATTTTTGTACCACAATTAATACACAACATAGAACAAAACAACAAAGATTAAATTTTTTCTAATAAAAATAGACTATATTTATAAGTATAGCCAGGACGACCCAATACTTTTTCTTTTACTTTTTTAAATGTTGGATCAAGCGGCACGCTATCAAACTGTTCTAGAATTTTGTAACCTTCCGGAACTACCATAGATGGATCAAAGGTAGTTTCGGCACCTTCTGAACCAGCCGAGAAATACCAAAGCCTTGCCTGTTTTTCTAGAATCGGAATCTGCTTCCAATCAGCTGTTTTTAAGCTATTAAAATATTTGCCTTTATAAAACTCAAAAAAACCAGGTCCAGCATGTGGAGAAATTGCAAAATACTCACCCTCTTTGGCATGATCACGAATATATTCAAAAGATTCAAAGGTGCGAAAATAACTAGGGTTTAAATAATTTGTTGCCTGATAAAAATTATATAAGCCAAAAATAGCCACCACTGCCCATAAAGAAAATAAAGCTATCCTAATTTTATCTGGCAGTTTGCTTAAACATAAGACAAATACCATAACCCACAAAGGAAAAGCCACAAAACCAAACTTTGGATACACTATAAAATTATAACGAGGGTTAGCCATGTTCATGAAGAATGTATTTAAGACCACTGTAAATACACTTAAAGCTACCACAAACAACTGGCTAGAGGTCCACGACTTTTTGCGGAGTCCATATATAAACCCAAACAACACCCCCAACAACACAGCCACCCCAGATAAAAAGAAAAAATAATTCCAAGGAAAAACATTTTCTCCAAATAAAAAACTGTAAATATGGAAAAATATAGCCATTACAATATGCACCCAAGAATTCGCTAGCAAGTTTATTTTATCCCAACCACCATCGCCTTGCACCGCAATTCTGTTATAAATCATCCACGCCAAAGGGCTAAGCAAAACAACTGCCGCCAATTGTCCCCCCACCCATTTCAAGAACGACACGCTGGCTTTACGCTTTATTAGGCTGTATAAATAAAAGGTATTTACAATCACAACCACATAAAAACAATGCGGGTAGTCTGTATAACCAGTAGCTACTAACGAAACTAAAAACAAATACCACGCCCGCTTAGAATACCCCTCTACGAAAAGCTGGTAGAAAAAATAAAAGGTTAGAAGCGAAAACAACGCCGCCAAACTATGATACCTAGCCATCTGTGAAATAAGGACAAAATAAGATGAAACGGCGGTAAATAGCCCTGCGAGCAGTGCCAACTTTTTTTGACCACTAACACGAAACGAAAATATATATACCAAATACACAGTAGCTAACCCAGATACTGCAGACACAAAACGCACCATAAATTCATTCCATGGCAAGATCTTACTAACCAAAACAACCAAAAAATAATACAGAGGCGGATGATTATCCGGTTTATTCCAATAATTAACTAAAAATTCTCGCGGACTTTCTTTGAGGTAATCTAGAACTGCCATTTCGTCTCCCCAAAAAGTTCTATAAGAAATACGATAAAAAAGCAGAAACGCAGATAAAATTAATAGGGCAACCAAAAACTTATTTAGACTGCACCAATTTTTAATTCTCAACCACATAACTCTATTTCTTAAAAATTTTATACAAGCTATAGGAAATAATTTGTTTTAAAAATAACCAATATTCTTTCTTGTCCAGTTTAGAGGTGCTAAATTTCCTGATACGAAAACGAAACGGGATTTCTTTTACTTTTTTGTGATTACCTTTAACTAAAATTTCTAATAATATTTTATAACCAGTGGTGCTAAGTTCGACATTGGCTAAAATAAAACGGCGGAAGAAGAAAAAGCCGCTAAGCGGATCTTTTACGCCTGTAAGCATATACGTAACAAACACGCCTACTTGCGAAATAATACGTCGCCACCATTTCCATTGCTCTACAGTACTTCCCTGCTCAAATCTACTGCCTACCACCAAATCATACTCACTTAAAAGTGAAAGCATTTGATTAAGATGCTGCGGATCGTGGCTTAGATCGGCATCCATTACCCCCAATACTTCACGATTGGATTTGGCAAACCCTTCACGAACTGCACTACCCAAACCTAGCTTGCCTGCGCGATGAATAACTTGTATTGGATATTTTTTGGCTAAATCATCTGCCACCGCTCCAGTTCCGTCTGGAGAATTATCATCTACAATAATTAACTCCACATCAAATTGATTTCGATCAACTACGCCAAAAATTTCTTCGGCCAAAAGCGGAAGGTTTTTTGCTTCGTTATAAGTAGGAATAACAATTGAAACCCTTAGCATAACCACACTTCAGTCTAATTACTATTTTAACCAACTAAAGATCTGTAAATATCACTGACTTGACGAGCGTAGCTTTCAGCCGCAAACTTCTTTGCTTCTTTTTGACAACCTGTTTTTAGACGATTATAAACAGAGGCGTCATCTGTTGAAAGCAAGGCATTTGCCAGCGCAATAGGATGAGCGGGCGGCACAAGCAAACCAGCCTCACCCACCACTTCTGGGATTGCACCACTATAGGTGGCTACAATAGGCACACCGGCACAGATAGCTTCGGCGAGCACATAGCCAAACTGTTCTTGCCAGGTTGGTCGTGGAATACTGCCCAAAATTAAGCACTGCGCACCCTTATAAAGACCCAAAACTTCGCTATACGGCATCTGATTAACAAAAGCAATTTTATTCTCCATTTGCCACTCTTTAACGAGTCGGCGCATATTACCTAGCTCCGGACCTTCTCCTACGATAACAAGTAATTTGCGACTGGCGTCTGATGCTTTGGAAAGATATATTCTCCAGCCATACAAAACATCATAGACCCCTTTTTCCTTTACCAGACGATTAACCATTAAGTAAATTTGCTTACCAGCGAATTGCGTAGGTACAACTATTTTGCCTTCAGGAGTTGGGATGATGCCAGGAACAACTACTTGAATTTGACTATCTGCAACGCCGTAATCTGACAACAAACCAGCCGCATCTTGAGAGACTGGTAAAAACTTATCTACTCCATCTTTGTTGCGATCCATAACCGCTTTGAGCTGACGACGCCAATAAGCTGGTGGGATTTTAAATCCCGGCCAGTAATTATATTCAAATCTGCCAAAACTATTTTCCCAAACTGTAGCTACTACTTTTAAATTCTTATTTATCTTTTTTGCCGAGACAGCTTGGTACGTATAATAATTATAAAGCTCACCCGCATGCGCCACGTCAAACCCGGCTAAATGTTTTTCTAAACCAAACATTCTTTTGTATTGACCAAAAAAATATTTATAGTAATTTTTGAATAAAAAATTATCACTACTAGCTGGCAATGTTATGATTGGAAAAGGCAAAGCGGATTGAGAATAAACGTTTTTTCGAGATGCAAAAACTGTCTGCACAATATCGTCAGAAAAATATTCCCAGGTTTTGGTTTCGCGATCACTTAACCCATCTCCACGGATCTGAGCTACGGTTATTTTTCTGGTAGACATATTGATTTAGCGAAATCATGCCGCGTAACGTCATTTGAAACGCGGCGCGTAATTTAATTGGCTATGTATCTCTCTGCTAAGCCGGACAAATCGTCAAAGTGTTCTTTGTACCAGCTAATAGTTTTGTCTATGCCTTGTTCAAAATTAACTTTGGGTTTAAATCCTAACTTGCCTAATTTACCACCATCTAAATACTGATCTGGGATTTCTATAAAATTAGCTGCTTTTGCTTTTACAACCGGCTCAATATTTTTAATCTTTTTTCTTAACATATCAATAACTGTGGTAACGCTGCGGATCTTGTCGCATTTGGAAATATTTTGTAAATCTTTTTCTGTGTATGATCCCAAATTAAACGCAGCCCAGCCATAGGTTTCTTTGCCATGCTTTGGCATATTTTGATTGTTTTCTCCATAAATATCTGACACCTTTTCGGCTGCCAACAAATAGCCCTGCACTACATCTTCTATATACATATACTCTCGCAATACATCTGCGTTGCCTGCATTGATATGCGGCGCTCTGCCAGACAACAAACACATAATAGTGCGCGGAATAAGACGAGAAAAATTTAGATCTGCAGGACCATACATATTGCAAGGTCGCAAAACAACAACCGGTAATTTAAACTGGTAGGAATATGTCTGGCTCAAAACATCTGCACAAACTTTGGAGGCGCTATATACATCCAGTCCGCGCAAAGCATAATTTTCTCTATAAGGTAATTTCTCCAAATTATCGTTGGCATGATCTCCGTAGGATTTGTCTGTCGAAGCAATTACCACGCGCGGAATATGGTTGATGCGAGCTACTTCTAAAATATTTAAAGTTCCTACCACGTTATTTTCTATTGTAGACATTGGAGAATTGGCAGCATCACTTACAATAGCAGAGGCGGCTAGATGAAATATAGTATCTATCTGGTGACGGTCACAAATTCGGCGCAAAGCAAAAAAATCCAACAAATCGGAGTGCTCTACATCTGGGCTAGCAGATTTCTTAGGACCTTTTTGAATAAGATTTAAAGTGTTAAGCGGACGAGCATGACGAACGGTAGTGGTTACACATGCACCCACATCGATAAGCTGTTTAACTAAATGGGACGCAAGAAAACCTTCTCCTCCGGTTACTAGCACTCTTTTACCATACCAAAAATTCTTTTGCATATTCGAAATGAATGAGCATAAAGTTAAATGTATTTAACTTTATGCGAGTGAATGAGAATATATGGGCTTTAGCCCCTATATTCGAAATAAGTTTTTATATTATAGTTTTTTTATTATTTGCCAATAAAGCATGGTGTAATAGACATAAACTTGAACGGAAACCTGTATACCAATAAAACTTTTCCATAGACCATTTTTGAGCTGGCCTAGAGACATTTTAATTGGTTTAAAAAATAAATATCGCCAAATATGTGTACGCACATACTTTGCGTGTTCTATCCATTTGTCTGAACTACTATTAAAACATGTAAAAGAAATGTTTTCTGGAAAAAAATAGTTGGCGTGTATTGGAACCCATTTTTTACTCTTTCGCAGAAAGGATGACCAGGCCACATTGTTGTACGCTGGACGATGATGTAAAAATGCGTCAATCTTTTTTACTTGACCATCTACCTCGCCATTTTCATGGGGCACACCACAATAATGAAATCTGTTTTTTCTCATCAGACACATTTTTTGCAACCCCGGCAAACTGATTGTTTCTTGACCATTCCACATTTCCCAGTTCAAAATCAGTGCATCTACAGTTTCTGGCTGTATCGCTTCTTTAATTTTTAAAAAACTATCTGCATCCAAAAACTCATCTGCATCTATGCGCAACAACCATTCGCTTTGGGCTTGCTGGAACGCAAATACCAAATGCGCCTCCATTACCCCGGCATGATCTCTTACAAAAATTTTGTCAGTATAGCGTTTTGCTATTTCTAAAGTCTTGTCTGCGCAAGGGCCATCATGGACTATTATTATTTCATCCACCTGACCTTTTATACTTTGCAAGCAACGCTCAATAACAGCTTCTTCGTTATAAACTACCAAACAAGCAGAAATTGTGTCTTTTTTACTTGGCATAGGGCAACCATTTACACCTAACAAACCAACCGTTTTTACAAAAAATTACCACCTCTAGCACACTTAATGCTAGCATGTTTTAGCCCCAAAAGCAAGCCATTTAAGCGATAATCCTGGTCTATTGGTCCAATTTATACTGAAAGTAAAGCACGTCCCCAGTCGTGCTAAACTGCTGTCTATTTTTCCAAAAATAGTTCCAAGTACAAGGGATATTATTCTTACAAATATTCATTATTGTAAAAATAGTAGCGTAACGAAGGGTACTTTGCAGAACGTACGGGGTAACCATAGCCAAAATAATCATTCCTACGGCTACGTGCTTATACATACGCCCTTTGGCATATACGCTATATATACCATAGCTAGCAATCGGCACGAAAAGCCAAGCGGAAATAAATACAGTTCTGGCTATAAATAACGACCACATGTAATAAGAGAGGCTTGAAGGTATGACTGCCAATAAATAAATTTTTATATTTCTATCCAAATCTTTCCAATTTTTGATTAAGAAGTATAAACCAACCAAAATAAAAAACCACAGAATATTATACGTGGTGGTGTGAACACCAAACCATTTAAACAGAGTAAAATTATCTTTGGCATATTCTTTCCAAGCAAAGACAAACCAACGAGCGGAATTATAATCTACATCCATTCCTCTAAACGCATTGATAACAATAGTCGCAAATGGAAGAATAGAGAACCTAATAAAATTAAATATTCTTTCTTTCCAAGAAACTTTATCAAGTAAAAACAAAATACCCACAAACAAGGCCCCCATAGCGCCACTCTCCTTTGTTAAAAGCCCAAAAGCTACGGCTACACCGCCTAAATAAAGCCACTTTTTGTCTTTTTCCTCCCACCATCTCCATCCGGCATACAAAGTTAAAAGAAACCAGAAATAACCACCAATATCCTGAACTTGAGTAAGGGCATATCGCACCATAGCATAGCCAGTCATCACGATAATAGCCGATGTAAAACCAATAAAATTATTTTTAAATACGCGCCTAATCAAACCATAAGTAAGGAAAACAAGACCGTAATAAAAAAATATGTTAGTGGTAATCAAACTATGCTCCGCAGACATGAAAAACAATATCTTAGAACCAACTATCGCATAGAACGGGTTCAAATATCTAGCTGGCACAAAAAAGGCAATGTCTTGGCCTCTAAAAAAATTAATCAGATCAATAAATCCGCCCGTATCGTTGTTTGGATGAAAACCATACAATCTCCAAAAAACAAGGAGGTTTAGGGTCGCCAACAAAAAGAGGGCTAATATTATTTTATGTTTTTTTAACTTTTCAATTAGATTTGACATACTTTTTTGCTAAAATAAAATTATTTAGTCCAAATAAAAAAGTGTGGGCAGAAATATCTTCAGGGCGGAACCCACATTTAACCAGCAGCTCCTTTAGCTCTGCAACATTAAAATATTGTTTATGATCGGCTATTTCGTCTCTGTCTATAACACCCAATTTAAAAGCCAAAAACTCCAAAATTGGTTTTGCCAACTTTGAGGGCGTGGTAAGCAACAACTTACCACCGGGCTTTAATACCCTCTCTATTTCTTTTGCATGAAACAAAGGATCTGATAAATGTTCTACAACCGCCGTAGAAATAACATAATCAGCCAGGTTGTCGCCAAGCGGTAACGGATTAGAAAAATCACTTTTTATTAAATTCAATTTTTCGTCTGTTAGACCACCTTCAAAAGAAACATCTAGGCCAATCCCCTTTTTGACAGAAAAGGTTTTCAAAATCCATTTCAGAAGAGTAGCAGAATGGCCGCAGCCAGCATCTACAACTACATCACAATCTTGCAAATATTTTTTTATGCGCCTTGCTCGGAAAAAAAATATTACTTTATCTAAAACAGATATTTTGTTTTCACCAAATGCTAGTTCCCTCATATCTTTTTGAACCTATACTTTAATAACACCCAGATAGCCACAAACTCATCTTGCCAACGAATTTTTTTACCTTCGTTTCTGTGGCGAGGAAAATACGAAATTGGCACTTCGGTTATTTTTACACCTCGCAAAGCCGACAGCGCTGTTACCTCTGGACAAAACTCAAAACGACTGCATTGCAGCGGTAAACTTTTAATAAAATTTGCTTGAAACATTTTATAGCAAGTAGGCTCATCTGTTATTTTTTGTCCGTACAAAATATTGGCTATTACCGTAAGCAACCAACCTCCAAAGTAATACAATAAACCAGAATACTGAACATTCTCTTTTTTAAGCCGGCGCGAACCATACAATACCTGAAGCTTTTCCGCAATCATCTTGTCGACCATAACTTTCAAATCGTTCGGGTCATATTCCATATCCGCATCCTGTATCACGATATAATCACCACTTGCTTCCTTTAGGCCGCTGCGAATGGCGGCGCCCTTGCCCTGATTTTGATTATGAAAAATCTTTTTATATTTTGCAGGCAAGCCCTCAATAATTTGGCGGGTGCCGTCGGTGGAATAATCGTCGATAATAACTAATTCTTTTTCTACCACACCCAAATCTAAAACATCTAATCTTTTCAAGATTTCTTGTATAGTATTTTTCTCATTATATACCGGAACTATTATAGAAAGCTTCACATTTAGAACAATGTATAAATAAACGGCGCAAGTGGAGATGTCTGTGCAAAGACCAAAAGCCCCGCAAACAAAAATAAGATTACTAAAATCGGCGCCAACCACCACTTCTTTCTCATCTTTAAAAAGCTCCAAAGTTGTTTTAATATTCCTATCGTATCATTCATATAATTACTATTGATTATTTATTAAATCGATTTACTTAAAAAATGAATCAAAGATAAAATTAGCCAAAGCATCCGAAGCTACCTCGTGCCCGCCTTCGGCAAAATGACCCGTACCATTTTTATACATTTCTTTATTTTCTGATACTTGTTTTGTCATTGTTTCGCGTAAATTCAAAACTTTTACTGAAGGATCTACTGCAGAAATTAGCTTATTTTCCATCCCCTTAGGATTAAAATTAAAATCTTTTAGTTTAGGGTAGGTATTTTTGAACGCATTTATCAAATCGTCGTTTATAGTCTTTCCTTCTGGAATAAACATGATTGCAAATTTAACACCGTCTGTGTCTAACTGCTTTTTAAAATTATTCAATAGATCAGAACTAAACTTTAGGTATTCTGCGCGCTGGCTATCTAACGGCTCTATGTAATAATAATCATCAAATGGAATATCTAATCCAGACTCACCTTTAACTGGCGGACGATGCAGTCCAAGCTTTACAGCTAGACCGCTTAATTTAGGACTACTTCTCACCACCCTATCTACAAACCTTACAATAGCTGATTTTCTATATACTTTATCTTTAATAGATACAAAACTTTTTACTTGTGTTGATCCATACTGAGGAAAAGTACTCCATTGTTCCTTGGAAGATAGCATTGCATCTCGATGCTCATAATTCAAACTATTATCAACTGTATCGTTTTGAAGATAGAAACTTAAAACTACTACATCTGGATTATACTTTTGCGCATACTTTTCATAATACTTCATCTCGTCTACCGTGCCGGTACCACCCATACCAAAATTTAAGACTTCTACTTTTTTGTATGCTGAACTTGTGGCAGTGGCAAGCAAATCTTGCACCTTTTTTGTTAATAAGTACGGAAAAGTTTTATCAAAATCAACGCCAGTGGCCGCCACATATGAATCCCCCATAACTGCAATACGCAAAGTGTCGATTGGTTTTTCTTGGTTTACGTCTTCTCCCAAAAAACCTAAACTATTAATTTTTACATGATGGTACTTTAAATCTTCATTATCAAAAATATTTTTATCTAAATTTGGTTTTAAAACCACCATATTGTCTTTGTTTACCTGCCAAAGAGCCACATAGGTTTGAGTTTCAAAAAGACGAAGCATCCCCTCTATAACCAAAAGAGAAAAGACTACCGCAACTGCGAGTGTTATTATATTTTTCTTCCCCTCGGACATACTTTACTTAATTTTACTTCTAATTTTAGTTAAAAATACGCTATTATTGTAGCATGCCGCTTAAATTACAGTCAACTAACATTGCCTAGCAAAAAACACTTAATTTTAGTTGACCAGGCGTCTATTTATGATAAAATTAAGCCTTAGAAGATGCTCTAATTTATCTACTAAATAGACTATGTACACAAAAGAACAAAAATCTATTATTAAACACACAGAGAGTAAAGTCCGTGATTTTTTGAAAAGTAACCCTGCTCCAAGCCACGACTACGGCCACGCTGACAGAGTTCGACTTTTCGCCATACGTTTAGCAAAGGCTCACGGTGGCAATATTTTTTTATCAGCTCTAAGCGGGCTGCTGCACGATATAGGCCGGGCCGACGAACAAAAATTCCCGGGTATTACCCACCACGAAATTTCATACGAATTATGCCGCCAATGGTTTCGTGCAGACCCTATGTATTCTTCCCTGTCTCGTCAAGAAAAAACCATCATACTTTACTCCATACGCAACCACTGGAATAACTTTGCTGATAAATACTGGGAGGCAGTAATACTACGCGACGCCGATAAACTAGATCTGTTTGGACCAATACTTTGGACACGAGAAAAACAAAACCCAAGTGCTGATTGGAAAAAAATACAAAATGATATTCGTTTAATATATGATGATTTTTATTGGTTACGCACGCCTACAGCCAAACGCATTGCCGGCGGCAAAAACTTTATTGGCTGGACCAATCAATTTTACAAGAAACTTCTTTCGGCTCGGATAAAACCGGTAGAACTCTAATCCAATTTAAACTTACCCAAATAGGTCTTCATTTTTTCGCTGTCCACCAAATGCTCATTATCTTTTTTGGAAATTATAAAATCTCCCAAAATAAGATAGTCCATGAATGTATTTAAGAACGTATTGAAAGCGTCGCGAGGCGACATCACGATAGGCTCTCCACGCACATTAAATGATGTATTTATTATTATTGGGCAACCTGTTTTGTCGTAAAACGATTTTATAATATCGTAATATCTTGGATTCTGCTCTCTGCTTACAGATTGAATGCGGGCCGAATTATCTACATGAGTAATGGCTGGTACATCTGTTCTTTTTACTGGCGCCACTAGTAGCATATAGGGACTTGGTACTGGAATATCAAAACATTCGGATAATTTGTCTTCTAAAACAGTAGGCGCAAAAGGCCTAAAGCTTTCTCTAAATTTTATTTTTAAATTTACTTTTTGCCAATTTTCTTTGTTGCGTGCATCTGCAATAATAGAACGATTGCCCAAAGAGCGCGGACCATATTCCATACGCCCACCAAAAAGACCAATTACATTATTGCCGGTAATTAAATCAGAGACTTGTTTTACAACCTCTTCTCCGGATAATTTTGTATAAATAACTTTATTATTTTCTCCAATAATACTTTTTACCTCATCATTTAAAAACTTCTCTATCTCTGCTTCGCTATATTCTGGACCAAGATATATCGTATCCATTACCTTACCCTCGACAAGCGGATAGGTGTTGCCCAAGCCGCTAAAATAGGCAAACAAGGCCGCTCCAGCAGCCCCTCCAGCATCTCCTGCGGCTGGTTGGATATAGATATGCTCAAACCAGTTCTTCTCCAAAATCTTGCCATTTGCCACACAATTTAGGGCCACACCACCAGCCAAGCAAAGGTTTTTTGAAGGGTGCACAGACCTGGCATAATCAACAATTTTCAACACTACTTCGTTGGTTACTTTTTGCAAAGCAGCTGCAATATCTTTTTCTTTTTGAGTTAGCGGTGATTCTGGTTTTCTGGCTGGACCACCAAACAACTTATCAAAATTTTTATTTGTCATACGCAAACCATACTCGTATGAAAAATATTTCATGTTTAGTTTTATTCCCCCATCTTCTTTTACTTCCATTAACTCTTTAAACTTATCGTAATATTTATCCGGATCTCCATAAGGCGCAAGCCCCATAACTTTATATTCAGCGCTGTTTACTTTGAAACCCAAATAATAAGTAAGTGCGGAATAAAACAGACCCAAAGAATGTGGAAATTCTATAGTATGAGTTAGCTTTAAGTCGCTCCCTTTGCCATAACCAAAGGTACTCGTATCAAATTCACCCACTCCGTCCATAGTAACTACCACCGCATCTTCAAAATTAGAACAATAATAAGCGCTGGCAGCATGCGAATAGTGATGCTCGGTAAACAATACTTGGCCTTTATACCCGCCCAACGCTTTGCGAACTCTACTCTCTACCCAAAGTTTTGTTTTAAGAAAAACAAGCATGGCTTTAACAAAAGATATAAATCCTCTTGGCCATGTGTTAATATAATTTTTTATCAAACGCTCAAATTTTATAAATGGCTTCTCGTAAAATACCACGTAGTCCAAACGGTCGGCAGAAATACCGGCAAAATCCAAACAATATTTAATTGCATTTTCTGGCAAAGATGAATCTTGTTTTTCTCGTGTAAATCTTTCTTCTTGAGCAGCTGCCACAACCTTGCCATCTTTTATTAAAGCGGCAGCAGAGTCGTGATAGTCAAATGACAGTCCTAAGATGTAAATATTTTCTTTGGACATACTTAAAATTGATACTTTAAATGATCCAAGCCATCACCCTTCTCCATTTTTTGTTTCCAAAAAGTAGGCTCGTTCTTTTTTTCTCTTGTTACTAATCTAGAAATCAACATTATGCTTTTTTGCACCAGCGCATACAAGCCAATAATCACAAAATAAAAAACGAAGAGGATAATAAAACCGTTTATAGTTCCCAAAACATGAGCGAACTTCATCCAGTATTTATACAATACTTTTCCTATTTTTTTTAAAACACCAATAACAGTTTTTTCTGGCTCAACTTTTCTTTGCAATTGCCATATCTGTAAGTAGAGCCATGTATAAATAATATAATGCTGAAAAGCAACCTTGCACCCTACCCAACTAAATAATAGACCGTTTTTTAATTGAGCCAAGAATGTTTTAAGCGGATAAAAAAGTAAATATAAAACAGGGTGTTTGCGAACTTTTTTGGCATAATTAACCCACTTGTCTGGGGTTGTATTATAACAGGCATATGTAGAAAGCTCCGGAAAAAAAGATTTTGCGTAGATAGGCACCCACTTGCTTGCTTTTTTCATTACTGCCTCGCCCACCACATTATTATAATTAGGACGGTGATGTAAAACTATTTCTTCTTTTTTCATTTCGCCATCTACCCACCCAACCTCTTGTGAAACACCAATATAATGAAAATTCTTTCGCCTAAAAAAACAAGACTTCTGCAAGCCTTTAAAGGTTACTATTTTTTCGCCGTCCCACAACTCCCAATTTAAAGTATAGCCGTCTACAGCAACAGAAGAAGCTAGCATTTTGCGAAGCTTGTCATGATCGGCAGTATCAAAAAACTCATCCGCATCCATGCGCAATAACCACTCACATTTAGCTTGATCAAAAGCAAATACTAAGTGCGGTTCGTTGAGAACTAGATGGTCTCTAACAAATATTTTATCTGTATATTGCTTAACTATTTCTAAAGTTCTGTCCGTACACTGCCCGTCATGAACAACTATAATTTCATCAACTAAATCTTTAATACTTTCTAAACACTGCTTGATTACTTTTTCTTCATTATAAATAACAAGACAAGCGGATATTGTTTGGGCGCCATTCTTTGACATAGTAGAATTAGTATACCATGGCTGAACTACCTGAGACTAGAGAGATTGCATGGCCTTATTGGCATCATTTAAGAACTGCACAACTGTTTCTTTGGTACGAGCATTCATCAAACATTTACCAATTACTTCTGGAGGTATAGTAAGAATATGGGCACCACTCTTGCCCCACAATTTTACATTTTCCGGACTACGTACTGAGCCAACAATAATTTCAATATTTTTATAGTTATGAAAATCAAGCCACTGCCTTACATCTTCAAGAACTTTTTGCGAATGCTCTACCCCATGCTCTTCTGAAATTCTGCCGGCAAAAATACTAATAAAATGAGTTTTCTTAATATTGGTTTTTTCTAAACCGGCATTTATAGCCTTGGCAGCCATAATAGCTTGGTTAAAGGTCATCATAGCAGTAACATTTACCGAAATACCTTCGCTAACGAGTCTATATACTGCAGGCAAAAGTGAAGCACCGTTTCTATCGGTAATAGTAACTTTTACGGAAATATTGTCTGCCCAAGTATTAAACTTTCTAGCCTGAGCAAAGACCTGGTCTATATCATCGGAAGTTACCTCTACACTTAGTGGTTGAGGCGCAATAAGATTAGCAATTTCAATTGATCTTTGCTTCATTCCTTCTTCACCGCCCGTTACTCCGGATTTTAAACAAATGCTAGGATTGGTGGTAACACCATCACAAATTCCCCAACTGACATACTTTTCAATCTCCTTAAGATCAGCACTATCTATAAATATTTTCATAGTATATTATATATAATAAATTGAAATTATTATGGTTAAACTAACCTGTATAATCAAAACTGTCAAGAATTGGCCTATGAAACTGTAATTTCGTTATTTTTCAAATATTCTTCTACTTCCTGGTATTTTTCCATTGTATCTATGCCTTTTGTATACTCTTTGCATTCATAGCTATAAAACTTCTTACCATCCTTTACCGCGTCTGGCAAAAGCTGCTTGCCAAGCTCATAAAAAGTACTAGCTGGAACATACTCCAAAATATCTTTTCGCAAAATAAATATACCCTTCATACGATAGGCATTTGGGTAACTCTCTGTGTGCGGCTTAGCATGTATCTTAAGATAACTGCCGTCTGGCCCCAGTTCAGCCACATCTGCATCTGCATAATTATCGGTTTTTTGCATTCTTTGCATACCGATAGCATCTGGGTGAGAGGCAAACTCTTCGGCCATCTTGGAATAATCCATCAAACTAATCATGTCTCCGTATATTAGAAAAAACTTATCATCCAACATACTGGCGAAATTTTTCACCCCGCCGGCAGTACCCAAAATATCTTTCTCCTGAAAATAATTAATCTTCACTCCCCATTTGGCACCATCGCCAAAATAATCACGAATAACATCCGGCAAATAATAAAGATTTATAAAAAATTCCGTAACTCCGTGTTTTTTAAACTGTTCTATATTCCACTCCAAAAGTGGCTTACCTAAAATTGGTATCATTGGTTTGGGCATTGTATCTGTAAGGGGGCGCAAACGAGTACCCAAACCAGCACATAGAATAACCGCTTGTTTTATATTAGACATAATATTAAATACTATTTGTTATTTCTTTAACTGCCTGCATCAAATTTTTAACTGTAAAATCTGGTTTAATATCTTTATATTTTTCATCCAAACGAGCATGCCCCGGACCGGTTTTTACCAAAATTGTTTTTACACCTGCTTTTTTACCAGAAACCACATCTATCAAGGCATCGCCAATCATGAAACTTTTTTTCGGATTTATATTTAATTTCTTTAAGCCTTTTAAAATCATTCCCGGCTCCGGCTTGCGGCAGCGGCAGCGCAAACGGTATTCCGGCATAGTAGCTTCCGGGTGATGTGGGCAAAAATACACACCGTCTATTTTAGCCCCCTTGCCATTTAATCGCTCGATTAAAACCGCATGTATTTGGTCCACTTCTTTTGGCCCTATAATACCTCGTGCCACTACTGGCTGATTAGTAACAATAACTACCAAAAAACCTAATTTATTTAAAGCGTTTATTGCACGGGCTGCACCAGGCAGTAAATGCAACTCTTCTACAGAATGCATAAGCTCTACCTGTTTTATAATAGTTCCATCTCTATCCAAAAAAACGGCCTTGCGGCCGGACTTAGAATTTTTTTTGGTCTTAGCGGACTGACTTTTTAACATATACGAAATGAGTGGGGCTTTAGCCCTTATACCTGTTTGAGCAAATTTACTAACAAGTGGTTAACAAGTAATTGAAAATCTTCGGTGTGTGCAGTTACCATAGACTCGTCCACAGTCGGCACAACCAAACAGGCATCGGCAAGCTGAGCGGCTACGCCAGTTGATCGGCCCACTACAGCCAGAATCCTGGACCCAATCACTTTGCCATATTCCATAGCCTTAACTAAATTGCTAGAAATATTTAGAGTTCCCCCATTTACTGAAAAAATAAATAAACAATCTTTGGCGGTTAGATGGTGCATTTCCAATTGTCGTTGAAAAATAGAATCCCAACCCTCATCATTTGCTAAAGCAGTAAGAAGTCCAGCGTTATCAGAAAGACAAAATGTAGAAATTTTGGCAATCTTATTAAAATCGTTGGTAGCGTGAGAAGTAGATGCTCCCCCTCCACCTATGCCCAAAAAAAATACCCTACCCTTTACTTCTCGGGTAATAGCTAAAATATTGGCCATCTTTTCCAAACTTTCGCGACTACATTCGTTGGCGATCTGGGCTGTTCTTTTTAGATACTGATCAATATAGCTGTGTTTGTCCATATATGAAATGAATGAGTGAAAGAATTAAATGTTTTAATTTTATCAGAGCGAACGAGAATATATGCCGCAGCCTATATAATTAAAAATTAATAATTTTTCTATTTTTAGACGAAGCGTATAAACCTGCTACCAATTTATTTGTCATCATGCCGTCATAGCCACTACCGATTGGCTCAATCTTTTTTGCCACAGCTGTGCTAAAATTTTTCCATTCCTCTTCCCAAGAAGTATCTTTGTCAAACAAAAATTCTTCTTCAATTGGCTTAACTCCCAACTCTTTTCTTCTGCCGATTACTAGCTTTTCCGGACCATAACTGCCTCCTTTTCCCTCTACGCTAACATAGCCTTTCTTGCCAAAGATGTCAATATTAAACTTGTTCTTCCACTGAGTAATACTTACCTGCATTTGAGCTACCTTACCATCGCGTGTACGCAGGGTACAAAAGGCATTATCCTCTAGTTTTGTCCTATCCCAAAACATGTTCTCACAAAAGGCCACCCCTTCTTTGAACTCACCCATAAACCAGCGGAATAAGTCTAGCAAGTGTACACCTTTTTCCAATAGCTCTCCCCCACCAGAGATTTTTTTATTTCTTCTCCATTCTAAATCATAGCCCTTTCTTCCTCCATGCCCATATACTGCGCGCATATACATAAGATCGCCGATGGCTCCACTTTTTACAAGCTGATGCGCTTTCCATACCGAACCGTGAAAACGATGATTAAATCCAGCTTTAAGTGTTACGCCTTTCTTTTTTGCCGCCGAATAAATTTTCTTTGCCTCCTCGTAATTTATGCCAAGGGGTTTTTCGCACAAAACATTTTTGTTGTTTTTTATAGCTTCCAAACATAACTTTGCCAAAACATTATTCCAGGTAGCGATAATTACTGTATCTATGCTTTTATCTTTAAAAATATCGTCTTTACTTTTTACAGCCTTTCCTCCGAATTTTGCAGTTAGCTGCTCACTCTTACTAAAATCAATATCAAAAACAGAGACTAGTTTGTCTTTTTTTAAATTATATATAACTTCCGCTCTTTTTGTCCCAATAAGCCCCGCGCCAATAATTCCAACTTTCATATTCGAAATGAGTGAGTGAAATAGCCGGTGAGGTATTTATAATTGCTTGCGAATTATAAATACCGAATCTGGATATTTCTGAGTGAATGAGAATATATGGGCTTTAGCCCCTATAAAGTATGATAATTACTTTTTTACTTCTCGGAAATCTTTATTATCAATTCGTCTCAAATTATATTCCGAATTATTTTTTAATTTCTCAATATCTTCTTTTTTCCAATTTTTCCAATTATCCCACTTTGCACTTATCAATTTGCCGGTTAGATTAAAGGACTTATCGGAGATAAGGAATAAAATTAAATCCACCGCCAACTGAGGCGAGTCTCCGCCTTCTTTTTTCTGCTGCACAATCTTTGTATAAAATTTGTCGCCTACAGCTTTTTTACCTGCTTCCAAAGATTCATCTAGCAATTTGGTGTTTACCGCTCCCGGCGCAATCGCATTAATCTGCACATTGTATGGCTTTAACTCTTCAGCAATTGTTTCGGTAAAACGAACTACTGCAGCTTTGGAGGTGGCATAGCCAGAAAAATTAGGGAAACTATTTACGGCGCCCCCACCAGAAAAATCAATAATTTTACCAGATTTTTTCTTCATCATTATAGGCAAAACAGCATGCACACAATTAACAGTGCCAAGTAAATTTACTTGCAATGTTTGCGCCCACTTTTGAATATCGTTATCTTTAAACAATCCAATTGGTCCATATATTCCGGCAGCGTTTACCAAAATATCTACAGTACCGAATTTCTTCACCACAGCCTTTACTACTCTTTGTACTTGGCTGTAATCAGAAACATCCACTTTTTTTATTTCTATACGAAAACTTTCGCGCAAAAGCTCTTTTTGCAAATTTTTTAAATCTTCAGAAATTATAGAAGCAACCACAACTTTGCAGCCAGATTTAGCAAGAGATATTACTACGGCTTTGCCAATCCCTCGACTGCCACCCGTAACTATAGCTACTTTATTTTTTAAAATCATATAAATAATTTACTCCAAATTAAAGCCTATGCCATAATACGAAAAGCCATGATTTTTAATAACTTCGGGCGATAAAAAATTCTTACAGTCTACTACTATAGCCCGATTGGCTATTTTTTTAATTTTGACAAAATCTAATTCTTTAAATTCCGGCCAATCGGTGGCCAACAAAATTACATCGGCGCCAAGAATGGCTTGATACGGGTCCAAGCACACTTTCATTTTTGACAAACCTTTGATCGGAGTAATAATCTTTGGATCATAGGCTTTAATTTTTACGCCTACTGCCAATAATTTTTGCGCTATCTCGAGTGACATGGAACGACGCAGAGTGCTTGTGCCCGGTTTATAGGTTAGTCCCAAAATAGCAACTTTTTTATTCCGCAACGAACCGATAATGCCTTTTATTTTTTCTATAATCTTTTTTTGACGACTGCGGTTGACTTCTCTAACCGCGCCGATAATGTGCGTTTTTAATTTTTTGGATTTTGCCAAATCTCTTAACACCGCAATATCACGACCTAAAGTACCGCCGGCATAACCAATTCCCGGACTTAAAAATGCCCTAGCTCCTATTCTAGCATCTGCCTTTAGACCCTCTACCACCCTGCGTATATCCGCACCAGTAATTTCACAAAAATCAGCAATTTCATTTATAAAACTTATAGACATGGCCAGAAAAGTGTTGGTAGCATGTTTTACCATCTCTGCGCTTTCTAAATCCATGTATAATTTCTGCCCACCAATTGCTTGAAAAAAACCTTCTACTGACTGACGCGCGGATTCATTCTCCAAGCCGATTATTACTCTGTCCGGTTCTAAAAATCTTTTTATAGACTGGCCCAACTGCAAATTTTCCGGGTTATAAACTATATTACATTTCATCCCTGGTCTACGTTTTAAAATTAATTTCTTCATCTCGCGGCAACTGCCAACTGGCACCTGACTCATAATTATAACAAAACAATTATCGTCGGCAAACTTGGCAATTTCTTCGCACGCTTTATATATCACCTTTGGATCAGGATAATCATTATCATTTACTGGGGTATCAAAACCAATAACTACGAACTTCTTTCCCTGTAAGGCGCTTTTAAAATCAGCGGTAAAATTTAACCTACCAGCATCTTTATTTTTTTTAATCAAATCTACCAAACCAGGCTCAAATAGAGGTGGCGCACTTTGCTCTGCTAAATCATTAACTATTTTTTTATCAAAATCAACTCCAGTAACAACATAACCCGCTTCGGCCAAACCGGCAGAAGCAGTACACCCTAAATGCCATAAGCCGATTACGGCTACTTTTGCTGAATCCTTACCCATATAATATGAAGAGTTCTCGTCAGGTTTCAATGGTCGTTACCCGACATGGTTTCGTTAAATCAAAAATCAACCATTGTTTTTGCGCCTTCGTTTTCAAACCTAAAAGGCATTTCTTTCAAACCTTCTGCTCTCATTGCTTCGCGCACTCCTTTTTTATCATTAGGGCAATAGAACACAAAGAAACCTCCGCCTCCTGCACCCATAATTTTTCCACCCAAAGCGCCTTTTTCTTTGGCTAACGCATAAAGACGATCAATCTTTGGATCAGACATTTTATTAGACATCATTTTCTTTACTCTCCAATGCTCATCCATCAATCTACCAAAATTATCCAAATTACCTTGTTCAATTGAATTTTTAATTTCCATGCCAATGTCTTTGATTTGCAATAATGATTTGGAAACATCGCTTTCTTCTTTTTTGGCTGCTGCACTTTGTTCTCCCAAAATACTCATCGCATCTCGTGAAATACCGGTATAAAATAAAATTAACTTACTCTGAAGCTCTTCTATAGTTTCATAGCTTACATTAGCATTAGAAACTTTTACTTTTCCATCTTTATCTATATCCATTATAGTAAAGCCCCCAAAAGCTGCTAGATACTGATCCTGTTTACCTACCGGTTTCTTCAATAAATCAATCTCAATATGACAAGCCTCTTCCGCAAGATCCTGCACACTGGAACCCCTACGAGTTAAAGCTTGCAAACCTTTTAGTATTCCAACTAAATAAGAACCGGATGAACCCATTCCTGTACCAGCTGGCACATCAGACATAGAAGAAATTTCTATGCGATCTTGTATGCCATACTGTTCTAGAGCAGCCCGAGCCAATTGATTTTGGATTTGAGATACATGTTCTACAATTTCGGTGCGTGAATATCTGATGTATACAAGCGGATCCACAATCGGACGATTGATGGCAATATACATGTATTTATCTATGGCGGCGCTAAACAAAAAACCACCATGCTGCTGATAAAAAGATGGTAAATCAGTACCTCCTCCACCAAGAGGAATTCTAAATGGGGTTCTTGTCAAAATCATAATCAAAATAAGTGAGTGAGATAATTAAACTTGCTTAATTATTTCCGAACGAATGAGAATATATGGGCTTTAGCTCCTATAAACTGATTTTAGATAGTATTAAAACTCTATAAAACATGCTTCTTGATATATTCAAGCTGAATTTTAATCCCTTCTTCAAGACTCATTTTTGGCTGCCATCCCAAATTCTTTAAGGCACTGCAATCGGCCAATGTTATTTGAGCTTCGGCCTCTAAATTATCTTTGTGAACTGGCTCAATATCTGTTCCCAACAACTCCTTGGTCATTTTATAAATTTCATTGATAGAGTTGTTTGTACCGGAGCCAATATTATAAATATTATTATTAGCTCTGTCGTCTTTCATAAGCAACAGGTGAGCGTCATTTACATCGTCTACATAAATAAAATCACGTCTCTTTTCTCCATCACCATAGATAACTGGTTTTTCGCCGCGCAACAAAGCAAGAATAAATGCAGACATTAGAGGTGGAATACTGCGTCTATAATCTTGTCTTGGACCATAAACATTAAAGTAGCGTACACCAACACTATCTAAATTGCGGAATTCTTTATAAGGTTTTGCAAAAAGACGAGCAGCCATTTTGCCTACAGCATAAACACTGTGTGGATCGACATTTGCTTCTGGAGTTGGCCATTGTTGAATACCTTCGTATACTGCGGAGGTTTCTGCAAAAATAACTTTTTTCACACCAGCTCTCGCACTAGCTTCAAATACATTTACTGTACCAGTTGTATTTACGTCACAAGCACTTACTGGATCGCGCTGGCAATCTGGGATAGAGCTAAGAGCGGCTAGATGAAAAACATAATCTACACCTTCAAATAAGGAATATATATCTCTTGATCTAATATCTTGCTTAATAAAAGTAGCACCTTCCGGAACTTGTTCTTGAAGACCGTGAGAAAGATCATCTATACCAACAACTTGATGACCTTCTTCTAATAAACGAACTGCTAAGTTACTTCCGATAAAACCAGCAATACCTGTGATAAGAATCTTGGACATATATGAATTAAGTTAATAATTAATGCTTAAATATTATTAAATTCCTAGCTTTTTTAATACAGTTTTAAATTTTCTATGGTATTTTAAATAAAACAAAATCGCTTTATCAAGCGCAGAATTAGAATACTCCTTCCCATAAACATCGTCAAGTCTAAAATAGTACTCTTTAAACCAGTTTTTCACCTCATTTTCATCTGGATAAAACTTGAATGAATTATAGTAATTTAACGCAGATTCTGGCAAAGAAATACCCCTATCTAACATAATTTCCATAAAAATCTTCTCCAAAGTCTTTATACCGACCGAAACATCATACCTATCTAACAACTCTTTACCGTTCCTCTCTCCCATTTTCTTAGCCAAATCTGGATTTTTAAACAAACTATCAACTGCGTAAGCCATAGCAGTTCCACTTGTAACTACATAGCCATTTTCCCCATTTTTAATCTGTTCTATCTGACCATTATCATTGGTATGGTTTCTCCCATATATATATTTAGGAAATGGTGTAGACATTATAACGCAAGGTTTTTTAAACAACATTGCCTCTGCGATCGCTCCGCAATTACATTCGCCAATTTGGCTATCGTGGACAAACACATCAATGGCTGAATAAAACAACGCCAGCTCTTTGTCAGAATCAGTTGGATCGAGCATTATTAAATTTTCTAAATTGCCGGCAGATTGTAATAACTTCTTTTTTTCTTCCGGTACACCATAAATTACAAACTTGGTCTGCGGATTTATTTGAGATAGTTTTTTCCACATCACTAACATCTGGTCGTCCCACTTCTCCATAACTGGCCTGGCCAGCCTACCCATTACCGGATGCCCACTTATACCGAACTTATTTTTATATTCTTTTATTTCCGATTCTGTGGGTGATTTAGAGATAAAATTTTCCGAATCAACTAACCCATACAAAACTTTGTGTTTTTTGAAATCAAAGTTTATATTGTTTTGCGCACAATACTTTACAACATTGGTTTGGCTAACAAATATATGTTTATTACATCTTTGCCCAAAATAACCTTTGTCTTCTACACTAAAGGTGTTCATCTCTGCAATTTCTACATCACTACTTACCTCTTTAGCAATCGCGTCGTGCCTTGGATCATTTCGGCCATGCCTGTGCACATACAAAATATTCACCTTATTTTTTTCCAACACATCGGCAATTTCTTTTGGGTCAGAGATAAAAAATACTTTTTTACTATCTACAAATTTAGACCTTGTATCCCCTTGGGAACTTAAAGAAATTATAAAATGCTCAAAAAATTCCTTGTTCAGGTGCTTATCAATCGACACAGCTTGTCTGGCGGTGCCTCCTATTCCCATATCGTTGGCAAGAGAGGCAACACGAATTTTTTCTAACATTTAGTGTGGTTAGGATTACTTACTTACTTTACATACTGCCAACATATTCCTTGATTTATTTATATTAGCTTCATCTTCAAAAAATTTAATGTCACTTAACTCCAATTCTGGCTTTATCCAATTTACTATACTTAATTTAAATGTATTAGCAGCCTTATAACTTACAATGTGCAGACGTTGTAATAAAAATAAAACGGGGTTTAAAACGGGCCAAAACCAACGATCATTATATATAGGAGTTCTTTGTCCATAAAACTTTTCAATTGTAAAAAACTCACCCAGCGCATTCTTGAATTCTGGCACTGACATTTCAAAAAAATGAAACGGGTTTCTAGGCTTATCAGTTAATTTTTTACCTGGAGAATACACATCTCTGTTTGGCGTAGACATGAAAAGCCGTCCATTATTTTTTAATACTCTTTTTATTTCTGACAAGAATTTTTTCCAATCTTCTATATGTTCAAACACTTCAAACGAAGCCACGATATCGAAAGAGTTATCAGGAAACGGAATGCTGGTGCCTGAACCGACAATAAATTCTATATTTGGTGCTGACCAGTTTTCTTTGGCATAAGCCAATGCATCTTCGGACACATCTACCGCATATACTTTTTTAAATTTGGCTGCCAATTTATTACTACCATGTCCGGAACCACAACCAATATCTAAAACTTCACTCCCCTGATCGCCAGTCACAAAATTATAACGAGCTAAATGTTCCATTAGTCCGTTTCTGGATAAACTACTTTTTGAATCCAACCTTTCTCCTCCAAATTTATTTTCTTCCGTCATACTAAATACTTATTTTAAATAATAATTTAAAAAAATTAATAAATGAAATTGGGTATGGCATTTTAAGCTCTGCTTCCTTGCCTGCAAAAACTTCTGGGGCAGGTTCGTTAATTTTTCTGCCGATAATAAAATAACTCAATCTTCTCTTTATGCGACGATTACCGCCAGAACTGTAGTCGTTATCATCTTGCGAAGATCTTTTTAGGTGGGTCATATGCCAATACTTTTCCTGCAAAATTACAGAATTGTTATCTGCACAAAAAACTTTTTTATCGCCTGTTAGCAGGGTGTCTTGATTATAATCCCCGCTCCAATGTACGCCATTTACAATTTTTATAAACCTCGGATAAAAAAAATCTTGCCTGCCCAACATCTTCATTGGACCTTTTCTAAATGTGCGGTGATAAATATCGCCAACACACAAGTAAAATGGGGCTAAAATTGCCTCTACTGTAGATTTACTTTTTATAACACCCAGCGCTTCTTCCATTACTCGTTTGGTCCAAACTTCATCGCCATCAAGCACCATAAACCATTCAGTCTTTGTTCTATCTAGCATTTCTTGTCGCAACTCCGTATGTCTTTTACCGTCTGCAACGCCCTTTTCTTCAAAAATTATTTTGTTTGGATATTCTTTTACTAGGTCTTTTATAATTTCTACAGTTTTATCGGTAGAGCCAGTATCAAAAACCATTATGGTATCAACAAAATTAACTACGGATTTTATAGTGTAATAAACAAAATTTTCTTCATTTTTTACCAAACAGTGGGCTGTAATAGAAGCCATAAACTCTAGTTCTTATTCTTTTCATCAACTACCATATAATGATATTTTTCTCGCATAATTTTATCTCCCCAATAACGCCTATAGTATTTCTTTAAAAAATCATAAACACCTACGGCGGACATGATTCTTTTAAAAACTCTAAAAACTTCGTCGTATACCCACCCTTGCAAATTAAAGAGATCGGTTTTTAAGCCTGGATAATAACTACGGGCAATTAACCAATTTTCTTTTCTAGCTAAACGCCAATGTTTGGCCGAATAACCTTGGGGGCCAGTCTCAAATACAACCACATTCACTTTACGAAACTTATACCCTTTACTCACACATTTTAACACAAAGTCACCGTCGCCAGAGACTTTATACTTCGTATCAAATTTAAATTTTTTTATTATCTCTGCTTTTACAAAAAGCGTCTCGTGAATGAGCCTCATCCCCTGCCACGCTTTTTCATACAAATCTTCGTGGGCTTCAACAATGGCCATACGCCCATTAACGTAACATGCTGCGCTGCCATAGAGTCCGTCAACGTCTATTTTCTTTCCTTCAAAAATATCAGCAAAAACCGTATTATTATACAAGAAATCACCGCAATTTAAAATTTGCACCCATTCTCCAGTTACCAAATCTACACCCTTATTAAATGCATAAAACAAACCTTCATCCGGCTCGCTAACCCAAAGGTCAATATATTTGGCATACTTTTTTATAACTTCCAAAGTACCGTCGGTTGAATTACCATCAATCACAACATATTCCACGTTGCTATAAGTTTGGTTTAAGACACTTAAGATTGTTTTCTCTATATTAGCAACGTCATTTCTTACAACCGTAACCACACTGACTAAAGGTTTGCCATCTAACGATTCTTTCTTCCAACCTTCAGTTCGCAACCCACCGTAACTTTTAAAATTACCTACAAAAGGAGTGTCCGATCTTTTTAGGAGCCGATTAGTAGAAAAAGTCTTATCTTGAGTTGACCCAGTAATTTCTTGCATACTTTTATACTATATTAAAATCTTTCTTTTTTATTAAATACAGAGACCATATGAGATTCCACATAAATGTGGCTACCTGCACAACCACATACGCATAGGCTGCCCCCATAATACCATATCGAGGAATAAATACTAAATTAGAAATAATAAAGATAACGGTCTGAAAAAACGCAGCCACAGCCATTATGTGGGTTTTGTTGAAAACAGTAATGGTCATAGACAGCGGGATAGCCAAAATATTTAATAACATACTATAGGCTAAGATTAAATAAACTGGCATCGCTTCTACGTACTTCTGGCCAAAAATGAAATTAATTAAATATTGAGATGGATAGATTAAAAACGCGATACCAATTGTTCCGACAAGCACCCATTTAAAGACTCGTTTAACAAAAATAACTAATTCCGCTTTATTCTTCAAACTACTTATCTTCGGCATTAAAACAGAACTAATAGAACCATTAAGCACCATAAAAATCTGCAAAAATTGCCAAGCAACAGTAAAAACTGCAACGTATTCTAATCCAAGGTAATGACTAATAATTACTTGGTCTATTTTGCCACCGATAATCCCTAGTAACGAAGAAATCGTAAGCCAAAAACTAAATTTGGCTAACTGGGAATGTAAATTTTTCTTAACCTCTCCGTCCACTTCGACTGTCCTAAACTTTTCCGGGAAAACCCCATAGTTTACTATAAACAAAATCCAAGGAACAAAAATATATACAGATAAATATGCAAACAAATTTTCTACACCGAATATAGCCAAAATCACAACTATAGCCAAACGTAAAAAACCTTTTAGCGATTGGACGGAAGCTTGATAAAAAAATCTTTGCTTTGCTTGCAAAAAAGTAGCCAAAAAACCAAGCAGTATAACACCACCGATGCCTAAAAAGGAATAAGCTAGGTACGGGGCCACCTTGGCTTGGCCAAACATATACTTGGCCAAAGGATAGGACAAAACTATGCCGCCTACTGTGAGCACCCAAGTAAGTATAACTCTCCAACGCCAGATTGTTTTGATTAACTGTTTTAACTTTTCTGTTTGATTGGTAGCGATGTAATAGGGGGCGAACCTAAGAAGGCCTAAATTCAAACCAAAGTCAGACAATTCCGCCGCTGTGCTCAGTGCTAAAACAGACAATGAAAAGATTCCAAAGACTTCTCTGCTCAAAGCTCTGGCCAAAACTATATTAAGTACAAGCAATGATACGCCGTTTATTAACGACCCAACCGTAACAAAAGCCGTTTGGTGCAATGCTTTTTTTTTAAAAATAGATTGTACCCACTCTATCATTTGCATAATTTAACGCTCAGATAAATTTACGGCTTAACAAACCAAAAACATCCCATACCGTAAATTTGTTGCTCTACCAAAGATTTGTCGGCATTGGTAATAAACCTTCCATCGTCAGTAAGCAAAGTAAACTCTCGCACTTGAAGACCAGCACAAGCATTTATCACTTGTTCATAAGCAAAAACTCTATGGGCATTAAACATTACATTCGGCTTCCCTACCGGTACTACAATTAACAAACTTCCACCCACAGCCAAAACTCGCCCTAACTCTTTCATAGACTTAACATCACCAATCGGATCAATCGGGTCGCCATATCTACCCAAACCAATATGTTCAAGCGTATGCATGCAAGAAAGAGATTTTATACTATTGTCCTCAAACGGCAGCTTTAACAAATCAGCGGACCCTGAAGTAAAATTATTTAAATCTACTACAGCGGGTCGATAATCATAAAATTTTACAGGAATAAAAGCTGAAACAATAGTACTAAAATGGAGTGTTGAGCTAATATCTACATGAAATTCTGGTTTAATTTCGGCCAATTTTCTGGCAGCCCAAGCTGGATGATAAATATAATGATGATCGTAATCATGCGTACTAGCCTTTTCGTGTAGAATAGGATAAAAATTTTTGGAAGATAGAACAAATCTATTGTCTCCAAGTTGGCCTGACATCTCTTTAAATTGCTTCCACTCTTTTAAAAACTCTAAATATCTAAACTTATTAAGTATTTTATTTTTTATTCTATCTGCAGCCACCAATAATCCCAGTGGAAAAGTTTTCTTTAAAAATTGTTTAAGTTTTGGATTCATACGTAAGATGAATTAATGAATTATAGAATAAATTTAATTTTAGTTAATCCCTAATAATTTCACTAGATGATGCCCCTACCCCAGATACTCCAAGCCGCACCAATCTATGCACCCGATTTCTTGGTATATACTTTGCCAATGTGTTTTCTATTGGGTAAGCAACCATAGTTAATGGAATTCCTTTTAACAGCGCATATTTCCATACAGAAAACACTGAACTGCGAAAACCATATAGCCGTGTACAAATATAGTCTTCTTTAATGTATTGCAAAACAAAATCCCCCTGCTTCCAAGCGTTCAAATCGAACTCCTCGTTTAAAAAATACCGTCCGCTTATTTTAAAATAAAAATCGGCCGAAAACTCAAACTTTTTCATCGCAAAATATAACATCATTATTTCACCCAAGCTTTTCTGTTTACTATCACAAGACCAACGCACTAATTTATTATCTCCAACATAAATATATTGATCGGCTTTTTTATCTACATCAAACGGCAGCGCCTTTTGCAGACCGCTTTCTACCAAAATTATTTTGGCTCCCGGCACCCGACTGCGTATAGAATCTATGGTTTGTTGAGTTTGTTTGGCCCTATCTTCTGGACTAAAAACGGAACGGGGCGCGTTGTACTGAATCTGCTTACCTGGTTTCGGATAAATTACCGAAGTTATAATAAAACAATATGGCGACTTTTCTTTGTCTGCAAATTGATTGCTCTTGGCAAAAAAACTAAACACTATCACTACAAACTGAAATGGCCATATAAAAAATACTCTATAGATTTGACGCAATAGAAACAATACCGGATTACTAAGAAAATTATTTTTGTGCAGACTCATACCATTTGCAGGTTAGTTTAATGCCTTTTTCCAAATCAATTTTATGCTTCTACAAAATTATTTACTATTAAGATGGTCTGCATTATCAAGATACCAAGCATACATACTCGACAATCCATTCTTTAACGAAGTCTTCGCATTCCATCCTAAACCATTCATCTTTTCAATATCTAAATACCTTCTCGGAGTCCCGTCCGGTTTGGAAATATCAAATACAAGCCCTCCGTTAAAGCCTACTACTTCTTTCATTGTTTCTGCCAACTCCCGAATTGAAGTTTCCGCTCCGGGACCAATATTTATATGCTCTAGCTCATCATACTTATTCATTAACAATACCAAACCTTCAGCTAAATCTTCGGAGTAGAGAAAATCTCTGGTTGGTTTTCCTGTTCCCCAAACTACAACCTCTTGATCGCCATTTACCTTGGCCTTATGAAACCGATCCATAAGCATGGGAATTACATGGGCATTTTGAGGATGAAAGTTATCATGTGGACCATATAGATTAGCTGGCATAACAGAAATAAAATTACTGCCATACTGCTCTTTATATTTCTTACAAAGCATAAGACTAGCAATCTTGGAAATCGCATAACCTTCATTGGAAGATTCTAACGGTCCTGTTAGCAAAGAACTTTCCTTCACTGGAACTTCTGCTTTCAGCGGATAAATACAAATACTCCCAAAATTCAACAACTTCTTAACACCCACTTGATGCGCTGCGTGAATGACATTAAAATTAATTATTGTATTTTCATAAGTGAAATCAGCTGGATAGGTTTTATTACCAATAATTCCTCCCACTTTCGCAGCTAGATGAAAAACATACTCTGGTCTTTCTTCTTCAAAAAATTTATTTACTGACACTTGATCTAGCAGCTCCAAATCTTTGTGGGATCTGGTAACAATGTTTTCATAACCTTGTCTTTTGAGTTCGTTAACAAGCGCTGTTCCAACAAGACCGTTATGACCGCTTACATAGATTTTTGAATTTTTATCCATACAAAATAAACAGGTTAGTAGCAATATGGGTTAGTTATCTTTTTTATCTATTTCTGCCTCACACATTATCTTTACCAACTCTTTAAACCTTACTTTTGCTTCCCAGCCCAAAACATTCTTGGCCTTACTAGCATCTCCAAGCAAAAATTCTACCTCGGCCGGACGGAAATATTCGGGGTCTATTTCAACCAAAACTTGTCCGGATTTTTTATCTATTCCTTTTTCTTGCAAGCCTTCACCTTCCCATTTTAATTCGTAACCAAAATACAAAGCTGCTTCTTCAGCAAATTCTCGAACGCTATGCGCTTCACCCGTAGCAATTACAAAATCATCCGGCTGGGGCTGTTGCAACATAAGCCACATTGCTTCCACATAATCTTTGGCATAACCCCAGTCGCGCTTGGCTTCTAAATTGCCCAAATAAATTTTGTCGCGTTTGCCGCTTTTAATTTGCGCAAAGCCATCTACTATTTTTTTGGTTACAAATGTTCCACCACGACGAGGAGACTCATGATTGAATAATATACCGTTACAAATAAACATGCCGTACGATTCTCTATAATTTACAGCCAAATTGTGCGCAAAAACTTTGGCGCAACCATATGGGCTGCGAGGATAAAATGGCGTAGTTTCTTTTTGAGGTGTTTCTCTTACTTTACCAAACATTTCGGAAGATCCGGCCTGATAAAATTTAACCTTCAAACCAGTATCTCGTACAGCATCTAGAAGACGTAAGGTGCCCAAACCTACACTATCGCAAGTATATTCCGGCAATTCAAAACTAACTCGCACGTGGCTCTGTGCACCCAAATTATATATTTCATCCGGTTTAATTTCTTCAATAATTCTATTTAAATTACTACCGTCTGTTAGGTCTCCGTAGTGCATTTTTAGTCTTATGCCCTTTTCGTGCGGATCCTGATAAATATGTTCGATCCTACTAGTGTTAAAACTACTAGATCGACGCATGATTCCATGAACTTCATAGCCCTTGTCTAACAAAAATTCTGCCAGGTAAGAGCCGTCCTGTCCTGTTATGCCGGTAATAAGAGCTTTTTTAGCTGGACTTTTTGTATGAGACATAGATATATTTTATGTATTATTAACCGGTAGTTCATTTGTATTAGCAAAATCTTTTTTTCGCCAAAGGAAAATTAAATACAGAGGATACAGCAAAGCGCTACAAACTATTAAATAATAAAACCATAATTCATCTTTTGATACAGCGTCATTTTTTAATGTTGCCCAAGCAATTATGTGGTAAATAGGAGATGCCAGACTAAACCAGGCAGCAATTTTTAGCACATATGGATGCTGATAGGCTTTGTAAGAAATTAAAGCTAAAGGTATAAACCATACGCCATACCACGGCCAAAATGATTTTTGCCATACTATAAGATAAACTAGCAAAAAAATCAACATGGTCTGTATATAATCCCCGCTTTCTAATTTTACTTTTCTAAACAACACAGCCAAACATTTTTTGATTATTGGATATAATAAATAGATAACTATTAGCAACAAACTTCCTTGCAACAAACGAGTAAGATACCAGTGGGCTTGATCTGCCAACAACCAAACAAACAAAGGCTTTAAAGAATAATATGCAGTTGCAAAGATACTCATTGAAGCAAATTTGGATTGACTGATTAGCGAAGCAAATACAGCTGGGCCAGTCCAAAATGGTTTCCAGCTTAAAAATGTAATTAAAATAGCCAGCGCCAAACCAACCGCCATCTTTGACACACTTTTTTTCCATGTTTCTTTGCTTATATCTTGCCACCACCATAGGGCAAAAAATGGGGCGATAAAAATAGGTATAAATTTAGTCCACACACCTATTGCAAAAGCTGGCGCCATAAGCCACCAACGTTTGGTGTGGGCCGCATAAAAAGCAAGAAGTACAAAAAATAACCACACGCCGTCAAAATGCCCATTCACCATCCATTCAAACAAAAATATAGGCTGTGCAAACCAAAGCACATACCAAGTTGTATTATTTTTACCATTCGATAATAAACCGCCCAATTTCATTGTTAGAAAACCACAACCAACAAAAAATAGTAGCATCAAAATCTTCCAAAATAACATAAAGACCAACACATTGTTGAAACTTATACTATAAACCCAATAAAAAGCACTGGCCATAATTGGGCCATAAGGAAATCCAGCAGTTGGCGCAAAATTACCTCTATCCGAAAAATCTACTTCTAATACCCATTTATCAACGTATGGATTTAAATTATTACTAATTGCTTTTCCAGCCGAAAAATCAAAAGGCATATCGGTTGTACCGAGTGGCACCACAAACACTGCCAAAACCCCAAGACCAAATAACATCCACTTTAATTTATTGGAAATACCAATCGTTTGATCATTACTTTGCCAAAGCAACCAAGTGGTATATAAAAAATAACCAAACACCGCCACGATTAAAAAAATAATACCGAACTTTCCTAGACTGCTTAATTCTGATTGAGGCGCACACGCCAACCATCCATTTGTGAAAAACCTACACTCTCCCGCCAAAATTTGGGCGTAGCGATACAAAGAAAAACCAAAAAATACTAGCCAGCTTAAAATATAGCCAATGTACAGATACTTTTTCGACATAGGTTTAGTAGATTTATCTACGATTATATGCCCTATACTTTACCAATTTTTGCCTAAGAATGCAATATAAAAACACGCCCTGCCATCTTGTCCGCTTTGGACTTGATGACAGAGCGTCATTGCTTACTCCTTATCTACTTGTCCTTCCAAACTCCGGCAACCGTCTCCGGGTTGGTGCGGTTGTAGCCCGTACGAGGCATCTGCTCCATGATGCGCCGAACCATGTCCGGCTCACCAGCCACGAAACCAAGCCGATGCTGCTTGGCATACCTAAACGCATCGAAGTCATAACCGTCCACTTCCACCAGCATATCCGATTTCTGAGCGCTTGGATCTGGCAGTAGACGGAAGAACGACACAGTCCGTCCGGTTTCTAGCACGGCGCGAAATGCACCTGCCCAATCCCATGACTTCTGCGGCATCTGAATGATAGCCGTAAGCTGGCCACAAGCGACCTGCGTTAGGCCCAGGATGCCAGAATTGCACACCGCGGTCATGTTCACGCTGGGAGCGATTTCTGCGCTCACCAGCTCACCGATCAGACGATAGAGATCCGTATCTACACCACGCCCAATCCTAGCCTTCTTCACCTTGGTTGAAGCCGTAAGGAATGGAATCTTACTAATCTGTGTACGAGCGGGCAACGAACAGTACTTCATCAGAGTCGTTCCCAACCCCCTCTCCGAAAAGACCAGCATCCCGCCGTTGAGATCCGGAGCATAGACAGCTCCGCCGATAATTTCGCCCTTACTCAGCACCCCAACCGACACACACCATGTGCCCAAATAGCCGGAATAGGGTGCGGTACCGTCGATGGGATCAATCACGAAAGCAACCTCTGCTTCCAAGATACCCACAGGGTTATCTTTTGACAGAATATTGACACCCTTGGCGTCCTCTTCGGAGAGAATAAGTGCGTTGTAGCCAGCATAATAGAACAGTCTCCTCACCATGACCGCCTCTGCGCTTGTATCTCCATCGGTAACAACGGAACGTTGTCCTTCGCCGGCCTTTACTCTCGGCACGCGATCTTCCCATTGGGCCACATCACCGGCTGCCAGAACGGCGAATACAGCCGCCCGAACAGGGGCAGACAATTCCATAACAAACTGCGAATCACACGTGAAAAAATCAGTATCCATGTCGTTCTCCTGGTTCGCATGTGCACCCATTGCACAACACACTTATTAGTTCAAAAATTTTAAAATAATAAACGTGTTGTGCAAAAAATAAATTGAAAAGAACTTTTTACAAAAATATTTTTGTATTTTTGCTTATCACTAATCTCATTTATAAAAATCAGATTACTGATAATTGAGGGTGGCCAAACCCTCATTTAAAATCCGATATGCGTCGGATGGCCACGTAACTACGAAGGGCTTACTTCGTCTGCTCCTTCACGGCATTATACTTCCCAGTAAGCGCTGCCAAGGTGCCTCTGAACTCATTGGTCAGGTTGCGAGAGAAAGCCTGAGAATTGCGGAGAGTATCAACCCGAGACTTCCACTGGTCGGAAGATCCGAGCAACACCTCTTCGCTCTCGAACATGACCGGCGAGAGATGTTGGTACTTGGAGAAAGTGGAAATGTGCTTCGCAATGAAAGTCGCTGTCCGCGGAACATGGACTCCGACAGTCACGAATCCGATTCGCTCCAACCCAAGCTCGATAGCCAGATCGAAGACGTTGAGGATTTCCTGCCGAGTGTTCGAATGGGCGCCCTTTGAACGCGCCGGATCCCAGATAACCAATTCTGGCTTTCTGGCCAAATCTGCATCGACAAGATCCTTCTGGAGAACTCCGGTCATCACCTGGCTCTCTGAAGGCCCGCCAATATCTTTCAAATACTTGGAACGGTCTCCGTATGCACAAACGACAACCTGTGGCGAATGTTGCCGAATCAGCACCTTGCCTGCTTCCAAGTTCAACTGAGCACCCCCCACCAGACAATTGGGGTCGTTGTCGTCGACGGGCACACGCACTTGCGGGTGCGCACCCAACTCAGTACACATCTCAAGATCTTCGGTCAACTGCCATGAACGAACTTCCGAGACCGGATCCGTTGCCTGAAGCATCTGAATACCACGCCCGAGAATGAGGAGAATGTCCACGGCTCACCTTCCTGTACTCATTGTTTTTCCATCACGATTATTCCCGTGGTGGATCCAAGCCACCCCGAAACCACTTCGGAATGCCATTAGATGAGGGTGGCCAAGCCCTCATTTGAATCCGACGTGTGTCGGATGGCCGTTGTTACTAATACCGTGTCTACATCGCCAGGTTCTGAAGGAACGGCAAGACGCTAATCTCGTCCCATTCCATGAACAGCCGGCAAACGCCCGCCTGGATGAGCGGCACGGTGGCCTCGGGCCGGTTGTAGACCGGCATGCCAACAGCTCGGGAGCCAGCAGAGATTGCCGCTTGAACTCCTCGAGGTGAATCCTCGAAAACCAGCTGGCGCGTGGGATTGATTCCCATCCGTCGTGCGGTCTCCAAGAACACATCGGGCGCCGGCTTGTGATTCTGCACATGCTCGGCCAAGACAATGTTCGCCTCCCCAATCACCTTGCCCACACCTGAGCGATCCAGAAGCACCCTGGCCTGAACCATCGGAGTAAGCGAACCGATCGAAACAGACAGACCAAGATCGACAACCGTGTTGAAGAAGTGCCGAAAGCCTCTGCGCGGAGCCACGTCCATCGTTGCGAGCAGCTGCTCGTAGTGGAACTGCTTGCGCTTCAATAGCTCACCGGGCGAGACCTTCTTCTGGCTAAGTGCCCAAATGTCCTCCATCACCTTGATATCCGGCCCACCGATGAAGTGTGGCAAGAGCTGAAACGCATTATCGGAGTTGATCTCCAAGCCAACCTCCGCCGCAGTGGCGAAATGGGCGTTGTGATGTGCAGGCTCCACATTCACTACCGTACCTTCAAGATCAAACGCGAATCCCTGGATTTTCATGACTTTCCCCTTTTTGTCTCCGACTCACTGTAAATCGAGAGGACAGATTAATCTATAATAAATAAACACAAAAGTCAAGGGAATGCACACCTATGAAATAGCCTAAACTACTGGAACCACCTAACGCTACAATATGGTTTTATCCATAAAGATGACAAATATATTAAATAAATATAAAAGCCGGTAGCTAACGCGACCGACTTCGGATAATCTGAGGTTGGACGAATGCAATCCGACCAAACCTACTTCTTTCCACCAACCAGAAGAATCTCACTCTCGCTCATGCCTTTGACAAGAACGTCGAGTTCCGGACTGGGATACCAATCCCCTTTTTCCGGATCAATATCGCCGAACTTTACGCCGTAGAACACCGTGCCAGCCGACACATACACATTGTGCGCAATGTTTGGCTTGCTGATAACTGTATCGCCCTTGCGCAAAATGATCCAGCCAAGACCGCCGGGTGTCATTTCAACAAAAGCTATCCAACCCTCTTGAACTGCCATGAACTCTTGCACACCCTTGTGGTAGTGGCTATTCTGCCAAACACCATGCATACCAGCAATACCGATACCAACATTGCCGAAACCACTATGCATGAGCTTGTAACGGAACTCTCCGTTCGGCATCTGCTCATAGATAGTCGAAATACCATTGCGAGCAGCTTCCTCTACATCCAGATTGCGCTTCTCCACAGATACCTCCTATCCAAGTTGTATGATTGGGTTAAAACTATAATCAATTAGACTATAATTTTTACCCAACCATACTAAAAAGAATATTAATAAATACCATATAAAACTCTATTTGTCAATATAAGATATATCCAGATTTTTCGCTTAATTTTATTAAAAAAGCACTTTGGGGTTCGTTGTTACGAATTTTTCCAAAGTGCCGACCGGTGAACCGAAGATAATTTATAAATTGATACGTGCTATTTTTCTTTCTTCAAGGCGAGCCACAGGCTTGACCCTACGATAAGAGCTCCGCCAATTAAGACTCGTATGGTTGGCATTTCATGCAAAATCATCGCCGCATAGGCAATTGCAAATACTGGTTCACTTTTCCCTAGGATGGAGACATGAAGCGAACGCGTCTTGCTAATCCCGTAATTGTGAATTCCAGAGGCGACAAATGCGAAGGCTAGACCGAAGCCGACAATTGGCAATGCATCTTGCACATGCAAATTACCAAGATTCATTAGTGGCAGAAATGGCAGAAGAAGCACAGCGCTTATCAAATGTCGCCAAAAGTTTACTACGCTAATGGTGATGCCCCGATCTGGATTGGGGATAATTCGATAGAGCACTATGATGAGCGCATAGAAGAGCCCGGAAATCACTGCGAGCGAAATGCCGATAAGACTCGACCTGTTATCGCCGCTCATTCCGAATTGATCGCTATAAAGTACAACGATACCGACAAGAGAAATGATTAGTGCAACCCACTCTTCCTTGCGCGTACGCTCACGCAACAAAAGCGGAGCAAGGATAAGCAGGAATATTGAAACCGACTGGTGCGCTACGGCCGCATTGGCCACTGAAGTCATGGTAAATGCAAAGAAGTAGCACAAATCGTTCAAGGTTGCCGTAACGGCAAGAGCAACCAGAAGAAGGTAGTCACGTTTTGTAAGGCGTGGCATTCCCTGAGCACGGGCAAGAATGAAAAAACTTACCATGCCAACTACCTGAAACGCACCTAGAAACGCAAGAGGTGAAACGTGCGGCAAAATTCGCAAAAACAGTGACAGTGATCCAAACATCGCCATGGCGATGAGTATGAGCAAATCACCAGAAATTGTCCGATTGGTTTTCATTTGCACACCTTACAATAAAAATTATCAAAAGTCAAGGTACTTCACCCGACTTCTTAGTCAAACTGAGATTACTTATTTCTTAAAAATATTGCCCCAACGAAAACGCAAAAAGTTTTTGATAAATTCAAAGATAGTAGTAAAGCGAACGAAGGAGTTTCGGTATTTATTTGGGAAAAATTGAGTCTCTACTTCACCAATGGTAAACCCTAGCTGGGTTGCTCTTATTATAATTTCTGCATCAATAAACCAATCGTCCGATGTTAATTTGAGCTGATCAAACGCAGCACGAGTAAAAATTTTTGGTTTAGAATTAACATCACGAACAGTGGCCTTAGGAAATAAAACCTTGAACAAGAAGTTATAAACTCTGGAAATAACCACTCTAACCAAGCCATCAAACCGTGCGTCACGATATGTTTTGGCAACATCAAACTTGCCTTCTTTAAGCAAATTATAAACTTTAATTATATCTTGCGGAGGCATTTGACCATCACCATCTATTACGGCAATATTTTCTCCGGTAGCGGCGTCTAGCCCAGTTCTCATATCCCAACCCATCATCCCCTCTTTTTCTCTTGCAACTACGACTATACGAGGGTCGTTTTGAGCCAACTGGCGAACAATTTCTGGTGTCTTGTCTGGTTTTGGGGCGTCTTTATGGTAGTTTGCTACCAAAACTAATTCATAATTAAAATTTTCTTTATCCAAAGCTTCCTTCATTTCTTTTACAAAAACCGGCACAAAATCTTCGGCGCGGTAACACAAAATTACCACGGATAGTTCTGGCTTAACAGAAGGATTTTCATTCATATAAAAATACTTTACGCAAAGTTCAAGACAAACTCCACGAACCCTATTCTAACAAACTTATCAAAAACTGACAACTCAAAAACTTATATTACCAACAGCGTTTTGAGTACTAGCTTCTTTAACTTTTAGCCACTTCTCCAGATGATTTTTTCTTGGCAACAACCAGCAAAGAAAGCCCAAAAGGTAAAGAGTAAAAAACTTTAAATATAGATATTTCTATAAAATAAAGCAACGACATTATTTTATTTATTACAGCTGAAGACTCTTTTACATCCGAACTATTGCTTTTGTTATTTAAAAGATTTCTAATCAATCTAACCGCCATAGCCGGCAACAGTATAAATGCGTGTATCCAAGACAACGCTAAAATATCAAATTCGCCTGCAAACAGTTGGGCAAAATCTTGTTTGGCATATCTTTTTTTGTGATGCATAGATACATCATGTGGAGACCAAAGCCACTGATGAGCTGGCACGGTGGCAAAAAACAAACCACCATCTTTTAGCACCCTAGAAGCCTCTTTTACTGCTCCGACTGGATTATCCAAATGCTCCAACACATCCAAAGCAAATACAGCATCAAAAGTATTTTGACTATACGGCATTTCGTTAGCCAAGCCCTTTTCTACTTTTAAATTTTTTTGACGACAATAGTTAAGAGCGGTTTCACTCATATCCACCCCCTCTACTTCGCCTCTGCTCTTCAAAAATTCCATTACTGCGCCCGTACCGCAACCAACATCCAACATTTTTCCGCCCTGCGAGAAGTATTTATCTAGTACCACTGATAAGTATTTTCTTTTTGCAACAAACCAAAAATGATCATGTTCAATTCTGTCCATTATTTCGTACTCCTTTGTTTCCATAACTTTTATTTCACTTTGGCTTTAACGCCACTAGCTTTTATAGCGTCTAGGATTTCGTCTACCAATGTCTGCTCTTCCGGTCTAAATACTATATTATTCTTCGTAGCCCAATCCAAAACCTCTTTGGCTTTATCTAATTTTCCAATTAACTTATATAGATAAGCCAAACGCCAATAACCTTCTGCTATTTTTGGATCATCATCTATAGTTTCTTCTAACAGCTTAACAGCTTCGTCGTTTCTACCAATCTGTAAATAAAAATTGGCGATATTGTATATAATTTGCTGACGTTTAGGAGAATAAGTTCTAGCTACTTCTAAATTAGTTCCATATTCTCCGATATATTTTGCATCACCGGTTAACATATAACCAACCTGACTCAACTGACCCAATGTAAGATAGTTTCTTATATCATAAGGATGAAGCGCTATATTGGCTTTAATCGCTTCGGAAGCTATATTAAATACTTCCAAGTTTTTTTCCTTGCTTAATTTGGATTTTTCGGCGCTAAGCACAGAGATAAGCGTACGGGTAATATCACTGCGAATATCGTCTATGTGAGGAGAGTTAAAAGCCAACGCCATTTTCATTGTTTCTACTCCTACTTCCGGTTGGTAACTTAAAAATTTAAGCGCCTCCAACGTCTTCATATTGGCTCTGGCCGGCTGGATATTAAATATAAACACGACAAGCAAAGCCAATACACCAGCAGTGGTTACACCACCCATTTTCATAGTTTTATCTGGTGTAGTATTGTTTGGTTTTACATTATTTTTTATTGCGGCCACAACTGGTTCAGCTACTCTTACTGACAAGCTACCTACCATCGCCAACCAAAACATAAAATATAAATAAGAAGTTGGATTTTCAAACACGGTTACATTTTGCACCAAGTGGGCCACCAAAAACGAAGCGCCAATTACAGCCACGTGTAAGTCCAAAGTTTTTCTGATTCTAGCAAGCGCCAACATAATAATAGCTGCCAAGAAAATAAATAGGTAGCTGACCAAACCTATAGCTCCCTGTACTGCCAAAGTATTCATTATAATATTGTGAGCATTATCAAACCAAGTTTCTCCATAACCATACTCCAAAGATCTTGGTTGATAGTGCGCATTGAAAGCGTAAAAGAAATTGTTTGGCCCCCAACCAAATACTGGCTTTTTCTTCCAACTTTCTACAGCCACTTCCCAAGCTATCCAGCGCGGACTATTCTTTACGCTGGTAAAAGAAGTATTGATAGTGCGGTTAACTGCTGGAATGCTTTGCACAAAACTAGTTTGTCTAAATGCATACAATAAAGAAATAACAGCCACACCACCTACTGCTACACCAACCATAATTTTTCTGGCTTTAGGAAAGTCTCGCAACACGATAATATAACCAAGCACAGCTATACCCAAACCAGCTACCAAACCAAGTATAGAACCACGGGTACCACTGAAGAACATACCAAATACTGCCAAAATACCAGCAGCCACTTCTAGCCATTTCCAAACTTTATTATTTTCTTTGATGAAAAGTAAAAATGATACAAAGATTAAGAACAAACCGTACCCACCAACATAGATAGAGTTACCCAAAGTACTAGCGACTCTGCCCATATCTTGGTTAAGCAGTATACCGGATTTGAAGTGTTGCAAAATACCAATAAACATTACGGCCGAGCCAGCTACCAAAAATATTTTTAGAGCCTTTTTCCAATCTTCCCAAGTTTTGAATACAGAACTACAAACAAGATAATATGCAACGTAGTGAAAAATAGTAAACAGACCTAACATTCTTTCGTGATTATCCCAAAAACTATGATAAGGATCTACACCAATAAAAGTAGAAGCTGTAAAACTGGCAAAAAAAGCAGCCAAAGCCAAATTTAACAAAGTAAATTTAGGCTTAAACTCTTTCCAGTTTATAATAAGAAGTAAAATATACCCGGCCAGCATTAGTTCTACCAAAGATCGAAATACTAAAATCTTTGGAACGATGAAAGGAAAGATAAATGACATCGGCAGAACCAGTAGCGGTACAAAAAATGTCGCATAGATTAAAAGTTTCACCGCTTTCACTATATTTTGCTTCATAGAGATATGGATATATTTAATTACAGCCGGAATTTTCCAGCTGTATATACTTAAAATTACCACGATACTTTATATTTTTTTAACTTTAATGTCAAATATACATTCCGCCTTTACAAACCTTTCTTCTCCCCACTTCTTTAGTAGAAGTGGGCAAGAATCGCTCGCTAACCTTTATCACCCCATTTTGTCAACAAAACGGGGTGATACCCCAAAACTGCCTCGCGGATGAATATCTCACAGCCAGTTCGGACTCATTTTTCTCTGACTCTGAACTCACCCCCTCGGGGGTTCAAACACAGAGCCAGACACGAAAAACTCATCTCGAACTGCTCGGCTCGATATCCATATGCTCGGGGACAATTGGTTGTCCGTCGATTGTCCAGGCGAGCTTTGGAAAGGTGAAGTTAAAATTTAGAGATGAGTTTGAGAGTTCCTTAAAGGAAATTTTTAATGTTTGAGACAGCTTTTTGCGAACAAAAAGCTGGTGAGTTTTGAAAATTAACGAAAACGAGTCCTAAATTTTCTGAATCCTTTCCACCGCGAGCGATTCTTTCCGCCACTTTCTTCTAAAGAAAGCGGCTATAGAGGTTTTTGCTGACAAAATGGGATGATGAAGGAGTGTTTACAAAAAATGTATTAATTATTTTAATAAAAACAATCCCGATTTTGTCGAGATTGTTTTCCCCTCTTTATATCTATTTATATTATAACATACTTTCCTATATTTTAGTTGTGAATTAAAAAACCCTGAACCGCAACGCGCAACTCAGGGCGACCAAACAGCCTTCCTTTGCCAACTGCTACTTCTTCACAATAGGGACTCTTTTCTTACGCGTAACTACAGCAACGGCTGCTCCCACAACCATACCGCCCAACATCACCACGGTGTGCGGACCGGGAATTGGTGCAAGCACAGCTACTACTCCGCCTACAGCGGAAGTGCCGACCAAACGCTTGGTTCCAGCCCACCAACGGGCTATCTTCTTCTCTATTGGCTCATGGAATGGAGTAAACTCCAGCGGTGGCTTGCCCATAAAAACTTCCTCCTGTTGCCTTTAAAACTACCACAAAACCTAAAACAAAGACAATCAGATTGACCCTGTTAAATAATTTTGCTTACAAACAAAGCAAAATTGTCGCAAGGCGACATTTAACTGGGTTGACCAAACCGCTTTTTTCTGCTAGTATATTGAAGTTGAAATTTACAAAGTATTTTATATATGGCCGACCACGGAAACGTTATAATCAGCTTTGATAAGGTGAAATTCGCCTACAACCCAAACAAGCCTATTTTGGAAGAGGCTAGTTTTTCTATTCGCCAAAATTCCAAAATCACTATCATGGGCCAAAACGGTGCCGGCAAAAGCACTATTTTTAAACTAATCACCAAAGAAATTAAACCAGAGAGTGGCCAAGCCAATGTAAGCCTTGGCGCCACAATTGCTATCGCTACCCAAGTAATGAAGCCAGAAAACTTGGAAAAAACCATTGAAGAATTTTTTGGACAAGTTTTTGATCAAGATAAAAAAATTTACGATTTACCAAAACGTATCGCTGAAGTTTTGGAGATTGTGCACCTAACCGCTCCGCTAGATAAAAAAGTAAAACAATTCTCCGGCGGCCAACAAGCCAGACTTCTTTTGGCTTATGCACTTATCCAAAAACCAGATATTTTACTTCTAGACGAACCAACCAACAATTTGGACACTCAGGGCATAGACCACCTCACAGCGTTTCTAATGTCCTACCAAAAAACTGTTCTGGTTATTTCTCACGATGCAAATTTCTTAAACGCATTTACCGATGGTGTGCTGTACCTAGATTCTTTCACTCAAAAAGTAGAATACTACGTAGGCGACTACTACAATGTACTCGGAGAAATAGAAGCTCGCATAGAACGTGAACGCGCCAAAAACGCTCAGCTACGAAAAAGTATTCAAGACAGAAAAGACAAAGTAAACTTTTTTGCCAACAAAGGTGGTAAGATGCGTGCGCTTGCCAGTAAACTTCGCGACCAAATAGAAGAAGCCGAAGACAATATGGTAGAGGAACGCCAAGAAGACAAAACTATAAATGATTTCACTATCCCCTCTCAACCAGAAATTATCGGACCAATGGTAGAAATAAAATCTGTTGGTGTAATGATAAACAACGAACCAGTGCACAAAACAATTTCTCCAGCTATTACGGTACGCAAAAAACAACGTTTACTAATCAAAGGACCAAATGGTATTGGCAAAAGCACTCTACTGCAAGCTTTGGCTTCTGGCACCGAAGAGGGTGCAATTATTACCCCAGACGTGCGTGTGGGCTATTATCGCCAAGATTTTTCTGGTTTAGATTTTGATAAAACAGGATACCAAGCACTAGAAGAAATGATGCACAACCCATGGAACCAAGAAATCTACGCCACTGGCGCCCAATTTTTACTCTCTTCTCAAATATTAAAGAACAAGGTCGGCTCATTATCCGAAGGGCAAAAAGGTTTACTCTGCTACGCTAGATTTGTTTTGCAAAAACCAGGGCTTCTTATTATGGACGAGCCTACCAACCACATTAACTTCCGCCACTTACCTATTATCGCCAAAGCTCTAGACGAGTTTGAAGGCGCGATTATTCTCGTTAGCCACGTACCAGAATTTGTAGATCAAATAAAAATTGACCAAGTTTTGGATTTGGAAACTCTCTAAATTTTACAGTACATCTTTACAACTGACAGATCCCCTTCTGTCAGCTTTTCGTTTATACCATTATTCAACCGATACATTATCGCTTTAGGTTCTTCTATATGGTCTAGCCCCAAAGCATGCCCCAGCTCGTGCGCTAACACGCGTATTAATTTTGCACGATTATCAAATTGATAAATATCTATTTTTTGCCCTTCCGGACCGCTCTGATAAGAACCCTCTTCAAATTCTCCTGACAGCTGGTCACCCACTTGATTATATTTATCTACGGTAATATTTAAAGTTTGCGCCAATCTGTTTAGCACCACTACCAATGCATTTATATTTTCTACTTTGGCATTTAGCCTGTCCTGCATTCCGTTTATCTGATCTATCATAACGTTGAGCGCCAATCTTTCTTTTTCTAATTGTGCACGTGTTTCTTTGTTTGCACCTCCGTGACTATTCCAATATTCTACTTCCGCTTCATATTTACTTTTGGCAGCTTCCAGCTCGGCTACTTTGGCGGCTAGCGCAGCTTTTTCTTTTATATATTCCGCTTTCAAAGAATCGTATTTTGCTTTTACAGAATTATACGAACTCTGATCGTCTCTTACGTCTATATCTAATTTTTGTAATTTTACAGTTGCCTCTTGGCGAATATCATAAATCAAATTAACTTTTAATTTTCCATTTTCTTTGTACTCAAACAAATTTTTTCCAACCGGCTTTTCCCAAACAGCTTCGGCATCCGCTATAGCGCTAAGAAATTCTTTTTCGGACAAACCAAATTTTTTATCAAAAGAACCCAGGCTATATGCAATAGGTTGGGCACAAGGAAAATATTGGGTCTGAACCACGCTCCACAAGTTCCACAAAGGTTCACGGAACACAAAAACTAACCCGCCAATAATGGCGATATTTATGATAAATTTAAGTAGAAATACGAGAAATTTTTTCATACGTTTGCTAGAGAAGATATTATATAATAAAACCGGGCAAAATTACAGCAACTTTAGGGTTGACTTTATCTGGTTTTTTGATACACTATCGCTACAAAAATTCCATAATCAGGAGAGATGGCCGAGTGGTTTAAGGCAGCAGTTTACTAAACTGCCGGGCTCGAAAGGGCCTCTAGAGTTCGAATCTCTATCTCTCCGCCTTCGCTTCGCCGTAGCCCTTTAGGGCAGAGGCGAGTTCTAAGTTTTTCATAATACTTGGTTCATGCGAATTATCAAAGATGAAGCTTCGGCGTGATAAAATCCGCTTATGCACTATGTTTATATATTAAAATGCAAAGACGGTTTTTATTCTGGTTGCACCTCAGACCTAAAAGAACGCATATCAAGACATCAGAAAGGCCAGGTTCCCGCCACAATCAATCGCCGACCACTAGAACTTACAGCCTATTTCGCATTCAAAGATAAATACGTTGCATTTGAATTTGAAAAATATTTAAAATCTGGTTCTGGTAGAGCTTTTTTAAAAAAACATTTGGATAAAAAATTTTAGTCGAAGCCGAATCATATCTCTCCAGACAAATTGTCACCGCTCACCCACCAGTGCTATACTTCAAATTAGTTTAAACAACTGTTCATACCAATATGCCCGAGCAAGGACCTGGCCCAACAGAAGCGGAACTAATGAATCCGACAGAAACCGCAGAACAAAAAAATATTACCCAAAGACCAGAATATGCTCAGGCATGCAAAAATACCGAACATGGCGGTGATTTAGTTCGAGAGCTTTTAAAATTAGGCGCGCCGGAAACAGAGGTAAAGACATTCGCCCTTGGTCATTTGGAAAAAAGAATTAGAGACGGTTACGGCCTAGATAGTGTGCGCAGTATTGCCAAACAAGGCGGCGTGATACTTGAAACAGAGGTAGATGCACTCTTTGCAGAAGTTAAAAATAAAATGCTAACTGAAACACCCACCGAAACTGAAGCAGAAAAAGAAGCGAGGGAGGCCCGTGAACTAGAAGAAATGCTGAGCCAATACGAATAAAAAATTAAAAAGATTTATTATAAAACGACAACACCTGGAGAGGTGTCAGAGTGGTCGATTGTGCAGCTTTGCTAAAGCTGTGTGCCGCAAGGCACCGAGGGTTCGAATCCCTCCCTCTCCGCCTTCGCTTCGCCGTAGCCCTTTAGGGCAGAGGCGAGTTCTAAGTTTTTCATAATACTTGGTTCATGCGAATTATCAAAGATGAAGCTTCGGCGTGATAAAATCCGCTTATGCACTATGTTTATATATTAAAATGCAAAGACGGTTTTTATTCTGGCTGTACATCCGATTTAAAAGAACGTATGGCTAGACATCAAAAAGGCCAAGTACCAGCCACAGCTAAGCGCTTACCAGTTGAACTTACAGCCTACTTCGCATTCAAAGATAAATACACAGCATTTGAATTTGAAAAATATTTAAAATCTGGTTCTGGCAGAGCTTTTTTAAAAAAACATTTGGATAAAAAATTTTAGTCGAAGCCGAACCCCTCCCTCTCCGCCAAAATTGGAACTTATGCAATTTTTTATAGGAATCACACCACCAGAAACAATAAGTGAAAAAATTATTTCTTTCCAAAGAAACTTCCTTAATAATGACGTACCTAATCTTGTCGAGCCACATATCACAGTGAAATCCACGGGAGGACTAACAGAAGATAAGTTGTGGCTACCTAAAATAGAATCAGCAATAAATGGTTTTAGTAAATTTCAAATCTCTTTTGAAGGAGTAGGAAATTTTGACGAAAATGTCATTTTCCTTAAACCGGCTTTTTCTCAAGAACTTATCAATCTTCATAAAACCTTATTTAGTGCAGTTGGGCCATACTACAAAGATCCAGCAAAAAAATATTTTGAAAATAATGAATACCATCCACACCTGACTCTAGGAGCTATAAAGTGGGGCCTCACCAAAGAAGATACGCTAGAGATGGTGGAAAAAGCAAGGCGAGAACTGAAAAATTTACCTGCGTTTGAAGTTAATTCGATTCGAATTTATCAGAAAAATGATGGGGCTAAATCGTGGCATAAAGTAATGGATATAAAATTTGGAACTAACTAGACAAAATTTTAATCGAAGCCGAATCCCTCCCTCTCCGCATTAAACACAAAAAAGAACGATTTAAAATCGCTCTTTTTTATTTTTATACATTATTTTCACTATCCCTTGTACTCCAAAATATCACCAGGTTGGCAATCCAAAGCTTTGCAAATTGCTTCCAATGTCGAGAATCGAATGGCCTTTGCTTTGCCATTTTTTAATACAGAAATATTGGCCATGGTTATGCCCACTTTTTCTGCAAGCTCGGTGACGCTCATTTTTCTTTTTGCCAACATCACATCTATGTTGATTATAATTGACATATATTTTAGACAGTTAAATCATTCTCGGATTTTATTTCCACAGCACTTTGCAAAGTTCTTTCAAACACCGCTGCAGCAGTAGCAACTACGATAGAAATAAAAGTAGTCAAAATACTGATAGCGATAAAGCCCGCTGGATCGTCATCTGTTGCATGAAATATCGTAATGTACACCACGGTCGACATAATCAAGATACCCAATATGATGGCGCAATATTTTATATTCTTCAAAGCCTTCACAGAGTTTAGTGAAAATACTTTATTTTGGCCGATAAACCCAAGTAATTTAAATGCCCAGTACAGCGCCACAAAAAATGGGATAGATACCAGATATCCATATATAATGAACGGGTCAGCGTAAATACTAAACAAGTCCAGGTTTACTGCCCTACCCTCGGTTAAAGGAAAACGAATCAGGATAGCCAACGCCACGATGCCGATGAGCCCGATTACTACTTGAAGAAATACTGTTGAGCATTTTTTTAAACCGCTGGACATATAAATTAATTTTTAAGTTTAGGTATATATTTAGTATAAATTATCCCTTATCGTTTGTCAATATATTGTTGTTGATAAACAATACATAGGATTTTACTTGTAAAAACCGCATGATTGCCGTATAATTCTATTTAATAGACAAATAAAAAACTTATGAGCAAAAAAATTTCCGGCGGTGTCGCGCATGAGCTGCCGACAGACTTGCGAAAAGCTCTATCTTCTGACGCAACAGCATTGGCGGTTTGGGAAGATATCACACCACTTTCCCGTAATGAATGGATTTGCTGGACTATATATGTTAAAACTCCAGAGAAGAGAAAAGAACATGTCGATAGAGTCGTCTCGGAACTTAAAGAAGGAATGCGCCGCCCTTGCTGCTGGTATGGCTGTGTTCACCGAAAGGATAAGGCTTTGAGTTCTACGCAGAAATTTATGCTTGGTAGAAAAGCTAAAAAAGGAAGTGTGCTTGGACTTCATTAAGCAAACCCAAACGCTAAATAAATTATTTATTTATTCATACACTATGTCAGAAACAAAAGATTGTAACGGCAACGTACTTGCCGAAGGTGATTCCGTACAACTAAATAAAGATTTAAAATTAAAAGGTTCTTCGGTTACCTATAAAATTGGAACTGTCTTTAAAAATATCCGACTTCCCTCCGACACCGAAACAGTTGAATGCCGCGACGGAAAAACCACTCTCGTACTCAAAACAATGTTTCTTAAAAAAAGAAACTAATGTCTTTGTCGCCTACTCTAAAATTATCCTATACGGTGGAGTGTTTTTATTATATAATAATATAAACATCTAACAGGCTTTATCTCATTCATTTCATATATGAAAAAATTTCTACAAATATTTTTTACAACTCTTGGAGTGATTTTCTTTTTACTTATTTTGGGCGGTGTTTATTTTTATGTCGCTGATCCATACGGAATAAAACCAATTATAAAAAGTTTCTACCAACAACCAGAGCCGACCACAAAACAAACCAGCTCTCCTACAGACAAAAATCCTCTTTTATCCCCTACCCAAGAGCAAGCTCTAGAAAAAATCGGCATTGACCCCGCCGCTCTTCCAACCAATATCACACCAGCCATGACTACCTGTTTCTACGAAAAACTAGGCACCAAACGCGCCAACGAAATTAAAAACGGATTCCAACCAACAGCCGCAGACTATTTCACCGCTCGCGCGTGCCTTTAAAACCCATCAAATTTACTACAAAAACAACTCTATGCAACAGGGTTGTTTTATTATATGATTATCAAGTAAATTAACCATACCATTATGGACCAAACCGCTTGGCATCAATCCAAAAAAACCTTCCACGATATTAATAGTTACGAAAAAGTAAAAAGGCTTTTGGATTTTGAACAAGGTAAAAAACTTAAAATTTTAGATGTAGGTTGTGGCCCAGGTATCTTAAGCAACTACCTACGAAATCTGGGGCATACAGTAGTTGGCCTAGACATTCATCCAGATTTGCCAGCTAATGATCCAAACTTTATTAATTGCGATATAAACTTGCCTTGGCCAATAGAAAACAGTAGCTTTGATTTGGTAATAACTACAGACGTACCCGAACACGTCTATGACCCAGCCCATATCTTGCGCGAAGCCAAAAGGGTTGTAAATAGCGATGGCAAATTAATTTTTGGCGTACCAAATCATTTTGATTTGAGACAAAGATTTCGCAGCCTGCTTGGCAAAGGTATAATACATTGGGATCATGTACGATTTGGAGAAAATGCCTGGAACTATGCGCATATACGCTTTTTTTCACTGCCAGAATTATATAGTGTTTTTCAAGCCAACGGTTGGAACCCAAAGATTTCTCAATTTAATTTTATGGGGTGCGGTATTATACCAACTAGATTTACACCTGCTTTTTTCCGATTATTCCTACTAAAATCGTGGCCAAATTTATTTTCAGGGAAATTTATCTTTTTATTATCCAAAGAAACAAATCCTACAAACAATACGTGTATCCACTTAGCCAAAACTCCTAAAGGATTATAATTAATTTAAATTTACTATATGCATACGAAAAATTCACTTATCGCAATTGTTATACTATTGCTACTTACTGGTGTGGGCTGTGTTGCAAAAGATAGCAACGGTGCGCAAACCATAACTCCCGAGCCAGAACCTATCGCATGCACAATGGATGCAAAACAATGCCCAGACGGAACATACGTTGGCCGTACTGGCCCAAACTGTGAATTTGTTTGCCCGGAAATAAACCAATAAAATTATGCTGACGTTCCAACAAAAAGTTTATAATGTTGTGAAAAAAATTCCCAAAGGAAAAACTCTTACCTACAAACAAGTGGCTACAAAAATTGGTAAGCCAGATGCGGCCAGAGCTGTGGGCTCGGCTTTAAAGAAAAACTATAACCCAGATATCCCCTGCCACCGCGTAATACGATCCGATGGCAAAATGGGTGGATACAACCGCGGCGGAACAGAACAAAAAAAGAAAATATTGCAAAAAGAAAAATCAATGATATAATATAAACATTAATTAAATAATAAAAATTGTATGCGTAAATTATTGGTCCCAGCATTAGTAGCAGTCGTAGTCGTGGGAGGTTTGTTTATGTGGAAATCCAAACAAGCAAGCGCCCCTACAAACACCGCTCCAGAAACTGCGTCCGTTCAAGCCGTAAAAGAATTCACCATGACCGCCTACTATGACCCAGCTCTAAAGAAACCTATATACTCTATCCCAGAAATGAATGTAAAAAAGGGAGATAAAGTAAAAATTAAAGTAACCAACACTCTAGGAATGCACGACTTCGTAATAGACGAATTTGCAGTAGCTAAAGAATTGCCTCTAAATGAAGAAGTAACAATCGAATTTACAGCCGATAAAGCCGGAGAATTCGTATATTACTGCTCCAAACCTGGCCACAGAGCTGGCGGACAATGGGGCACCCTCAAAGTTACCGAATAGTCCTTATAACAAACCACAAAAATCCCTCCTTTCTGGCGGGATTTTTTGTATCTTCTGGCATTGACCAAGAGGGTTTTTCGCTGTAGTATAGCTATTGATTAAACAAAATTATGCCTATTTTAAACATAAAAAACTTACACGCCACTATTGGCAATACCAAAATATTAAACGGTGTTTCTTTAAGCGTATCTTCCGGTGAAATCCATATAATTATGGGTCAAAACGGCTCTGGTAAAAGCACTCTACTTTCTGTGCTTATGGGTAGTCCAAAATATACCGTTACTATGGGTTCGGCTTCGTTAGACAAGAAAGATATCCTAAAGCTAACTCCTACCCAACGCGCGCAGGCTGGATTATTTTTGGGATTCCAACACCCACAAGTGGTGGTTGGCGTACCATTGGGTAACTTTTTACGCATAGCCAAAAATACTATTTCCGCTTCTAAAAAAGACAAAACACCAGCTATTGCACCAGTTGCTTTTGCTGCCACTATGCGTGAAGAAATGGAAAAATTAAAGATAGACCCTGCTTTTATTTCTCGCTCCGTAAACGATGGATTTTCTGGTGGAGAAAAGAAAAAATCAGAAGTTTTACAGATGGCGATTTTACAACCTGCTTTTGCTTTCTTAGATGAAATTGATTCTGGATTGGATATAGATGCTCTAAAAATTGTGAGCAAACAAATAAATGAGATCCATGCCAAGCAAGGCATGGGACTAGTAATTGTAAGTCACAACCCTCGCATCTTGGACTTCATCAAGCCAGACAAAATTCATATTATGTCCAAAGGTAAAATCGTCGCTCAAGGCGGTTCAGAAATTTTGAAAAAGATAGAAAAGAATGGTTTTGGATCATTTATAAAGAAAAAATAAACAAATACTTACCTTCACTGTCATCCTGAATACAATGAAGGATCCCTCTCGTTTTAAGCTTAAGGGATTCTTCGTTTCTCTCAGAATGACAATTGAGGTAATTTTAAACTTATGGCAATCCCTACAAAAACAAAAAAAATAATAAACAAGACTGGCAATAAATCCGCCTCTAATTTTCGTACCAAAACAAATAGTGTCTTTACTTCCAAAAAAGGTTTAAACGAAGAAGTGATCCGCGATCTGTCCCGCCAAAAATCCGAACCAGAATGGATGCTTGATTTTCGCTTAAAGGCTTACGAGGTATTTTTGGAAAAGCATATGCCGAATTGGGGTGCAGATTTGTCCGGCATTGATTTTGATAATATTCACTACTACGTTCGCCCGCAAGATAAAACCAAACGCAAATGGGAAGACGTACCCGCAGAAATTAAAAATACTTTTGATAAACTAGGCGTACCACAAGCGGAACAAAAATTTTTATCTGGCAGCGGCGCTCAATTTGAATCCGAAATGGTTTATCATTCTCTAGCCAAAGAACTAGCCAAAAAAGGCGTAATTTTTGAATCCACCGATGACGCCTTAAAAAACCATCCGGGATTATTTAAAAAATATTTTGGTACTGTAGTACCCGCACACGACAATAAATTCTCTGCCCTCAACTCGGCAGTCTGGTCTGGTGGAAGTTTTATCTATGTACCAAAAGGCGTACATATAGAATTGCCATTACAAGCCTACTTCCGCATAAACATAGAAAACATGGGTCAATTTGAACGCACACTTATCATTGCCGACGAAGGCAGCTCTGTGCACTATGTAGAGGGCTGTACCGCACCCACCTACTCCAGTGATTCACTCCACTCGGCGGTAGTAGAAATAGTGGTAAAAAAAGGCGCACGTGTCCAATATACCACTATCCAAAACTGGTCTGGCAATGTTTATAATCTGGTTACCAAGCGTGCTTCTGCCTTTGAGAACGCCGAAATGTTTTGGCTGGACTGCAACCTTGGCTCCAAAGCAACAATGAAATACCCTAGTATTATTTTGCGTGAACGTGGCGCCAAAGGAGAAATTCAATCTCTAGCTTTTGCCTCCAAAGGACAACACCAAGATGCTGGCGGCAAGGTAATTCACTTAGCCCCAGATACCAGCTCTACTATTGTTTCTAAATCCATTAGCAAAAACGGTGGTCGCACCACCTATCGCGGTTTAGTAAAAGTAATCAAAGGCGCCAAGAATGTAAAAACTCGCGTAGTTTGCGATGCTCTAATGCTTGATCCTGCTTCTCGCTCGGACACCTACCCTACTATGGATATAAAAGAAAAAGACGTCGCCATTGCTCACGAAGCTACTGTGGCCAGTATTGGTGAAGATGAATTATTTTATCTGATGAGCCGTGGACTTTCCGAAGAGCAGGCAGCCACGCTTATTGTAAATGGTTTTGCCAGTCCGATTGTACGACAACTGCCGATGGAATATGCGGTAGAACTAAACCGTCTTTTGGCATTAGAAATGACTGGTTCAGTTGGATAGTATGTCACAAACAAAAACTATCACAAAATTTAAAAAAGTTTTGGTGGTTGGCGCAAACAAAAAGGCGCTCTGTTTTTTGGACACCATTCCCGATGGTAAAATAACTTTGAAAAAAAATGCTGATTTAACTTTGATTTGTTTAATTACCGAAGGCTGGGAAGATTCACGCAAATTTATTATAAACGCCAAAGAACGTGGCGCCAAATGCGATTGTATAATTTTCATCTTAGGAAAAAATAATTTTTCTTACTCAGCAAAAATAGAGGCTATTCACGGAGCACCGAACACACAAATCAGAGCCAGAATAAGAGCTGGTCTAACAGATCAGGCAACCTGCCATATTGAAGGCGATTGGAAAATAGAAAAGACTGCCAAAGGCGCCAATGCCTATTTTTCTCATCACACCCTACTTTTGTCCGATGAAGCCAAGGCCAAAACATCACCAAATCTAGAAATAAAAACAGATGATATAAAAGCCGGTCATAGCGCTAGCGTAGGAAAAATAGACGAAGAGGCTTTATTTTATTTACTTTCTCGCGGCTTAGACGAAACACAAGCACGAGCACTGCTAGTACAAGGATTTTTTGAATCAGAAATAATGAATATACAAAATGAAAAAATAGCCGAAATAATTCGTACATCGGTTAAAAATTTTCTTTCATAACTGTCATTCCGAACCTTGCGTGAGGAATCTACTCATTAAAGTATAGATCCCTCGTCGGCCAAAAACCTCGCTCGGGATGACAATCAATAATACATATGCAAAACATCAAATCAGACTTCCCTATTCTCAAAAGAAAAATTAATGGCAAAGCGCTAATCTATTTAGATAACGCCTCCACCACCCAAAAACCAAAAACAGTACTAAAGGCACTGGTAGATTTTTATTCTACCTCTAACGCCAATATTCATCGTGGCATACACACCATATCCGAAGAAGCTACTGATAAGTACGAAGAAGTAAGAAAAAAAGTTGCCAAATTTATTGGCGCCACAGAAGAAGAAATAATCTTTACCAAAAGCGCTACCGAATCTATAAACTGCGTAGCGGTAGCTTGGGGACAAAAACATATTAATGCCGGAGACGAGATAATTGTTAGCGCTCTAGAACATCATGCCAACTTGGTACCGTGGCAAGAATTGGCCAAAAATAAAAAGGCTATTTTAAAAATTATCCCTCTAACTGCAAATTATATTTTGGACACAGACGCTTACCAAAAACTTCTTTCTGCAAAAACAAAATTGGTTTGTGTTACCGCTCAATCCAATGTAACTGGCACAATTACGCCTGTTAAAAAAATAGTAGAAATGGCACATATAGTAGGCGCAAAAGTAATGGTGGATGGCGCACAAAGCGTGGGACACACGCCTACCAACTTAACCAGTCTTGGTTGTGATTTCTTTGCTTTTTCTGCCCACAAAATGATGGGCCCAACCGGCGTAGGAGTGCTATATATAAGAAGCGACTTGATGAACGAAATGACGCCATTTATGTATGGTGGCGAAATGATAGAATCTGTACAAGAAAAATCTGCTACCTACCGCACTGGCCACTGGAAATTTGAGGCTGGTACGCCAAACATTGCAGGCGTAGTTGCATATGGTGCAGCCATAGATTATATAAACAAAATTGGCTTAAAAAATATTGCCGATCACGACAAAGAACTGCTCGCTTACGCAAAAAAGATGTTGGCACGCTACCCGCAAGTAAAAGTTTTCTCTCCATCTAAACCACAAGACACTGGAGCAGTATTATCTTTTGCTATAGACGGCGTACACCCGCACGACATTGCTACTATATTTAACGACCACGGCATAGCTATTCGCTCCGGACTACATTGCGCCGAACCGCTTTTACAAAAACTAGGCGCACCAAATGGCACCGCGCGATTGAGCTTTTATATTTATAATACAAAAAAAGATATAGACACAGTCGAAATAGCTTTAAAAAAAGTATTGAAAATATTTAAACTATAATTATAAATACAGGTTGTCATTCTGAGCAGAGCGAATGAATCCCTCTCATGGCTTAAGGGATCCTTCACTGCGTTCAGGATGACAACTACCAATTACTTATGGACATATATACCGAAACAATTCTTGATCACTATCAACACCCACATCATGCGGGTGCGCTTGGCAAACCTACAATTAGCACCACCGAACACAATCCACTTTGCGGAGATGTTATTCGTCTTGATTTAAAAATAAATAAAGACACAGTGGAAGAAATTGGTTTTGTAGGCAATGGTTGCGCTATAAGCCAAGCTTCTATGTCTATGCTAGCAGATTATGTAGAAGGCAAAAAAATCTCTGTATTAAAAAAACTAAAACCAAAAGATATATACAATCTACTGGGAATAACTATAAGCCCCGGACGAACCAAATGCGCTTTACTAGGACTCAACGCATTACAAAAAAATCTACACTAATATATGAGCAAAAAAATAACCCCTACCCCACCCGAACAACGCACCCAAGAATATTGGAAAATTCTCAATACTATTTTTGATCCAGAAGTAGGTATGGGTATTGTAGATTTAGGACTTGTATATAATATAGAAATCAAAAATACCACCGCTATGGTGACCATGACCTTTACTAGTATGGGCTGCCCGTTTGGCGCCAGCCTAATTGAGCAAGTAAAAGAAGAAATGGCAAAGCTTCCTAAAATAAAAAAAGTTACAGTAGACTTGGTCTGGAACCCAATGTGGACAATAGATATGATGGACCCAGACGCCCGAGCCATGCTTCCTATATAGGAAGGCCTATCCTCTGGCCATTACCAACCCCCAAACAACTTTTACCCCAACGCTTTTTAGCGCTTTGGCACACTCCTCCATAGTTGCACCAGTAGTATATACATCATCTATAAGTAGAACTTTTTCTGGTACTATTTTATCTATTTGGCGAAACACAAAAACATCTTTTAAATTATCTCGCCTAGCAACACCAGAAAGCTTGGCTTGCTGTTTGGTATATACGGCACGGTGCAAATCTTTATTTATTTCTAGCCCAAGTTTTTCTGCAAATAGGTTTGCTAAAATTTCTGATTGATTGAAGCCCCTTTCTCGCTCTCGGCGCGGATGAAGCGGTACAGGCATAACAACAAAATCTTTTATAATAAAATCTAGCCGGCTTGCAAATATCATCTTTCTAAAAACATCTTCTAGCTCAATTAAATAGTTGTACTTAAACATCTGAATTAATTTTGATACTGTATTTTCTCCATAATCAAACAAAGCCGTTATCTTATCCAGATTAGAAACGGCTTGGTTATCTATAGAAGAATAGTCTTTTAAATTTAAAATTGCTTGCAGACACGTTTCGCACAACCAATCACTTTCTTGCTTGCAACTTACACAAAATTTGGGAAACAATAAATCTTTCAACCAACCTACCACATTGCCAGACATGTTAATTCCAAACCAATGTATTGGCCAACCATACACCGTCTTCTTTTACCATACCTACAGCGGCATTCTGATAACGAGTTGATACAACTCCGCCCTTATCTTCTGTTCTCATAGTTTTTATCTCTACAGTAGCGCGAGCATCTTCCCAAATAGCCAATCTGGTACTCATTACTTTGGTAGTAAGACCCAAAAAATCTTGACTGGTTGATTTTGCATTTATACCCACACTAATTCTAGACCATAAAGATTTGGTAACCAAAGTCTGGGATTCTTTTATGTTTTGAAATTCGTTATCTGTGGAATAAGTACCGTAGCGCTCTACAAAAATCTTGGCTAACTGCTCCACTGCATTTTGTTCAACTTCCAAAGGGGTAGGTGTTTTGGCCGGAAGACCTTTGTCGATTAATACTTGGACATCGGACTGAGTACCGCCACTTGTGCTAGGCAAAGTTGTGTCTGTGCCTGGGGTTGTAGTAGTGTCTGTAGTTTTATTTTTATTTTTAACTATCAAAAATATACTTACAGATAAAACCAAAAGCACCACAACACTGACGATGATAAAAATGCGAACGCGAAGTGACATACAATTAATGTTAGATTATATACTTATGCTTGTTTTTCGAACTCTTTCTTAGATTTTTCTATCTCCAAAATCTGCTCCGGATTGGTGGTTACCAACTGATCTTCGGTATATGAAGCCACCACTTTAATGGCTGCATGCTTATTGCCGGCGAAAAATATCCCTTCCCCTACTCCACTCTCTAGGAGTAAATATTTTTCGCCTTCGGTAAGCAAGAAAATTTTCTGCACCAAATCTATGGATGCCGGTGATTGGCGCAACAACATTTGCAAAGCAGAGTTGGTCACGATTGCCTGTCCGTACTGAGATTTCAAAAAGTCATTTACATCTTGGGTAATAGTTGTAACACCCAAATAATATTTACGAGCGCGTTTTACCAAAGCAAAGATAAATCTGGCACTGTCTTCGTGTTGCATAAGCCACCAGGCTTCATCGATGACTAGTATTCTTTTCTTATGTTCGGATCTTACTACATTCCATATATAGTTAACTATAGCATATATGGCCATAGGGCGCAGCTCGTCTTCCAAATCGCGCACACTAAATACTACCAACTGATTTTTCATATTTACATTGGTAGGCGCGTTAAACAAACCACTAAAAGTACCTTCAGTATATTTTTTTAATCGAAGAACCAAATCACCCGCACCTTCCATGCCTTCTAGAATTTCTTGCAAATCTTGAACTATCGGTGGCTGCACTACAGCCAAATCTGCTTCAGGGGTAATATCTTTTTTGGCATAGGTTTCTATCAGCGCGCGGTCTATTACAGAATCCTGCTCAGTGGTAAGCGTGCCGAGCATGATACGGAGCAAGCCTTTTACAGTTATAACAGCGCCACGAATTATATCTTCTGTAGAAAAATCTTGTCCGCCAGTTGGTCTTGGCAAGTCAAAAGGATTTACTTTACTTTCGGAAGAAAGAGAAATGTTTATATAGGTACCACCCACAGCATCTGCCAAATGTTTATATTCCATTTCCGGGTCAATAACAATAATATCTGCGCCCATCATCATACTGCGCAAAATTTCTAACTTGATAGCGTAACTTTTACCAGCACCAGAAGTGGCAAACACTGCCATGTTGGCGTTTTGCAAAGAGAATCTATCAAATAAAATAAGGCTGTTGTTGTGACGGTTTACACCATAGAGAATACCATCGTCTGAAGTAAGCTCTGCGGAAGTAAATGGAAAAGACGCAGCAATTGGCGAAGAGTTCAGGTTAAAAGATATCATCAGCTCATCATTTGCCAAAGGCAGAGTAGAATTAAACCCTTGTTCCGCTTGATACAAAACTTTACGACTGGTAATAAGTTTGGAACCAAAAATGTTTTCTACATCTTCGGAAGTTTGATCAAGCTCTTCTTTTGTTTTGGCATAAAGAGTTACGTAAAAAGAAAACTGGAAAAAATGCTCAATGCCTTGGGTAAGATCATCGCGCAGCTGCTCTATGTCGCGCAAAGCGGTTTCACGCACCGGATCGCGAGGCGCACCCTTTTCTGAATCTGCATTTAACTGGGCTTCCAAAGCACCTACTTTGTTTCTTAATTGTTTCAAAATCACAGGAGCTTGCACAGGGTAAAAAAACATACCCACATCCATGGTAATAGAAAGATTAAGCACAGGAGAGCTCCAGCCAATAGAAATATATCTAGGATAAGTTACCACAAATATAGTACGACAAAATATGTCGCCCAACTTTATAAAATTAGATTCAACATTAAAAGCCGAAGGCGCCAACAGATCTTTTATGGAAACCGTGCCTTCGCGATAGACCCTCTCTTCTTCCAGAGTAATCAATTCCTCGCCTGCTTTTTTGGCAATCTCAATCTCCTTACTGGATAAAGGCCCTTTTTTCTTGAAAGATGGAACGGCAAATTTTGGTTGAAAAGCCATATTCGAAATATAAGTTAACTTTGCTTACTCCACTCTTAACTCACTTACCGATGGCAAGTGTTCGCTAAAGGCAATATCAGGATTATATGTAGAATAAAATAACTCAATTAGCGATTGTGTATCTAGTCTTACTACTTCCAAGTTCATACTTGCAAGTCCAGATTGTATCTGTCGCACTCTCATATCCAAATCACGCTTCCGCTGCTGGAATCTCTCATCTTTAAGCTTAATAGTTATCGCCGGGTTTATAACTTCTTTTATTCTGGACCAAAAACCTCTTTTTTTGTTGGATAGCGGATCAAAAGGCACAACCACAAAGAATTGTTTACTCATAATGTTGCCCAGACTAACAAGCTCGGATACGAAAGATCTATAGTCCGCTATTTGTACTCGCAATAATTCGTTGGTTTGTTCACGCTCTTTTTTTAATAATTTTTCTAAGTACGGTTTGATATATAACTGACGAGACTGAATCACAATCTGCAAAGGAAAATCAATGCCGTTTAAAAAAGAAACATAGGAAGAAATAATGGCGTTTTGCTCGTCTTCATTTTTCAAAGCAAAGTTAATGCTAGAAACCATAAGAACAGCACGCAAAGTACCATCTTTCATGATTGCCGTATCAAATTTGATTTCGGCAAAAGGCAGATGGCTTTGAGCACTTGGGACTGATATTTTCTTTTTTTGTGGTTTTTCTTCCATATTTTTGATAATTGCAAATGAGACTCGCTTCAACTGTCATCCTGAACGGAGTGAAGGATCCCTTACACCCGAACGAGAGGGATTCTTCGCTTTGCTCAGAATGACACACTACGAAACTCTATAAAAAAGACGCTACTCTGGTTTGTAATACCCTCCTGTATTTACTATAAGTGATAGATCCCGGATTCTGCTATAAGACATTCGCGGAACTTCTTTTATTACTTCGACTACCTCCAGTTTTCCGGACTTAATTGACTCTGACAGCTCAGTCTTGCTAAAACTCTTATACCACACTCTTCTGCTTGGACGGCGCAATGTTTGCACTATATTTAATAAAAAATAATGGAATGGCTGGCCATTTACTTTTACAAAGGCCACTACCACAGCCGAACCGCCTATTAACACAGCTAGAAAAATAAATAACGTTACGTCGGCTAATTTAAAAATAATAAATAAAACCAACCCAGTTACCAGTAAAATAATAAACTGTCTGGTGGTAATAGGGCCAAAGATCTTATCTTCCACTTCTATAAATTGTGGCACTACAAATTGTTCCATATTGTTTTTGTCATCCTGAACGGAGTGAAGGATCCCTCTACGTCTAACAAAAGGGATTCTTCGCTTTGCTCAGAATGACAGCTACCTTACAACGTCTTTTCCATTTCTACTATTGCCATTACTTCGTTTAATTTTATACCATTTTTCACAGCAAGTACATTGGCCAAAGATTTTCTGTCAGCTAAAGACTGGCTGACTGCCAACATATACTCTAAATATAACGGCGAACTATGATATGCGGCCACAGCATCCAGATACCACACAAAAGATTCTTCCTGTAAATTAACCATTTTTTGATGCAGTCTTTTGGCGGCTTCTTCTGGATTGCTAGACAGTCTTCTAAACTCTGCAATTGTGAGGGATTTAAATTCTTCTACTGGTCCCATTTCTAGATCTGGCGGAGCAGATACGTCTTGAACCATTGATTTCACTACTGGCTTGGTACTAATCTTAAATACCGGCTCATTACCCATGCTTTCATTTATCAATTTAGAAACTACACTATTGCCTACTGGCTTAATTGGTGCCGAAACTGGGGTAGAATTTTTTGTAGCAAAATTATCCTTTACAGGAATTACCATTGGCAATTCCGGTGGCTCTACCATTAGAGACATACTACTTGGTTTTCCTTTTAATCCCGGGATATCAACATTGTTTTCTTTTACCAAAGAACTTTCGGCTGCCAAAACTTCTTTACAAGTTTTAATAATTTTATCTGCTTGAGTATCAGAAAGACCTAAGCCGCTGTTTTTCGTTGCTCTAGAAAGAACCTCTCGTGTTTCATCTTCACTTTTTATATCTTTCAATCTAGCCAAAATTAAACTTTTTAATCTACCCTGCAAATCTGGAGCTACTCCAAAACCAATTTTTCTAATTACTTCTTCTACCTGACCCTCTCGTTTGGAACTAACCAAGCCACCCGAAGTTTTGGCCGGTATTTTTTCTTCCAAAAGAGAACCGGCGTCGGCTCGAGTCATTGACTTTGATTGTGGTGTGCTACTGTGCTCTGCCTTTATTTGTACAGGAGATTGACTTAGTGTTTTGTGAACAATGTGGTGGCTTTTTGTTGGCATTGTAGACTCTTCTTTTTTCTTCTCAGGTTCTGTTGCGGCAACAGGGGTCGTAGAAACCACCTTTTTATCGGCTTGGATTTTTTTAAACTCACTAAGAGTAACCTTGGCAAAGGTTCCATCCGGTTTTTTAATTGTCATCATTGGTTCCGACATATAACTATACCAAGATTAAACTTTCCATTTAAATTTATCGTCTTCTTCATCGTAATAAATCAAGTCGGCAATTTTTGGATCATTATACATTTCTGTAAATTCTTCTAGCTTTCGCATCACCCCTTCTATGTTTATAAAATTTCCATCTATATCTTTTTTAAATTCAGATTCTATTTGGGATTTTATCTGTGCTGTAGAAAGCCTGGCTTGCGGCTCTACTACCGGCTTTTCTTGCGGAGTCTGCTTAACAATTACGGGCTTTTCCGGCTCAGCTTTTGCCACAGGCGCAGCTGGAGTAATTGGTTTCTCTTCTTGTTTTTTTGATTCTTCTATTTCTAAATCTAAATTTTTGGACATTGATTCAAATTTTGATGCTAGGTTTTGCGGTTCTGAACTAGAAGGTTCGCCTGATTTCAGCGTGGTGGGCAGGGCTCGTTTTTTAGACACAGGAAATTCCTCCACGGAATTAACATTTTTAAAGTTTTTAGAATTAATAAAATTATTAACTACCACCCATATGCTATTCTCATCTATAATTTGAAAAAACATAACTAAATCCACAAACCTTTGTACTGCCTTATCAAAATCAACCAGTACATACTCATCAACTAATGGATTATTTGGAAAAAATATCTGGCTTAATTTGCTTTCAAATTCGGCTTGTTCTAAAGAATCTTTTCTATCCCCAATTAATTTTATTTCTTTGACTAGTTCTGCCACTGTTACATCCTTACCGCCCCAAACGCCAATAATTGCCTGCGATTCTTGAAATGATTTTTTTACTTTAACATACAAAAAATCAAGGTCCCCTTCAAAATAGTTGTTAGAAATAAAATACTCCATCAAACACTTAAAGACATCAAAATCTAAAAAAAACGCTACTGGAACTTGACTGCCAAAAACAGATACCAGCTCTTCTTTTTTTAGACTATTTAACCTGTCCCAGGTCAGCCAAACATACCATCTCCAGTAGGTCATCCCATATTTTTTTATAGACTCACTTAATGACAGGTCTGCAAAAAAACTTTGAAGTTCTTTAAAAACAGCTTCTGATTTAGAAACATCTGATATAAAATCAGAGAACTCTTGCTCTTTCTTTTCAATTTCTTCATTACTTAGTTCCAGTTTGTCTAAAAACATATTTTATAGTTTTTTTACAGAGTAGAAATTTTTATAAGCGTTATTCTTCTAACGTCGACGTCCTTTGCCTTTGGACCTTGTAGTTTTGGCTGCTTTTTCACCAACCACCGGACCCTGCGCTAAAGACGCTGGCTTAACCGCATCAAATAAATCTTCCAGCTCTTTTTCTTCTACTTTATTTTTAGCTATAATCTTATCTAGTTTTTTTCTACACAACTCCATAAAAGCGGCTTTATCTTTTGCTCTTTTTGCGAATGCCTCTAATTGAAATGCTAGCGATACCTTATCTATTAATGAAGAGTTCAGATCTCCTAAGAGAGGCCTCTTATTGCCCATGGTTGAAATTGCATGAGTGTCATAAGAACCAATTAACTCTGCGTTAATATCAGCTTCTTCATCAAAAATTGTACTTAAAACACTACCACCGTCTGAACTTAAACTTCTAGAACCCACCGCTTCTCTCATTTTAGAAACTTCTATATCTCCCGCCGCATTCCAACCACGAAGAGTGGCCACGACGCCTTTTCTAGTAGTTTTGATGGGGGTGTAATCGGTAAGACCTGTTAACTGACCATCAACACTTTCAGGCTCCTCCTTAAAGACAGCCGCACTTGTATTACCCATCCCAACTTGATTTTTTGCGTGCGCTCCTAACTGCCTCATTCTGTTTTGAAATTCCTGCTTTCCAACAATCTCTTGATACTCTTTCAAAGCACCGCCTTCCTCTCCCTCATTTACTATTCTTCCTATTTTTCTAGACAAAAACCTTCTGCCTGCATTCTCTAAATTTAAGGATTCTGTCCAACCTAATGTACGAAGTTCTTCTTCTTCTTCCTTTTTAGCATCATATACACCCAATGTTGAATTTAAATCATTCAAAGAATCTTTCTGCTTTATCAAACTACTAAGCTGTTTTGTTCTCTCTTTATCACTAAGAGCGGTATTGCCTCTAACTTTTTTTATCTGGGCCATAATTTGAGAAGCAATGTTTGCTCTCTCATTTGGACCAATATCGGCCTCTTTAAACACCTCTTTCATCTTATTTAATTCCAAAGAATTTGCGCGCTGCCTAGTGAGCCCACCCTTTAAGAACTGGCCTTCACTTTCATATTGTCCAGCTCTGGCCAAAAGTGTTGATTTATTTTTTTGTAAATCCATTACATCCTGAAGACTTTCTGTCTCAGCTTTAATAGCAGTAGTGGCTTCGTTTTTTGCTTTACCCTCACCCTCTAATAACTTTCTTATCGCTTGCAATTCTTCAAGTTCTTTCTCCGCATGTAACTTATCTTCAATCTGTTTAGTTTCAGCCTTTACAACAGACGTCTTCTCCTCTTGTGTAGACCCTTTTACTTTCAGATACTTTTCTAATGCTTTGGCCTCTTTATTACTTTGCACAGCGCTGTTAAGCTCTCCTGTAACTTTTGTCTGAGCCGCACCTTCAAGAGACCTTTTTTTACGCTTGAGAAAATTCTCAACATCTCCAACTTCTTCCTCATCTAAGCCAAAGTCATCTTTTAGTTTAGTTACTAATTCAGCTCTTAACCTAGCCTTAGTATCATCGTCCTGCCCAATTCTTTCCTTCTCGCTTTCTTCAATTACATTAAGAATTTCATCCATATCTTGCTCTTCCTCTACTTCTTTCCCGGTTTTTATGGCCCCGCCAGTTTTTTCTAATCTCTTTAAAGTTTGTTTTGCTGCCAATTTTGCTCTACCTACCGGTAACTGACTACCGCTGGCAAGATGGGCCATCTGCTCTTCGGTGGCTTTACGCGTCTCTGCTATATCTTCTGACATTTCACCCCTAAAGCCTCTATACCCTGGGCCAGTTTCCAAAAGAAACCTGGTGGCTTGCCTGGTCAGCCAATCACGAGCCCCTGATTGCACCTGATCTTCATACATTACTTTATTTTCTTTATCCAACATTACACTTCCATCTGCGTTTCTTTTCGGCGCTGTAATTCCCTCTCCCCCTTCTTTAACATACTGGCCTTTCTTATTTGTTCTAAACATTTTAGACATTTGGGTAGCTTCCGATGTTTTTCTATTTAGCTTTTGTTGTCGCCATGTCCAGAATTGATTTTTTTTGTCCTGATACCTTCTCTTCCAATCTTCGCTTCCTAACCCAACTCTTGATAACCCAAAATCAGCTGCTTTTAGCCCGAGTTTGCCTGCTTTTTTAGGCAGCGTTCGTCCTGCCCATCTAGCAGCCTGAAGACCAGAGGCGTACATAGCCACCTTCTTGCCAAGCTCTCCTGCCTTGCCCATCATAGATCCGCCAACTACGCCCAACTGCTGTGCCATCTTGGCACCGGCAAGCAACATAGCAATAGCGATGGCAAAATTGGCCATTTTTTCCCAACTCATTATTTCGCCAAGGCCAGTACTCTCTTCTTCTGGGGAGCCCGTTCCTATAGCATTTTGATTATTTAAACCATTATTTTTTACAATATCATCGTGAGCAGTACCAGTACCAACGGTAACAAAAGATAGCCAGAGGAAAAAGGCAATGATAGGACCAGCTACTACATGGCCGCCAAACTCTCCCCACCATTGACTAGCATATTTTTCGGTTTGAGGTAAAACATTTAATACAAAAGCAAATGGCGACAAAACAATAAGCACCCAAAGCATGGTCATGCGTGCCATGAGTAGAAACAAAAAAGTCAACATGGTAGTAAGCATCATGACACTAAAGACAAGAGCTGCTACGCCCATCAAAAATATTTCACCCGGAGTACCTGGTTTTGCTGTTTCACTTCCAGAGAGCTTAAATATCTGATCTACCTGGAACATATTTACCAAGTTACCACTAGCGGTGGCTGCAATACCATTTACAAAAGTAATCATTACTACTTGAGCTATGTCTATAATAAGTCCGCAAATAATTCTGCTAAAATTTACGATTACTGCAGCCATGATAAGTTTTACTAATAATTTTTTGTACTCGTATCTTTCTAGACCCAAAATAGTACCAAAAGATATGATGAGCAAAACCACCACGAAAAACATATTGGTGACATCTCGTACCATAACCCAACCAACTATAACTGCCGAAGAATCAATAAAGCCGTTGTAACCGGCAACTTCTATAATAAACTTTAGGACAAAGAAAGTGAGTTTGATAAAAAACCCAGCCAGTGCAAAAAATATATCGGCGATGGTTTCTAGCACGCCGGCGATAATGCCCGCGTGAGCTATAGGGGTAAAAATAAACCAAACAGAAATAATGATACTGGAGAGCAGAACAAAACTAACCAAGCCGAGCTTTGCTCTAGGGCTTGTACCAACCAAACTAGGCGAAGTGATATGCAAATAAGTACGCAAAAAATTCCAGCTCTTGCTGAAAACCAAACCTAGCTTGTTTTTAAGTTTCGCAAACATTCTTTACGAATTATGTTAAAGTAATTGTACCATATTTTTATCAAATCAACAATTTAAAACATAGATAAAAAATCTAGTTGTGGATATGTTTTGCGGTATATCTATGATATAATTTATACAGAAAAAATCTTTTTAAAAACCTAGAATAATTAGTGCCTTTGGGGATTGACCCTATTAAATGTCGCATTGCGACACCGCCTCCGGGCGGATTTAACAGGGTTGACAAAAACCCCAAAATATGCTAACCTACGCTATTGTTGTAATGCAACAAGCCCTTTACAATGCGCTAAATATTAGAAATGCTCTAATTTTAGCCAAAATATGGTGGTAAATTTTCTTAAACAACCCTTACCTAGTCGATAATTGTTCCGCAAAACGAAACAGCTATCGACTAGGTATTTTCTCAACCCACGTCGCCAAAGGCGACACAACAGTCGCCACAAGCGACGAGGAGCATGTATGCAGCGCATGGAGATCGCGGAGACCGAAACCGAGAGACAGTTCTTCCGCCGAAGCGGACCCCATACGGCTCAGGCATCCCCCAACGAGGATGGCCATCTGAAGCCGAAGCGCTTCACACTGTTGCTCATGGTGGCCATCATGGCCATCGGCGTCGCGCTGATGGTTGTGGCCAACAGCGGCTGCTCCAGCCCGCCCGACAACTGCTCCGAAGTCGACAAGTGCGACGGTGATGTGGACGGGAGCACTCCCGACCAGCCCGATAGCAACACCACGGACACCGACGGTGGCCAGACTCAGCCCGACGGCGGCAACACGAACGTGTGTGCCACCTACGGCTGGATGGAGGACCCCGAGATGTTCGACTGCGACTACGTCGACACGAGCAGCGGTGAAGAAACTCCCGGTCCATCTTGCAATCCGCTGCTGATCAACGGCTCCAACGGCTGTGAAGTCAGATGTGTTGACGATTTCTGGGCAACCCCAGAACAACTGACGATCAACACGGTCGACCATAGCTTCGAAGTGAAGTCTGACCCAGAAGCCGCTTACCCCTCATACCGGTGCTACCAGAGACTGTAGTGAACAACAACCCTACAGTCAACAACCACCATCAACCCGCGCGCGCCGGACCTATACAAGTCCGGCCGCGCATATACTTAACAGAAGAATTTCTTCTTTTGAGCATAACAAAAAATCTCCCAAATGCAGGGAGATTTTTTGTTTATTATTTTTTCTACACACTACTTATTCAGATGGCACAACAATTACATTTCCAGCAAACGGCGTAAAAGCACCAATTGACTGCTCACATTCATCTTGACCTCCAGCTCTCCATCCAGCGTCATAACACGCCGTACCTCCAGCACTTGAAGCACTACCGCAAGTTCCATTACACCAACCCCAGTTATCCTTTAATTGAACTTTTGGTTGGAAGGAACAACAACCGCCATACAAAGACTGAATTTGAGCATCTGGACAACTGCTGGTCCAACCATTACCATCTCTGGAACATTGATACACGTGATCAAATCTGAAGTATGCGGAATCGCAGGTCTTGCCCAATATCTGGCCAAAGTTTGGCGCGATACTTTCGGCAAAACAATTATCCAAATAGCGACATTCACCGTTGGATGCGCACGATACACCGGTATCTAAATTTCTATTCTGGTAAGTGCTATTTGGTATATTCCATACGGTGCTAGATACCAAACAGGTATTATTAGATCCACAACCGCCGCTTATCATACCACGATGATTGCGGAAATAACCGTCTAAAGAAACAATGCTTTGATCGCCCCAATCTAATTTAATCTTTTTAATTGGCATTTGATTTCTGTTGGCAAATCCATAAAACTTCGCATTTACCAGCGCCACGTTATTGTTGAATACCACATTACCACTTGGTCTATCATTTATACTCATACCCAAAGCACTTGCCTCTAAACATTTACCGCCTGCTTTACAGGTTCCGAGCGGATGAATTTGCGGTACATTATTTGCGTTAGTAAATCCACTATACTCAGTAAGATTGTAAGGATTGCGGCCATTTAGCCAACTATTTTCTATCGTGCTCGTAGCTTGATCATATTTGGCAGTTAAATTGTTCCAAACCCAAATGCTATTAATTTTAGCAAAGATTGTTGATAAGTAAGTTTTTCCATCTTGGGATGGGTGGTTGCTGGCAGGACCATTTACAGTTTGCGGAGTTGGTGAATTTGACATGGTGTTTAAACACCTATTTCCACTACCAGGTCCGCAGCTATATGGAGAGCCAACAATAGCTGGCACTGGATCAAAGGATTTACTATCGTAATGAGTAAAGATATTGACCAATTGGGTTGGAACCACAAAACTCATCCCTAAACTGCCGAACGGTTCGTTTAATAACGAGAACGGATATTGGAGAGCGTTGATGACGAACGAAAGACGAGCGGCAATATACCCAGAATTTTTCCATAAATGATCGGTCCAGCCAGCGGAGGTATATGGCACTTCTTCTGTCTGAGCAATATATACACACGGTTCACGTAAACCTACATACACATCAAATCTAACCTCTTCTGCATCATCCTCTATATCGGTAGTGCAAGTAAAGTTCATCTTTTCTAATTCACCGTTATCTTTGAACACCACTCTTATGGCACAGCCATCATCGGTTGCGCTTATACCAGGCCCGCTTCCTTTACACAAACGTTCGTAGTCGTCATAACTACCCTCATCGTTAGGGATATGATTACTGTCTATGGTAGGACAAACTGTAGTGGTTTCATCTGCATGCAACACGCTAACATTCGACATAAGAAGATCTAAGAAAGGAAGCTGGATGTCTTGTCCGGTAGGATCGGCATACTGATAATTTCCTGCCCCGTCTCCTCCACCGTCATCGTATCTCATGTACCAATATTTTTTATCGGTACCGTCGGACATTATATATCTACCAAAAGGTAAGCCGATAGTTTCGCCACCCGTAGTTGGGTTACTAAATGGTGTTGGCGCTGGAATTTCTTTGCCTACAACGGTCCATCGCGGACCATTATATTTGGTAATTAAACCATTTCTAATATATAAATTGCTGACACCGTTATTAAACCAACTGCCATTATTTCCTCTGGCAACTATTTTTATGTAATCTATTTCGTCCCTAAAAATATGAGAGGTTGTTGGAGATATAAAGAGTGTTCTATTTCTACGAATTGCACGGTCCTCGTTTGGACCCTCATTCTGTATGAGCAAGTCTCCTACCAAGATCTTATCATAATCAAAACTGCCATCGGTTTTTCTTTGCTGATTACCTTTTGCAGATAGGCAATAATATTTACCACCGTTATTTGATGCCTGGAAGCCGGCTTCTATATGTTGATTATTTATATCATATGCACCGGTAATGCTATCTTTTGGAAGCCAAGTTAGACAAGCGAAACTATCTTGTTCAGCATTTAGCGGCCTGGAAAAATCAGGTTCTATACAATAACCTTGCCAACCTACAAGACGAGATTCTTTTTTAATTTTTTGACAACTGCCACCAACACAATCACTGTCAACAGAACAGACACGGTCGGCATTATCACCACCCGAACAAATTCCAGGTACTGCGCTTTTGATTAACTGATTGTTGGTGTCCAATATGCCTTCGCTATTAGGACTCTTAAAATTCCAATACTTAGTAATAATATCCCCATAGGTAGCTTTGGTATAATTACATTCACAACTTTTGGCTTTGCTTGCATCGGTGGTAATACCGGCAGTTTCATTACATAGATTTACCGAATTGAAAGTTAGAGAATCGCCGATAGCTTTGCTATTTGGGAATGGTGAACTTTCCTCCGGATAGGCGCGGCAAGAAGGCAAAATAAACTGACGAGGAGAAACAGCCGAAATATTATCTAGGCTTTGTACACAGACCGGATTTGTAACTCCACGGCAAACACCAAGACCATTGTTTCCACATGGATTACCATTATTATTAGATCTACAAGCCGGATTATTTGCAGCTAAAGGGAATTGACAATTGGCACCAGTGCCACAAGCCAATGTTTTAACTAAACGCCAGTCTGGCGCAGTCACACTACCAAAATTTACTTCTGATAATTCTTCTACCGGGAAAGTATTTAAGATACTGTAGCCGCTAAAGTCCTGACCTTTCCAATCGGTGCTACGATTGCGATAGGCGTCGTCTGTTAGAGTTTGGCCGGTTAATTCATGGGAGTTATCTAACCAGTTGTCACAGTTGATAAAATCTCCATTGACAGTAGATTGTGAAGCTTTGTTGCAACGACCTACAAAATCACAAACTTCTTTGTAACTACCGGACTGAGAGTCAAAAACTCTATGAGATGATCGACACTGCAACCACTCACCACATTCTCTATCCCTGCTTACTTTAAGTATTGTATTGGCATCGTTGACAGCAGTACCAGAGCCTACAACTGGCGCTACTAAATTATTATTTTGGTTAGTGCTGGCAGCGTATGAGCTGGCTGTGTTCCATAGTTTATTAGGACTATCTGTTTTATCCAAAAGGATACAACCAGATTTTTCACTTATCTCTCCATTACATTCATTTTGTTGTGTTTTTAGCCTGTCGTCGTTTATAAGATAATAAGTTTTATTATTTTCGTTACGGTCTATGTATTCGGTACAGCCATTTTGTGCAGCAGGACATTCTCCGACAAAGTTGTCGTAAGAAGTACTTACACCATAAGACCATAATCCATAACTATTTCCAGATTGCAAATAATTTGGATAGCAGGCTTGCTCATCTTTGTTTTCACATCTTATACCTGTGCCACAATCGCTATCGGTGGTACATAACGGACTATTAGGCGCGCCGGTGTTACACTTACCTACCCCTTTCCAGAACCAACCACTATACTTTACTCCGTTTTTTGTAACATTGTCTCTGTAGGCGCAAACTTTTTGACCCAAAACTTCTGGATCTTTGAAATACAGAGCACCTTCTATAGACGAATATGCGTTACAACCCACAGCTTCACTCTGACAAAGAGTAGAACTAAATGACGCCGGATCAGATTTTACCATTACTTCTGTATAGGTTGGACCTGTAGGACCTTGAACTAATTTACCTGTCTTTGTACAACCCAAATCTACAGAGCTACAACTTGCTTCTTTGCTCGCAACTAAATAAATTGGTGTGGAAGTAGCATTGTCTGGCTGTATATATATGGTAGAAGTAACTACCAAGCCACCGCCTGCAACAATTTCGGCCAGAGTAGAATCTTCTACATTTATATAACAGCCTGCTTGATCTAGAGCTATACGACATGAATAACTTCTACCACTAATAGTTCTAGAAACAGTTTGGCCGCCATTTCCAGACAACCAAACGTTGTAAGCGCGTGAAAGAGGTTCGTCTGGTGTGTTGTAGGTATCAACCAGTGCTGTACAGCCGATAGCTTTTTCTCTACAAAGAGAAGTAAAGCCTGTGAGATATATTGGTTTTTTATCTGGTGTCTGGTACTGTGAACATCCCAAAGCTTCACCCGGTAAATTATCGTTTAAATTACTATCACAAACAGGGTCTACTTCTAAAGTATTTTTAACTAAATAAATATAATCTGTTATTTCTTTAAGGCTTACATTGTCCAGGAATAATTGACCTGCACCACCACCGCTCAGCCTAAAGCTGAGTCTAGTGCTAGTAACAGTACCATTTAATTCTACTGGCCCTAAATGATAATTCTGCCAAACATCGCCGATACTAACGGAGCCCAAAGTGGAAACACTGCCGTTTTCTAGAGTTACTGTAACGCTTTGACCTATAGAACCTTTGGCCCAAAAAGTTAGATCGTAACTTTGACCAGGGGTTAGAACGATGTCTTTGTAGGCCGCAGCGGCACCATTGTATGATAATGAATGTTCGCCAGCATGAGTGGATTCCAAAGATTGGGTGGTGGCAAATGCCGGACCCCAACCAGCCAATGCTTCGCCTGGTGTTGGCTCTTCAAAATCATCACTGAAAACATTACGAACATTGTTGCCTGCATTGCCTTTGTAGGCGCGACAAGTATTTACCGCAGCGCTACATGCTTTGCTGGTACCAGCAGTATTTTGATTACCGCCAGGTAAGCCGTTATAAAAACATTGACCGTCTCTGTATTCTCCATTCTGGAAACACACCTGACAAGTGCCGGCAGCTGCATCCCAGTTTCCTCTTTGAGCCGCACAATCAACCTGGTTTAAGCTAACAGCATAAAGATCGCTATCGTTTAGACGATACGGGGTACATGCTGTAGAAACTGCGATGGTCTTAGACAACAACCTGTAATATACAGCTCCTTGGTCGTCATTGAACTGACGGCAATCTGGGCTAGCTGAGCCACTTCTGTACAAAGCTTCTGTACAAATAGCATCGTATGCAGCTCTATCTTGAGGTGTGCGATAGAAATATTTTGGACTGCCATCTGTGTCTCTTTCTAAAATAAAGGATTTTAATTGGAACCCACCCACCGTAGAACCTTCGTATGTAAAGAAATTTTTCTGTCTGGCTGGATCAGGCAAAATACAAGGGCGTAGATAAGAATAATATTCAACTGTTTCTAAATTTCCTGTAGTGGTTGATAAATTGGTAAAGCTGGCACAACCTTCTTCTGCCGCACTACACGATGAACCGGAAGACGGAATAATGTATGCAAGTGATTGACCATTTGAATAATTACTCTGCATTTCTCTATAACCAGCGTAGCCGACGCATCTTTGATCACATTGATCGTTCCAAACTATTTGATCTTCTACTACTGTGGCAGGTGTAAATTTACCCGGTATTGCATCGCCAGAGTAACTAGTTGGTTCATACCAATTACAATTTACTTCGTCGGCAATACAGGCAGAAGAGAACTTGCTACATTCTGGTTTGTTTGGAAGCCTGTTTAAATCGCTGACGGTTCTAGGCCAATCTGTGGCCAAAGTTGTATTGTTTGTATCATAACAACCCAAATAGTATGGTGCTTTACGCAAATAAAGTGTATCTGCGCCATCTGCCACTTTGAAAGCAGAACATCCTTCTGAATTTGGGGAACAGTTTGTGGAAACCTTATCGTTAAAATATATAGCAGAATTTTCTCCTACAGCATTTAAGTCTGTACTGGAATAACCAACCCAAGCACCAGTATTGTTTTGTTTTAGACTATACTGCGAACAACCTACAGTTTCTTGGGTACAAAAACCTGTGTTAAGGGTGCGATAGAGATAGCTTACTGTTTTGCCAGTGCTGTCTTGGAAAGATCTACAAGTACGATTCTGCACATCACACTGACCCGCATCTATCTTCCAAACATTTTTTTCTCTGGTGCAGTATCCTTGAGTGGCGCAATTTCCGTCTTTATCATAGGCCACACAGGTGGTCATATCCACACACTCTTGAGCACGGTTTGCAGTACCAGAAAAATATGGACTGGAACCATAAGCCATAAAATTACACTTTGATGGCGGCGCTTTGATTACCCATTCCGGATCAATTAAATGACAAAATGGCTTGTTGACTGGGTCGTTTTCTACGCCAACTACTTTGCCACTTGTATCTCTTATAAAATTACAATCATTAAAGCCATCTACGACTTGTTTTAATGTCCATGGTTTATCTGGATTACTCTTTAAGGCCGCTATTTCAAAACCTAAAGGAAAAATTCTTGCTTTGCGAAGTTTGGCAATATTGGCAAAACAATAGGCTCTCTGATAACAGGTAGGGTCTACATTGTCTGCAAAACGATCTGGAGAAATAAGTTTCCATTCACCATGAAGCCAATTTTTTTCTATAGCTTGAGCAATAGTTACTGTTTTACCAGCATCGGCTTCTTGAGCTGCCTGAGCCAAAGCAGCGTCAATAACACAATTATCCGGAGCAGGACTGGTAGGACAATTGGTAAAATTAATCAATACATTGTATTGATCTACAGCAATATTTGGAGGGGTAAGCAGATCACTAAACAGTGCCTGCGCAGTTTGAAGACCACCTCTTGATACTTGTCCTTGTAAATTAGTTAGCGTGTCTTGTAAAGTTTTACATTCAGAACCCACTACCCCATTAATACAACCAACCCCAAAAGGCAACATGCCTTTGGTTTGCCAATTTTTCATCATCTGTGTGGCCAAAGTGTTTAAAAATAAACCGGCAGCACTAGCAATACTGCCCACTGCTCCAGTACCAAGAGTGGACAAAAATCCAGCCTCTGCTGATTTGGATTGCTGATCCGGATTTAGTGACTGAGCATATTCGGCAACATTCTTAGCGGGCGTTATTATTTCGTTAGATATAAGGGTAGACAATGGGTTATATCCATCACCCTCTTGACGCTGTAATTGAGCCGAAGCTGATTGTTGAGCCACATATTTATCTATCTTTTCTGTGGCGCTCATAAGTATACCCACATCTGTTTGCTCAACAGAAAACGCTACGTTAAATTTGCGAGCTACATCATTTGTGCTTCCAAATTGACTCTGCCAATTATCGGCACTCAGGACATCGTTTTGAAAGGTAGACCAAGTACAGGTTGGTTTTCTTGCGCCAGGTAAGGTATTTAAATTCGGTGTCAAATCCAAAAATTTGTAAGTAAGACCTATGCGCATTGCCAAATCTATCTTTGGGTCTGGAATTTTACATAAATTGAAACCAACGTCTGTACCCAATGCCTCTATTGCTACACCGGCAGCGTTGTCTCCTACATTTTTCATGTAATCACCAAAATTTTTGTATTGCGCAAATGGCGACTGTCCTTTTCCTCCGGAGGCTAACCAAACAGCTGAATCGTAGGCGATACGACGTAAAAAATATGAAAAAGTTTGTACGCTGATACTTACGGCAGCGTCTTTTATAAAGCTTTTGTACACGCTCCACACATAGCCAGGGTCCCAAGTAATTTCTACCGGGAAGGCTTTGGCAGGCTGAACATAAAACAAAGAACCACCCACAGTTACAAAAGTAAATACAGATAATAGAACTTTAAGAGCAAATTTTTTAAATTTTGTCATATAAAGTTTAAGGGGTTGTGCTGGTAGAATTTAAAACATCTTTTACCATTTTCATAAGGTCGGCATCGGATGTTTGATCCAATATCTTTTTGTCAAAACCAGAAGCGAGCAACATCTTGCGGATTTCTGCCGGATTATTTATAAGCTGGTCAAGCTCTTCGGTAGAAGGCGGTGGCCCCAAAGTGGAAGTTGCCGAATCTGCCGGAGCAGTGTTTAACAAAGTGTCCTCATTGGCAGCAAGCTCGGAGCAAGTTTGCCCTTCCGCACAAATAGGACTGGTACCTTTTTCTATTTCTGTTTTATCATCTAGACCGTCGGAGTCGGTATCTGCCAAATATGGACTAGTAATATAAACATACAACTCATCAAAATCATTAAGCCCGTCTTTGTCTGTATCGCGATACATGAGTGCTTCGTTTGTATCTATTTCATCTCTTACTACATAAGGAACTTTATTGTTTAGAGCAAAGGGCGCATACATGGTATTGCGAATTTGCAAGAAACCCAAGACGATTGCAAACACGGCAAAAATAGAAAGCAGGGCTATCCCCATTTTCTGTTCTTTTCTTAACCCGCCGCCGTCTTGCTCCTCTGGCATACTAACTATCGGTTAAAATAAGCTTCATTGCTTCACTTGCTTACTTCCAATATTATAACACAAACAAAATAAAAAAATAATGGGGATAAGTGGTTTTTGCTGTCGCAAGCAAAAACCATCCTGAGCCGCCACAGCAGCGAAGGATCCCTTAAACTTTAAAAGGAGCTCTCCCACTTCTTTCAGAATGACAATTTGGCAACTATTTCTTTCCACTGCTCCACGCTTAATTCTTGCGCTCGCACCTTTTCGTCTATACCCAGTTCTTTAAATAGGTTGCGTAGAGCTTGCCTGTCCGCTACCGCGCTTAGATTTTTGATAAGCATTTTTCTACGACTAGAAAAACCAGCTTTTACAAGCTTGAAAAAAGATTCGCTATTATTTTTAGCACCTGCATTATCTTTATTTATTTTTATCTTTATTACTGCCGAATCCACCGCCGGCATTGGCCAAAAAGATGAACGTGGCACAAAAGTGACAATCTCTGGCTTGCCATAATATTGAACAGATACCGCCAAAACAGACATATCACCTGCTTGCGCACAAATTCTTTCGGCTACCTCTTTTTGCACCATAAGCACCAGCATATCTGGATTGTTTTCCATTTCCAAAAATTTCCTAATTACATGCGAAGTAATTTGGTATGGTAAATTGGCTACTACTTTGTACTCCCCCGCTTTTAATCCATCACCTTTAAATTCGTATAATATATTTCCCCAAACTATTTCTATATTCTTGTATTTGTCATTCTGAGGCTCTGCCGAAGAATCCCTTTCGTTCGCCAAGAGGGATCCTTCACTCCGTTCAGGATGACCTGTAATATTTTTCCAGTAGGTCGTCAATTTTTTTTCAATTTCAAATGAAATTACCTTTTTTGCCTTTTCTGCCAAAGCTAACGTAAGAACGCCAAATCCCGGACCCACTTCTACTACCACATCGTCTTTTTTAATTTCTGCTGCATTTACCATTTTTTCTATCGGCTCTGGATTTACCAAATAATTCTGCCCATATTTTTTGGACGGGGTAAGGCTGTATTTTTGGCAAAGATGCTTTAGATAATCTTCATTAAATAGTTTTTGAGACATATACATTGTTAGGTTCTTTTTGATTTATTCTAAAATAAAGAACTGCGGCAAGCGCTAGGAATAAAGCAACTACATACGGAAAAATAATATTTATACCGACAAGCCAGCCCGTGAGCAGCAGTAACGGGATCTGAAATACATGCTGGACAAAATTGGCCATAGATAAGGTGGTAGCTCTATTATAGGAGAAGAATTGCTTATTAAAAATATTGGAAAAAATAGGCTGTCTTATAGAAGCAGTGAATTCTACTATAAGATAAAACGCTAAAAGGATATACTTATATGGGAAAAAGAACCAACTGAAAAGAAACATCCCCAAAGCCGCCGAAACAACGGCGCTTAGCATATTAATCTTAACTGTTTCGGAATGATTTGGCCATAAAGAATGCAAAAAATGACTGGCGCCCAACACCAAGAAATGATACACGCTCCAAACTATACCCATAGTTACAACAGATATGCTTAAGTTATCAACAAAGAAAACCGTGGCATAGGCCCAACACAAGTGAGCGCCAATAAGCACAAGCAGCTTATTAAGTACGCTAAACATAAGTGTTTTGTCTCTGGATAAAATTTTATAAGCATCCTTTATCAATCCAGCCTCCTGCTTTTCTACATCCATAAAATGATTCGGCTCGAGTAATGTAAAGGCAAAGATAATAGCTACCACAGACGCTACCATATCTACCATAATAATTGAGTTAAATTGCCAATCCAGTAAATCTTTGGCAATAATAGCGCCCAAAAACGCAGAAAATATTTTGAAAAATCTTTCGGAAGAAAAATAGCGACTTAATTTTTGTAATGACTGAGACTGGTTATTAAGTTCTTTGTTGGTATCATAAACAAAAGCTTCGTCCGTACCGCTCATACAAGATTCGGCCAGCGCATAAAACACTATGCCGATTGCAAATAGAAAAAAGGAATTTGCGGTTAAAAAAAATACCCAGTGCAGAAGACCAAAAAATGCGGCCATAATAATAGTGCGTTTTCTGCCAAATCTATCGGCCAAATAACTTGATGGCACCTCGCTTAGTATTACCGTAGCCGAATACACAACTCCTAAATAAAAAATATCTGCCACTCGCAAACTACGGTAAACATAAAATAAAGAGATAACAATATTTATCATCTTTACATTAAGAAGGGCGTTAATGAAAAAAATTTTGAAGAAATTCTTTTCTAACTTACTTTTTCTATCACCAAGCATATCTATTATTCTTTCTCTAAACCGGCACTTGTATACCTATTGGCCGCATTCCACAGAACCCAACCGTCTGCCCCAGCATCGTCGGTAGCTTTTATTTGGGATTTTATTTTTGCGCCATCATATACTGCCCCTAGATTAAATGCCTGAATCCAGCTACGAAGCTTGGCTTTTTTGCCTTCGGCTTGTTTTACTCCAGCTTTCATAGATTGATAAACAACTTCATATGGATAATTGGCTGGATTTTTGTAACCCCTATAACCACTTGGGTAATGCGAAGGATAGACCATAGGCATAACATAATCAAAATACAAAACCGCATCGGACAATCGCTGACCAATTTGCATGTCGTCTTCACCTTTCTTTTCGGTAGTTAAGCCAAACAAGTCCGCGGAGATAAAGACTGGTTCATCTTCCATCTCTTTAGATAAAAATTTAAAAAATTTAGCTACCACTTCGTAACGTTTGCTGTTCCCGTTTGTATAAACTATATCGGACATACGACCATCGGTTGGAAAACGTATATAGTCAAAATTTATTTCATCAAAGCCCATACGACCAGCTTCTTTGGCCACAGAAATTACATACTTCCACACTTCTGGATTGGCCGGATCCACCCACGCTAAATGGTTTTTATCCCTCCACAAACCTCCCTGTTTGGATTTTATAGACCACTGCGGTTTCTTTTCTGCCAAAATCGGATCTTGGAAAACACTAATACGAGCAATTTTATAAATATTATTTTCATCTAATTTGGCAAGCAATTTTTCTACATTTTTTATTCTAATGTCTTGTAATTTCAAATTATCAACCAAAGGAATTTTGGAATCATACAAAACTTTACCGCTATAATCTTTTAGATCTATAACTACCGCATTCAACTCTGTTTCGTTTATTAATTTAATTATAGAATCCATTTTTTTCTCGCCACCGGCAGAGTAGGCTGTAAGGTATAGGCCTTTTACTTTTATCGGAGCTCTTTTATATCTAGTATTTACCAAGTGATTGCCAGATATAAGATCTGCTTGAAATAAACCCACCGCACTCATGCTTTCTGTTTCGGCCATAGCCAAAACATATTGAGTCAAAAATAAAATAGAAAAAAGTATGGCTCCAATACCAATTACCATCCAAGCTATCCATGGTTTTATTTTTATAGAAAAAAATTCTCGAAATTTAATTTTCACTTGGCCTTGTCTTAAAATTTTTATCTTATCTTTTGTCGCATCCACTATAGTGGTGGGTGGCCTTTTCTCCAATTGGCCATAATCCAAAATAATATCCGGTTGAAAAACTTTTTCGGAAAACATCGCTTGTGCTTCGCTACTATTATATACGTCTCCGGCACCAGATATGTTGGCAGAGGTGGCCACCAACGCCTTGCCCAAACTTTCGCTTAAAAATTTAACTACATTGTTGGCGCTGACTCGTACCGCCACTGTACCAAATTTTGAGATAACACCATTTGCCAGACCAGAATTTGGTTTGGCCATACCCACAATAGTTAGAGCCCCTGGCCAATGCGCTTTGGCCAACCGGTCAACCGCATCGTTCCATTCCAAATATTTTCTGGCCACATCTATAGTTGGCACCACTATAAGCAACGGCTTGTCATCACCTCTGCCCTTCATTTTAAAAATTTTATCTACTGATTTTTGACTAGTAGCATCACACCCTAAACCATAAGAAGTTTCTGTAGGAAATACCAAAACCTTGCCTTCGAGCAATGAAGCAACAGCTTGCGATAAATAACACTCCTTTAGAATTTGCATACTACGTTTTTATCCACTTTAGATATGCTTCACTAAGCGGCAATAACTCTCCTTCTAATACAGACTCCGGATCGGCAGATTCGTATTCTGTTCGATTGTCTTTTACTAGATGATACGGATGCAGCACATACGAACGAATCTGATTTCCCCATTCGGCAGATTTGTACTCCCCTCTCATTTCCAATCTTTCTTTTGCTTTTTTTTCTTCTTCCAAGGCGTTTAATTTAGATTGCAAAATCTTCATTGCCGTATCTTTGTTTTGCTGCTGAGATCTTTCGTTTTGACATGATACAGAAATGTTTGTTGGAATATGCACAATACGCACAGCCGAATAAGTGGTATTTACACTCTGACCTCCCTTGCCTCCGGACATAAAAGTATCTATGCGAATATCTTTTGGATCTATTTCGATTTTTACTCTATCGTCCAGCTCTGGCAAAACTTCTATCAAAGCAAAAGAAGTATGGCGCATTTTTTCGGCATCAAACGGAGATATGCGCACTAATCTATGCACGCCGTGTTCGGATTTTAGATATCCATAAGCAAACCGTCCTTTTATTTCTAGCATTACTGATTTATAACCAGCTTCCGCCCCACGTGACTCGTCCAAAATTCTAGTTTGCCAACCCATCTTGTCGGAAAAGCGCGTTATCATACGCAAAAGCATTTCGGCCCAATCTTGAGCTTCGGTACCACCTGCGCCGGCATGAATAGATAAAATAACATTATTTTTGTCGTATGGCCCCGAAAGTAACACCAAAAATTCGTAATCAGCAAACTCTTTTTGCAAACTTTTTGTCTGCTGGTCAATCTCACTTACCAAAGAATTATCATCTGATTGAGACAACTCCAATAAATCATTTGTTCTTTTTTCTAAATCGGCAAACTTTTCTATTTCTTTTTTTATATCTTGATAATCTTGGCTCACAACCTGAGCAGTTTCTTGGTTGCTCCAAAAATCTTGGGCATTCATCTCTTCGGCTAACCGCTCAAGCTTTTTTTGTAAATCGTCAATATTAAGAAGTTTTTTTGTATCTTTTATTTTGGATTGTAACTCATGCAAATCTTCTACGGACATAGGGATGATGATTTAATCTCGCGCTGTAAGATGTATAAGTTCGGGTGGAATTTTTCTTACTTGAATAGTTGGTTCGTTTGCTAACACTAGTTTAACAAGTCGATGAAGACCGTCCAGGGTTAGCCACTTACCTTTTTTGTTTTTCATTATATCGATAGGATAAGAAGTGTCGGCAGCCTTGATTTTATCTCTATGTGCTGGATATTTTTCCGGATTATTTATAACTTCTTTAGGTGCAATAACAATATTACCTTTTTCATCTTCCCAAAAAGGCAAATCTAAAATCCAAAGCAGCTCATCAACGTTCATTTCTTCTATTGGAACTTCCAACGCCCATAATTTTTCATTGTCTCGCCAAAAAGGTAAATCAAAAGCATGCTCCTGATGTTTCGGGTCAACATAAATTGCCTTATTCGGATCCAAATCTTCTTGCATATAAACATTACCACAAAAACCCCTCTTCTACCCTACCGCTTATAAGGTAAGGGACTAAAAGGAGACTTAGAATACTTTATCAATACCTACTGATATAAACATAGTAACCAGCGACGAACCAATAACCGCTGCCCAAATATATGGGACTGAATGCTTAAATGGCACGCCCATTAGAAATGCAATCATCGTGCCGGTAAAAATTCCACTACCTGGAATAGGCAAAGCGATAAATAAAGCCAGGCCTAACAAACCGTATTTTTCGTACTTAGCAAATTTTTCTTGCGCATTGTGCAAACTTTTGAGCCAAGCTTTACCAAAAAATGTACCGGAATGTTTGTTTACCCATGTATGAAAATTATCGGCAAAATAAAGAAGGGCTGTGGTGGGTAACAGATTACCCGCCAAAGTAATAGCTAGCGCCTTCCACACTGGCATATTAAAGCCAATAATGGCCATAGGTAGCGCCACCCTCTGTTCCAGTATGGGCGTCATAGCTACAAAAAAAGTAACTAATTCTGGCGGAAATCCTGCAAAGGCAGCTATTATATTTTGAACCATAATTTCGAAGGTTGAATCAAATATGAAAAATGTTTTTTCCATATTTGTGAGACCTGATAAAATTAGCAAGCTTTGCTTCTAAAATAACATTAAAGCTTTAATTGTTAATTTAATTTTACCCTGTAATCTAATATTTTACAACAAAAAACGCCCCTTTCGGAGCGCTTCTGTTTAATTTTATTTTAATACCCGCCTTCGCTAAAGCTCTATCGGGCAAGCATTCCACCTATACTTTAATACATACCACCCATGCCACCGCCCATACCTCCCATACCACCACCCATTGGCGGCATCGGCTCATCTTTCTTTGGAATCTCGGTAATTACGGCTTCGGTAGTTAGGAACATTCCGGCGATAGAAACTGCGTTTTGCAGGGCTGTGCGAGTTACTTTGGCTGGATCAATTACACCAGCTTTCACCATATCTTCGTATACCCCAGTGGCAGCATTATAGCCCATATTTCCAGAGCTCTTTTTTACTTCTTCGGCCACCACGGCTCCATCTACACCAGCATTAATTGCAATTTGACGCAACGGTTCTTCTAGAGCGCGACGTAAAATATTTACAGCTACCGCCTCTTCATTTTCTAATTTTACATTATCCAACGCTTTGATAGCGCGCACCAAAGCCACACCTCCGCCCGGCACGATACCTTCTTCTACCGCTGCTTTGGTAGCGCCAACCGCATCTTCTATTCTATGTTTTACTTCTTTCATTTCGGTTTCGGTAGCTGCACCAACTTTAATTACAGCTACTCCACCCGCAAGTTTAGCCAAACGTTCTTGTAATTTTTCTCTGTCAAACTCACTGTCGGTTTTTTCTATCGCTTTTCTAATTACAGAAACTCGCTCTTCTACATCTTTGGCCAGACCTTTGCCATCTACAATAGTAGTATTATCTTTGGTAGAAACTACTTTGCGAGCAGAACCCAAATCTTCCAAACCTGCATTTTCTAATTTTAATCCTACTTCTTCGGTGATTACTTTGGCACCAGTAAGTATAGCAATGTCTTGCAACATTTCTTTGCGTCTATCGCCAAAACCTGGGGCTTTTACTGCGAGCACATTGAATGTTCCACGCAATTTATTTAATACAAAAGTAGTCAAAGCCTCTCCTTCTATATCATCTGCAATAAGCACCAAATCTTTTTTGCCGCTCTGTGCTACTTTTTCTAACACAGGCAACACATCATGGATAGAAGTAACTTTTTTATCGGTAATTAAAATATATGGATCATTATACTCAGCCTCCATGCGTTCGGAATTTGTTACCATATAACCGGAAACATAACCTTTGTCGAAACGCATACCTTTTACAGTTTCTATAGTCAAGCCAAAAGATTGTGATTCTTCTACAGTAATTACACCATCTTTGCCAACTTCTTTCATCGCTTCGGCAATTTTTGTACCAACTTCTTTGTCGTTGGCAGAAATACTTGCTACGTCGGCAATTTCTGCTTGCTCTACCGGTCTAGCAATATTTTCTTTTAATTCTTTTACAACTAAACCCATGCACTTATCCAATCCTCGTTTAAGAGCCACTGGATTTGCGCCGGCAGTGACGTTTTTCATTCCTTCTTTTATAATTGCTTGAGCCAAAACTGTAGCGGTGGTTGTGCCATCTCCCACATCTTCATTTGTTTTACTGGCAACTTCTTTTACCAACTCCACGCCAGCGTTTTCAAATTTATCTTCTAGCTCTACTTCTTTGGCAACGCTTACACCGTCTTTAGTAATGGTTGGCGCACCGAAACCTTTGTCCAAAACCACATTGCGTCCTTTTGGACCAAGAGTTACTTTTACAACATTTGCCAAGGCATTCACACCGCGAAGCAATGCTTGTCTGGCTTCTTCACTATAAATAATTTGTTTTGCCATAGTATTTAAAATTTATGAATTACGAATTAAGAATTATGCAACGTATTGTCATCCCGAGCGAGCCGTAGCGACGAGGGATCTCTGTACTTAACAACAATATGGACAAAGATTCCTCACCCCACAAAAGGGATTCGGAATGACAGTTTAAATTTATCCAAATATTGCCAAAATGTCATCCTGAGAAACAATTTTATACTCCTGTTTATCTAGCTCTACCTTTTCTCCACCCCAATTTTTTAATAATACTTTATCGCCTACTTTTACTTCCATCACACTTCGTTGGCCATTTTCCAATAATTTGCCCGGGCCAATAGCTACCACTTCGGCCTCGGCTTTCTTTTCATCTTTATCTGGCAAAACCAAACCGAAAGAAGTAACTTCATCGGCTTTAATTTGCTTGACCAAAACATTGTCTCCTAAGGGCTTAAGTTGCATACAAATAAAATTAGAATTTATTAATAATTATGTTATCACTCAAAATAATAGAGTGATAAGAGTGAGGTCATTTTACAAGAAGAGTGCGTTGGTGTCAAGGGTTCTTTTTTAGGCCTAAACCCAAGACTACCCACCAAAAAACCATGCCTGTAAACAGGCTGGCCAACCAATGATCTAGCATTCCAGAAGCAAACAAAGCCGTCAAAACTGGTGCGTAAATTAAGTTATTTTTAAGTATCAGTCTAGCAATACTGGCAACTGATAAAAATATAGCCAACATACCAAATATGCCCATCTCTACGAGAATAAGTAAATAAATATTATGTATTGGCTGCAGCTGCCACGAAGCTAAATCTGGATATTTTTTGGCCAAAGCAAAAGTATATACGCCCGGCCCAACCCCAAAAATTGGATTTAATTTAATAAAAGATAAAGATTCGCTATACTGCCCTTTTCTTTCGGAAACAGACGTGGCTTCCAAACGATTTTGCAAATTAAATCTGGCGTTAAAAACTGGATAAAAAATAATAATCCAAAATATAGCTACACCCAAAGCAAATACGATCTGTTTTATAAAATCTCGTAAAAAATCTTTTTGTTTAAAAAATAAAACAATAAAAAGAGATGCCAGACCAACCAAAGCTGCCAACCACGCCCCGCGAGAAAAAGAAAGCAACAATCCAGATAAAATAAATAATTGACCTACGCTAATTAAAATTTTATAGCGCGGTATTTGCGTTTTAAAATATAAAATAAAACCTAATACAAATAACACAGCCAAATAAATCCCCAAAGAATTTGGCGAACCAAAACTACCGTAGGCGCGCAACCACCTCTGGTCAGCAAATTGTATTACGCTTGGGCCCAAGTTGTACGACTCTTGCGCTGCCATACCTAGCCACTTGCTGGCAAAAACATGCTGGGTCAAAAACTGATAAATCGCCAGCGCTCCCTGCCCTACCGCGCCAAGCCAAATAGCAACTACATATCTGTCATTCTGAGGAAGAAAAGCGACCGAAGAATCCCTTTCATTTGTGTTTAAGGGATCCTTCACTCCGTTCAGGATGACAGACTGCCCGCTCCGAAACAGCACCGTCATTATGGCCATGCCCTCCAAAATACGGAAAATATAATTATAGGAGATGCCAAAATTTTCGCTCAACATTACTGATGCGCCCACCACAGCTAAAAACCCAGCGAACACCAAAGAAAAAACATTTTTATTTTTAAACAAACCGACCCAAACTTCTTTCTTTAAAAAATTATTAACAAAAAATAATACCAAAATAACCCACAATAAAATCTCTGTTACATACAGACTGCCCGTGCCATACTCCCAATAGCCGCCATTTAATTGGCCATACTTCCAAATATATCTGGTTTGCCATGGCAGCAAAAACAAAAACAACAACGCTAACACATGTTGAACTTCTTGCAAAATTAAACCCCGATTTTGTTTTTCCATAATTCTCTATATTCAATTCTAGTATCTTTTTCGTGAAATTTTAATACAGAATCAGAAATTACCACTCCTTTATCATCGCCTCGGTCTATTTTGTTACCAGAAAATTTCATCTTAGAAATCTGTATTTTTTTGGCTTCCTCATTAATTAAGCTGCCATAACTCCCCTCCCACATTTTCTCCCATGCACTCTTCCAAATTTTGCCTAATTTAGAATTGGTAATCCTAAAAATATACGAAGAAGCGCTACTACTATTTATATTTGGTAAATACTTTTTTGTCCAACTGTTTGCTTCCAAAAATTTGGCATAAAAATTATCCGGATCATACGCCGGCAACATTTGGTTTATCCAAAAAGCAAAGTGAACATCGTCGTCTATTACTCTAAATTTGGACAGGTCCAAAGCTTCTTCGGTAACATAAAAACTAAGGCAAATTTTATCTTTGACACGATTTTTAACACGCCTCAATCTAAACAGTCCTAGTAAAAATGTAACAAATAATCTGGTAATCCAAATCCTGTTCTTGGCTGTAACGATGAAAAAGTCTATATCACTATCTATACTTGCCTGCTCTGATGCCACCGTATTGCAAACAAATACCGCTTTCAGAAACGGAACTGATCTAATTATTCTAAGCGCTCGCCTGGCAATCTTTAATTTCTTTTCTGAAATAATTAATCTGCGTCTTCTTATTTCTACTAATTCTTGGCGTCCTGGCAAAAAATAATAACCGTTTTTGGTTTCAAAATTACCATTTACAAAACTATCTGTCTGTAATAATTCCAAAAAATCTGCGTAATTAACGGTCGGCGGCTCCCAAAGAAAAACAAAAAGTTCCTCTTTGGTAAGGGGAAATTGAGATAAATCAAAATATGCTAGAGTGCTAAGTATTGACTGGCGGAGAGATTGTTCTAGTTCCATATTTACCCCGTTAAATAAGATTTGAATTATTCAAATCTTAATTTTAAATTATTTATATATTATAGAGAATTTAAAATTATTTAACAGGGTGAAATTACTCTTCTAAAACCATGCCTGGAGATGTTTCGACTGAACTTATTTTTTCAACGCTATCCTCTACGATAATTTTATCTTCTTTTATCGCTTTGATTGAGTTACTTTGAACAAGTAAATATTTTACGCTTAAAAAATTTGATCTTACTAAGTAGCGCACAACCGTATGCGAATCTACATCTAACTCTAAATCAAAAACTTTACCCAGTTTTTTGCCAGATTCGGTATAAACCGGTAAACAGAATAATTTACGTAGATTTATAACCATAGACCTTAGTGCGCTTACTTTTTACTTAACCAATTTACCTTCTATAACATTGCCATTACCTTCATTTTTACTAGATTTGGAAAGCCAAATTTGCTGCAATGCCATAAGCACAGTACCGAAGAACCAGTACAAAGTAAGTCCGCCAGGAAGATTGAAACCAATTACTACAGTCATAACCGGCATAAGATAAAGCATCTGTTTATTCATCATAGACATCATGGCTTCGTCTTTAGCTCCTTCACCTGCTTGTGGCGGTGGATTTTTGGTACTCATCGTCTTGGCTTGTAAGTATTGAGCTAACCCCGCCATAAATGCTAGAACATAGTTTGGCTTGGCCATATTTATTAAGCCAAGAGAAATCTGATTGATTGTGCCTGGATTACCAACAAAAGAATATAGCGAATCTGCTAAATTTTTGGAATTTAAGCCGTCCTGCAATACCATATACAGAGCAATCAAAATTGGCAGCTGCAACAACATTGGCAAACAAGAAGTAAACGGATTTACTTTGTTGTTTTTATACATCTCCATCGTAGCCTCCGTTTGTTTTTGTTTATCATTTGGATATTGCAATTTGATAGCCGCCATTTTTGGCTGTAAATCCTGCAAGGAACGCTGGGCTTTTATTGAAGCACTGGTTAGAGGATACAAAACTAAACGCACTAAAATAGTGATAGCTAAAATTACCACACCCACATCGTGTCCGGGAATGATATTGTATAAGAAGACAAAAACATTAAATATCGGTTGGTAGAGCACGGTGTGAAATAGAGCTATCATAAAAATTTAAGATTTGATTTAACGAAATTGATTCGACGTAATCATGCCGCGTCACGTCCTTTGAAACGCGGCCGGCGCGTCCATTGAAGCCCGACCTAATGTTTTATTCCTCTTTTTTCTCTTCTACTTCTTCTGCAACCTCTACAGCCTCTGGTTTTACTTCATCGCTAGACAATTTTTCGCTTCCACCTTCCTCTACTACATCTATTCTCCAACCGGTAAGATTGGCAGCTAGACGTACATTTTGTCCGTTGCGGCCAATAGCCAAAGAGAACTGATCCGGAGCAACGCCAACTTCGGCAATCTTGTCTGATTCGTTTAATTTTACATTCAAGATTTTGGCCGGAGCAAGCGCGTGAGCAATATATTCTTTTGCATCTTCGCTATATTGAATAATATCAATTTTTTCTCCACCCAATTCTTCTATAATAGTATTTATACGACTTCCCTTTTGACCAATACAAGAACCGATTGGGTCTATGGCTTTGTCGGTTGTAAATACAGCTACTTTGGAACGGAAGCCTGCCTCACGAGCAATACCTTTTATTTCTATTAAGCCATCGCTAATTTCTGGAATTTCTTGTTTGAATATTTCTCGTACCATAGCCACATCACTGCGAGACAAAAGCACTTCTAAACCGCGAGGAGTCATTTGCACAGACAACAACAAAAACTTCATGCGTGCACCTGGGCGATAATGATCGCGACTATTTTGATGTTCGGCAAGTAAAACTCCGGTAACTTTTCCAAAGTCTACCAAAACTTTGCGGGCTTCCGCTCTTTGGATTGTTCCCATCACAAGCTGTCCTTCTTGGCCTTTAAAGTCATTAAACATGATACCTCTTTCGGCCTCGCGAATTTTTTGGATAATAACTTGCTTGGCAGTTTGAGCAGCCATACGACCAAATTCGTGCTGGATTTCCAAAGGAATTTCCATCACTTCTCCTACTTTTACTTTTTTATCTATTTCTTTGGCAGCACTAAGCATGAGCTCTGTCTTTGGATTAAAACGAGGCAAATCTTCTGTTTCTTCTTCGGTTAATTCTCGCTTTTCTTCTTTGGCTTTTTCTCGTCTTTTGGTTAACTCTTCTTGAGCAACCAAAAGAGCATCCTCAGCAATATCTTCTACGACAGTTTTTACATCCCAAGCTTTCATATCGCCTTTTTCTGGATCAAATTTTACCTTGATATTTTGCTGTTTATTACCAAAATCCTTGCGGTAAGCGGCAGCCAGAGCAAACTCAATAGCTTCCATTACGGATTCGTAAGAAAGATTTTTTTCCTCGCATAATACTTGTATAGCCTTTGTAATATCTGACATAGTATATTAAATTATAATTAGTTATTATATTAGCACAAAAATGGCTAACAAAAAAGAGCGTTCCTATATGGAAGCTCTTCTTATGCTCTAATAATACCATCCTAGGCTATTTATGTCAATACTCTATAATATTGCCCAATTTATCGGTTCGCAGTATTTCCGCTCCCGAACGTTCCACTTTCTTTAAAACTCGCAAAGATGGGTGGCCGTACCGATTGTTTTTACCATTGGACACTATGGCTTTTTGTGGATTTACTGCTCTTAAGAACTCCTCGCCTGAAGAGCTGTCACTGCCATGATGACCAACTTTTAAAATATCTGACTCCAAAACCGTGCAAGGTTTGGTGGAAGTGCTAACACAATACTTTTTCAACAACGCGTTCTCGAGCGGGGTTTCCATATCCGCAGTAAACAAAAAACTCTTTTCCTGATTCTTTAATCTAAAAACAATAGAATAATTATTGCTATCATCTGCCCCAACTTCCAACGCCAGAGATGAGTCGGGAGATAAAAATTCCAAAGTAGAACTAGCAATTGTCCAAACTTGCGGACTGTCTATAATTTTTATATTTGCCCCTTCGTTTTTTACTGCTTTGTCCCATTCTCGCCAATACGGATCATATTCTTTTTTACGATTATTTAAAATAATTTCTTTTACTTTATAATTTTTGAGAACGTCTACACATCCACCATAATGATCTAAATCCGAATGAGTAGCCAAAACATAATCTATGGTGCGGTCATAAAAAGGCAACGCCCGGCCAAGCTTGGCTAAAATTTTTCTATCCGCACCACAATCTACCAGCATTTTCTGGCCATTATCAAACTGAATAAGAGCCGCATCGCCTTGTCCGATATCAAAAAAAGTAATTTTAAAACTGTGTTTAGTGCTGGATTTATATAGAAAATAACCAAGCAGGCCCAGTGAAATAATTAGAACTGCGCTAGCGGCCAATAAAATTTTTTTACTTTTGCTATTCATAATTATATTGTATCACCATTTACTTGCCGCTTTCTTTAAAAGAAATACCTTCATCCACCTTTTGTAACCAAAAGCTGGAGGGAAAAGTTCCCGAGCTGATACTCACCTGACGGTACTTCCATCGGCTCATGTCGTTTTGGCGATCAATGAGCATAGTCGCATGATCGCCAATCCCAACTAAAAAGTCGGGATCACTCCATTTCACCGTGGCAAGTACACGCAGGTTCGTATATGCTCGGATATCGAACCGTTGTCCCAACAGTGTCTGGTCGGTAACCGAGCATATGAATATCGAACCAAGCAGTTCGAGATGAGTTTTTCGTGTCTGGCTCTGTGTTTGAACCCCCGAGGGGGTGAGTTCAGAGTCAGAGAAAAATGAGTCCGAACTGGCTGTGAGATATTCATCCGCGAGGCAGTTTTGGGGTATCACCCCGTTTTGCTGACAAAATGGGGTGATAAAGGTTAGCGAGCGATTCTTGCCCACTTCTACTAAAGAAGTGGGGAGAAGAAGGATTTATTTCCTCGCCACCACAATCTGATCTACCCAAAGACTCCCCTCTTTTACAAAAACATTTTCTTCAATTCCATACGCCAACGATTCTAATATTTCTACAACTTTTTCTGGGCGATGATAAAAAGATTCTATAATTATTTTTCCCTCTTTTGTTTTTACTGTTGGCGGATCCTTCTGATTAATATTGGTCACCACCAAAATCCCTCCGTCTTTTAAGACTCTGTACGCTTCGTCAAAAAATCTGGTCGGATTTTTGAGATGTACAATTAAAAACGCAGCTGTCACAATATCAAAAGTATTATTTTCAAAAGGCAAACTTTCCGCATCACCAACCACAGTGGTAATTTTTGATTCAACGGAATCATGCCGCGTAACGTTCATTGAAACGCGGCGCTGCTTCTTTTTTATTAAATCTAACATTTTAGGCGATACATCTAGAGCCGTAACGTGTGCACCTCTACTTACCAAAGGCAAAGATAGCCGGCCCGTGCCTGCCCCAACATCTAAAACTCTTTTGCCATCCAACGCACCAAGCAAAGGGATAAGCTCTCCTTGCTCAAAACTATTTAGATAATTTTCATTTTCATCATAAACATCAGCAGCCAAATTATAGCCTACTTCTGAAGATAAAACTTTGGCTTTTTTCGCCATATAAATAAGATTAATACTAGGTAAATAACAACCATTGTCGGCAAAGAAATTCGCAAATTAAAGGCACTCCAACTCTTGCTTCCAAACCAATCCACTACCATTATAACATACCTAACTCCCAGGTCTGTGCCCCAAGCAACCAGCTGCCCAACTGGGAAAAATATAAAACTAAAAACCAAAGATATGAACCCAAACAACATAAGCCATGGCACAATCCACAAAATTAAAATATTAACTAGCGGTGCAACAACAGAAAATCTACCAAACTGATACATGATAAGCGGCAAAGTGACCAAAATCGCAGAAATTGTAGTAATAAAAACTTCTAAAGCCGACTTCCATAAATTACTTTCGATTTTAAATTTACTATCGACAAAATATTGAATAATCGGAGAAAGATAAACCAATCCGAGTGTAGATAAAAAAGAAAGCTGGAAACCAGCGTCCCAAACTAACAAATACGGATTAAGAACTAACATGACAACAGCTGCATAAACTAGCGCTCTGCCTACCGCCGACATCCGGCCGATATGTTGGGCAGCCAAAATAATTATAGCCATTATTCCCGCTCGCACCACCGAAGCAGTGGCTCCGGTAAAAAATACAAACGCCAAAATTAAAGATATTAAAAACCAAAAAGATTGCCGCCTAAACAAACCCGCATAAATTAAAATGATATTTAAAGCCACGGCAATTATACTAACATTGTATCCGGACACAGCCACAATATGACTAACTCCCGTACGACTAAAATTATCTACCAACTCTTGCGGCAAGCCACTACGACTGCCATAGAGCAACCCGGCCATTAGGCTACTGTTCGGCTCCGGCCACAGACTGGCTATTTGAACTTTTATTTTACTTTTTATTTTTAACATAAAGCTTACCAAAATATTACCTTTATTTTCGTCCAAATTTTTTATATTCGGATTACTGCAAATCGACCACACACCCTGTTTGGCTAGATACTTTATATAATTGAATTTACTATCTTTCGCCGCCATGAGGCGGGACCCCGCTGAGGCGGTGGTAAAATTGGCTGGCTCTTGCAATAAACATTCTATTTCTAGCGTGTCGCCATATTTATATTCGGGATAAATCCTGGTTTTAACAGAAATATTGCCAGACACGGATTTAGAGTTTTGATCTTCTTTTACACTCTCCACCCGCACAACATACCTGGCATCACTTAACCCAATATCCGGCTCACTGGATACAAACCCTCGCAACACCTTCTTTTCTCCATTATAGAATTCCACTCTCGCAAAATTTTTTTCTGGGATACTGATCAAAAATCTACACGCCCCCAATATAAAAAACAGCAGACATAGACACAAAAATCTTATATATTTTTTATGCCAAAAAATTATTACAAAAAACAGAATGATGAATAACAAAAGATACAAATAAAATAAGGATCCATTATTTTCTAAAAGAGAGAATACGCCGGCACCCACTATAAAACAAAAACAAAACGCAATAAGCATTTTATTTTTTGATTTAACGAAGTCATGCCACGCAATTACCCATTGAAGCATGGCGCTTTTTATCTTTTCCAACCACAACAGCATACCACTATTTCATACCCAGACTAGCTTTCACTTTTTCAATTACTTCGGAAATGTTCCAATCTTTTTTTACTAAATAATCATATGTCCCCTGCTTTAACGCTTCATCAATTTTTTCTGCATCACTTAGGTTGGTTAAAATTATTACTTTTACACCCTTACCCCAAGAATCCTTGCGCAATTCTTTTAACATAGACATGCCATCCATTTTCGGCATAAGCAAGTCCAATAAAATTAAATCCGGATGTGACTTTAGGGCAGTTTTTAAGCCTTCTTCGCCATCCACAGCCTGAAGAACTTTAAATTCTTTTTTATCAAACTGAGATGCTAAAGCATACAATAACGCCAATTCGTCCTCTACTATAAGAATTTTTTTCATATTTGAAATGAATGAGGAAATAAATGAGCTTGCTTATTTATTTCCGAGTGAGTGAAAATATATGTTTAACTATATATACGAAGTGAGTGAGTTAAATAATGAGTGAGAAAATAATGAGCTTGCTCAATTATTTTCTAATGAAATTATTTATGAGCGAATGAGTATATATGTGGCTTTAGCCCATATAATCGAAATGAGTGAGCGCGCCGCGGGCTTTAGCCCCTATAGATATTCTTACTAAATTAAACCCCGCCTTTATTACCCTACAGCTTACCACGATTTAACGGCAAAGAAAAGTAGAAGGTAGTTCCCGCACCCTCTTCGGATTCAAACCGTATTTTTCCTCCATGCCCCTCTACAATAGCTTTGGACAGGTACAACCCCAAACCAGTGCCCTGAGATTTGAGCAAAGCTGTATTGTCGGCACGAAAGAATTTCTCAAAAACACGACCCTGTTGTACTTTGGGTATGCCAATACCTGTATCCTTAACATGAAAAACAATCTGGCCACCTTCTTCTTTGCATCCAACAGATATTTTAATTCTATCCACAGAGTAATTTATAGCATTATCAATGAGATTTTGAAAAACCTGGCGTATTTTATTTTCATCAATTTCTAATTTCAAAACTTCAGGAAATTTATCTTCTAATTTTATTACTCCCTGACGATGCTTAGTCTTTATAGAAATTAAAGACGTATCTACAATCTCTTTTATTAAAGAAGCGATGTTTTTAGGTTTTAAAATAATAGCAAACTTGTTTCCAGACTCAATTCTAGACACATCTAACAAATCACTAATCAATCTGATCATTCGTTCGTTGCTAGCATATATCTGTTTCAGATTTTTCTTATCTTCGGATCCATGCTTCTTTTTTAACAAAATTTCAACATACCATTTTATAGCTGTAAGCGGAGTGCTGAGCTGATGAGAGGTTAGAGAAACAAACTCCGATTTCATTTTGTCTACTTCTTTCATCCTGGTAATGTCTCGCTCGACACCAACAAAAAAATTAACTTCACCGTCATCAAACAAAATAGGACTTATTCGTACCTCGGCCGTGTATGGCGTGCCATCCTTTCTGTAATTAGTTAGCTCTCCTACAAACATCTTTTTTTCTGTTTTTATTTTATGCCATAATTTAACATAAAACTCTTTGGGCATATGCCCACCCCAAACTTGACCAACGGTTTTCCCTATAATTTCACTGATAGCATAACCCGTAATAGACTCTATCGCCTTATTTCCATATAAAATTTTCCCTTCGGCATCGGTAATCATAATATGGTCCGAAGAAGAATCTACTGCTAATTGAAACTTTTTTAAATCCTTAGCTAATAATTCAGACACCCTTTTCTCTTTCAGAAGCTTACCTTGTGCTTGTTTGCGTTCACTTATATCGCGGATAGTATTAAACCAAATATACTTCCCGGTATTTGGATCTTGAGTGGGAGTGGTAAACACTTCTACAGGTACCAACTTTCCATCTTTTCTTTCCCATTCCATTTCCGCATAAAACGGAACATGCGCCGCTATGGAAGCTTTAAACTTTTTATACAACGCAGGATTTTTCTTGATAGCATCAATAATTAAGGGCTCTCTTTTGTTTTCTACTTCATTTTTCTTATAGCCAAACATTTTTTCCCAAGCGCTGTTAACATAGCGCAAAGCGTTATGATCTTCTAAATCAACTATTGCGACAGCCTCAATTGTGTTTTCAACTAAAAATGAAAGCCGCCTTGCTTCTTCTGTAGCTATAACCAACTCCTTGACTGCTTTTAAACGAGCGTCTTCTTTCTTTTCCATCAAAACAGCGTGCACCCAAATAAGCGTGGCGAGCACCACGATGCTGGCAGCAGCAGTGATGGACATCCCAAAATCATGGCCATATAAATGATACCGATTTCCAACTTGTTCTAACCAAATAAAAAGCAACGGCACCAAAAAGGCCAGCGGAAATAGACGACGAATAGTAACACCCGATAAATTAGCACCTATAAAAACCCTGGTTAGGTTGCCTTCTGGACGAGCAAACAAAACCCCCAAACTAGCGATAAAAAACGCAAGGGCTGTATGCAAAGCCATAAGCGTATCAAACTTTGCTCCAAAATAAAATTGAGATATATCATAAAAATAACCTACTATAACCACCAAGGCTACCAAACCACTAAAAACAGCCGGGATTACCGACAGGTGCAGCCCGTTTTTTGTTTTTATATTTAAGTACAAAAGAGAAATCCCAAAAAAAACAAAGCAAAATGCGGTATTTAAAGCCATTCGACCCGGAAAAGTAGTAAAAGGTGCTGGGCTAGACTCTCGAAATAAAAGCATATCAACACCTAAATTTATCCCGGTTATATGCTCCAGCACTGCAGTAAGGCCTATAAATAATACAAAAAGCGCAGAGCCCCAGCCCAAATACTTTAACCAGCTACGCATTCGTTTTTCTTGCAACAACCACAAAGATAAACCCAAAAATACAACCCCTAAAGCTGTGTTTGGCTTCATTGTAACAAAGCCGCTATGCACACTCTTTAAAAATCCAATATCAAACTGCCACCCAATTAAAACCAAAATACCCACTAAAAAGACAGCCGTTGCCGAAACTTCCGAAAAGTTTTTAGCTGCGACAGCTAAATTGTTTTTCGTTTGATTAGGGGGTAAATCACTCTGCTTCATAAATTTTTTGTAAAATAACCTTGCTCTCTTTTTCGTAATATATATAACCAACCCATAGCAAAAATTAAAACCGCCGTGGCTATTATCGTTGTCTGTAAATTTAAATAATTAAAAGCTGCCACCCAATAATTTTTACTGACTGTGAAAGTTTTTACCAAACCTGGTCTACTTTTTATATTATACCCGTTATTAAGCCCGACTGCATATACTGTGTGAACGCCAGGTGCAAGTTCGAAAGATTTTTGTGAATGGTCTACAGACCACACACCTTGATTGTTGGCTTTTGCTCTATAAATTAAGGCCTGTTCACTATGCACATACACAATTAATTCTTGGTTTGGCAAAGCTATACCGCTAAATCTTATAATATCGTTGGTAGACAAGTTCTCTTGAACTGGCGATACAACTAAATCCACCTCTGGCGCAGGAATACTTAGCACTTCAACCGCTCTATTTACCTCAGCAATAACTGGAGCGGTGGCGGGAGTAGGTGCCACTGGCCTGGTTGGAATAATGACTGGAGCTGGAGTTGTTATGATGGGGGCTGTAACAATAGGACTTGTGGTGAAAATAGGAACGATACCAGCAGCTGTAAGAACCGCTTTGTTTAATCTAAAAAATAGTGAAGCGCTAACATTCCCCGCCTCATCCTTAGCATTAATTTGGAAAACATTAGCACCTTCTTTTAATATAACCGCAGACGGTAATACAAAACGCCAAGTACCATTATTATCAGCATAAGCGTTAAACGTTTCTTCTTCATTTAAAATTAACTCTACAACTGCCAGGGGCTCGGTACCACCAATTAAAACAAGGGCTGTTTCACTAATATTACTATTATCGTCCGGACTAAAAACAATCGGAGCGCCTGGGGCAACTGTATCTTCTGTTTCAGGAACTGTGGTTATAGGAATAGCCACACCGCCACCGCTCACAGCAGGAGTTTCTGCTGCTGATGAAATAATTGTATTTACAACAAAATCATTAGAAATAAATTTAGCGCTGCTATTGCCTTGATTATCTGTGGCCATAATACGAACTCTGGCGTTTTGCACCTCTCTGTTTGGCAAATCAACGCCAGCATTCCAAGATACTTGTTTACCACTTCCCGTAGACACGCCCACACCAACATCACCAGCCAAAGTAGATGTAGCCACACTCCAAGATAAACCGCCGTCAGATGAAATTTCTATATAAACATTAGACAAAGAAGAGAGATCAGAAAAATCGTAATTTATAGAAACGTTAGATGTGCCCGCAATCTGTGCAGCGCTTACAGTGCTAATTATTGGCGCTTTGGTATCCAAAGAAAAAATAGACGAAGATGCATAGTCACTAATATTTCCAAAATAATCTGTGGCCATGATGCGTACTACGGCGCTATTTGTTTCTTGATCAATAAAATCGGTTGCCATATTCCACACAAGAGTTTTATCGCCAGCCGAAGATACAAAACCAATATCCCCGCTCACAGAACTGGTCGGAATAAACCAAGTGGAGCCACCATCTGCAGATATCCACAACGTGATAGTGGAACTTACATCTGACAAATTATAACTTACTGCCATTAAATCTGTACCGACAACCTGCGCCGCACCAGTTACCACCAAGACAGGCTTACTGGTGTCTAAATTAAAATTGGACGATTCGGTAAAGCTCCCAACATTACCATAACGATCTGTGGCCATAATTTTTACACGCATAGCCGCTGAAGTTTGATTTGCAAAATCCACGCCAGCGTTCCAAACAATATTTTTGTTTACACCGGAACTTATTCCTGCCCCAACATCTCCAACCACAGTCGTAGTAGGCACCAAATAGTCAACGCCAGCATTGCTAGAAATCAAAAACTCTACGACATTGTTTATGCCGGCCCCGTCGGATAAATCATAGCTTACATTTACAGTACTGCTGCCCACAGATTGAGCGGCTTGTATGCCAGATATTACCGGACCGGCAGTATCGATTTCAAAAACTGAAGAAACAGATAAATTACTATTTCCAACACCATCATAAGATTGCAGACGAACACGAACCGTAGAAAATTCTACACCAGATAAATCAGCCCCCACATCCCAAGCAAACATATGTTCGGTGCCAGCCGGAGCAAAAACTAAATTATTTTTTCCATCCGATCCTACACCTGTTTTCTCTGTCATCGTCTGCCACGTCGTATTGTCTGTAGAGTATTCGTAAACCACCAAACTATTTAAATTGCTTTGCGCATCCGCACCGGAATAACTAATTGGCACATACTTTGTACCATCCGCAGTTTGCGCCAAAGAACTGATTGATATGTTAATAGATGGGGAAATATAAGATAAAGAAGCACCACCAGACAAACCACTCTCGCTGCTAGCCGCATGAAACGAATCACTAATATTTCTAGATTTTATTTGGAATACATATGCAGAAATTGGTTGACTCAAATTTTGTATAATCACCTTGCCTGCTTCGCCACCTTCGCCCCACTGCCCAACACCAGTTCCCAAAGATTTCCAAACAGGGCTATCACCTAAAGTTCCGTCGTCTTGTATATATTTTGATTGTGAACCTTCAAAAATTGCATACTCCAGACCGTCAATTTCGTCTGCATGCTTACTTATTACTAAATCCAAAGTACTGGATTGCGGATTGCTTATAGCGGGTGCTGGTGGAGTATAAGGCTTTACATATTTATAAGAACTTTCTGGAGAAGTATTTTCGTTTTGCCCGGTATGACCATACTTATCTTCTAAAGACAAAGATACTTTGGAAATATAATCTGCACCAGTAAGTGGCGCACCCATGCTAACAAGCTGTGGAGAAGGCGAGGCTGTGTACCCTTCACCATAAGTAACAGCGCCATAATCACCGCCATTTATAGCCACAAAAAAACTACTGGTCCCAGGATTTGATTCATGAAAAGAACCCCCAACTAAAACCGAGCTATCCCCTGCATTTGGCTGAGCCAACAAATTGGTGGTTGTATTTACCGTTGGCACTTGCGTGTCTACCAAAAAATTGATTGAAGTAACAAAATTACCTTGATTGGAAAACTTATCACGAGCGCGTATGCGTACCTGCATATCGTCTTGCTCCTGATTTACAAAATCGGCGACGGCCTGCCATGTAATAGTTTTGTTTGTGCCAGAAGATAACCCTGCGCCAACATCGCCCGACACTGAACTGGAAGCCACATTCCAAGTACTGCCACCATCATCGGAAATTAACAATTCCACAAATAAATCACTGCTTGTATTATCAAATAGGTCATAAACAAAACGCACGCTAGCACTACCCAAATCTTGTGCGGCAGATAAATTAGAAACTGTTGGGACTACATAATCTACAGCAAAAATAGTAGAGGTGGCGTAGGGGCCATCGGCTATGCCATCATTAGCACGCAAGCGAACATAAACTGAACTATTATATGTACTGCCCAAATCTGCCAATGCATTCCAAACAAAAGTATGTGCTACCCCAACAGGCGAAGACAGTAAATTATTAATTCCACTATGCTCCGGATCTGAAACTGCAGCTGTCATTACAAACCAATTTTCCAAATCAAATGAATATTCATAAGCAGACAAACTAGACAGATCGCTTTCTGCATCTTGCAAAATATAATTTACATTAACCAACCCATCGCTTGTTTGTTGGCTGGCAGATATGCTTGGAACAGCAGGACGGTTGTTTGATGTGTAATCAATATTAATGGCGCTCAAACTTACCTGCTGAGTTCCGTCACTCGATAAAAATCCTTTCCATTTTATTTGATTTGTACTGGTGGTGAAAGATGAAATATGAGCATTTATAACAGAAGAAGTGTTGGAATTAGTGGTTGTGGCAGCCGCTGCCCAAGACGAACCATTCCAATATTTCCAACTAACACCATCATCATCGGATAATTGATAATAAATTTGCCCGCCATTTTTTATGGCGGTTTCACTAAACGAATTCCAACTTACAATTTTTGTATCAGAAAGAGATGTGTTTGGCGCAATAGATGGTAATGACGAAGAAAATACATGGGATGTACTGGCAGAGGTTAACAAAATATTATCATAACCAATAGTAAACGGACCCGTGTTTGAACCAGGTGTTTCTAGCCAAACAGCTACTTTTAGATAATACGTGCCCGTGCTAGTTACTTTGGACGAAACATCCAAATTGGAAATTGATTGCCAAGTGCTGGTAGAAGTAATTTCTCCAGAAGACCAAACTTCCTGACCTATTACAGGAACGCTACTTGCCCTATCTACAAACACCATCATCTTAAAAGTAACAGGCGCGGGCGTAGAATCGTGCGCCAAAACCTGCCAATCAAAACTAACAGTGGTAGACGGGTTAGATAAGCTAATAACAAACGGTTGACGATAATATCCGCCCAACTCATCGCCATTGCCAATAGGAAAATTAATTCTCACCCATCCACCAGGATTACCACCAGTAGTTATACGGGTACCAGCCACATTTACCTCTCCACCACTCTGATTCCAATCGGCATAAGTCCAACCAGTGGCATTACTATTAAATCCTGGGTTAGTAGTAGTAACTATAGTGGTGCCACCAATATCTTTTAGTCTTGCCTCTCCCCCAGCCACCTCTACGAGAGACGAATTATAAGTATAACTACTAGGATTTGAAAATACCCACGTATGCGTATCTGCAAAAATCTGCGCGGCTCCAAAAAAAATATAAGAAATTGCTCCCAACAAAAAGACTTTAAACGCCCAAACTGCCGAAACGCTAATAAGGGTAATTGCGCTTATCTTGCGCCTAGCAACAAAATGTTTAAAGGCCATTGAATCATCTTTGGATGAAGGAAATATAAATCCACGCTCATGCAGATTTTTGGGAGAAATTAAAAAATAAAAAGGCAAAGAAATAACTACAAAAATAAATTCAACAAAAAATAGTATCAATGAAAAAAATACTGATTTGTACCATTTGTCCGCTTCCAAAATATGGCGCTTAATTCGAAAAACAGCCCCTGAATAATGAAAGAAAAAATTTAAAAAACTTTTTACCATACGGCTTTTTACAAATTAATCCTGGCCCCTAAAACAAATCCTCTTCAAACTCTAAAGGGTTAAAAAAGTTAACAAAATACCAACTATTACAATTAACACCACTGACCAATTTGCCGAAACATCCACATCTTTAACCAATGAATCAATCCAGGTATTGGTAATTTTGAAAAACTTTTCTCCCGCAGCCACACTACGCACACCGGATTTTGCATCAAAATTATAGACTAAAACCGAATGGTTGCCCTCGCTAAGCCTGATATCTTTTTGCGAATGTTTTATCTCCCAACGGCCATTTTTATCTGCCGCACCAGAATAAACAATGGTATTTTTTTCTGATAATAACAAAACTACCTCCATGCTAGGCTGACTATTGCCAATAAAAACATAGGTACCGCCGGCAACTTTACGAATTTCTTTTAACTGGGGTGACGGTAAAGAACTCAATGTTTTTGCAGTTTGGAAAGCAACGCTGGTAGCAGCTAAATCACCGCTTACTACCATATCTATAGGTTCAAGATTGCCAACACGATAAAGTGGCAACGGCCCATACGCTTGCGGCACAAAAATAATTATCGCCAATTTGAACAACCAAATTAATAAAAAAATACCCACCCCTGTAAGAGTTAGGACTCGACGAATATTATAATCAAAATTTATTTTTTCATAACCGCCCTTTTCTCTAAAATAGGCGGAGACGGAAGCGGATTTTATGCCCAAATAAAGCGGCGTAGAAATAAAAGCTAAAATAATTTCTAAAGAAATCAAAACAAAAACATGTCGCATCCCCTTTACACCTGTGCTGTGGATTAGTTCTTGCTTGCGAGAATAGATGCGGTTGGTTAAAGATAAAACCAGATTTAACCATGCAGATCTCATTTGATTCTATTTAGCCGCCACAGATTAAAAGCTCTATGACTGAGTTTTAATCTCTAAAACTTGCTTGATTTTATTTTCTAAAACGGACAAATCGGTATTGGCTTTGATAAAATAATCAATCGCACCACCCGCCTTGGCCCTTTCGACATCTTCGGCGCTACCCAAATTTGATAATATAATAACAGGCGTTTCTTTGAGTGCTGGATCTGATTTAACAATTCTTAACACCTCAAAACCATTTATTTTGGGAAGTAATAAATCTAATAAAATTAAATTTGGCTTTAGTCTTTGCGCCATTTGTACAGCCATAGCACCGTCGGTAGCAGATGCTATAGTATATTTACTCTTGTGAAAAAGAATATACAAAGCTCTTAATAACACTTCATCGTCCTCTACAATTAGTAAAACCATCTTTGAAGGCGCGGACATACTATTTAATCCTTAATTATCTTTTTAACAAAATCTACTATTTTTTCTAGCTGAGTATTGGCCTTGATAAAATATTCAACTGCCCCCAACGCAAGAGCTGATTTTATATCGGCAGCATCAGTTAAGTTGGAGATTATTACCACAGGAATATTTTTAGTTTGCACATCTGCTTTTAACTGTTTCAAGACTTCAAAACCGTCTATACCTGGCAAAATTAGATCCAATAAAATAACAGCGGGTTCAAACTTTTTGGCGGCATCCAGAACCTCTAAGCCGTTATATATATTTAAAACACCAAACTTCACCTCGTTAAAAGAGCTGGCTAAGACCTGGGCCAACAACGCATCATCTTCTACAATTAAAACCCTCTGTTCATGTTGAGTGGGCATAAAGACATCCAAAAAGTTAACACCCTTATTTTACCATATTTACCGCTACAAATACAACCGGACAAGTTGTGCCTAAACCACCACACTCACCAACTTGCCTTTTACATAGATAACTTTTTTTGGCTCTTTACCTTCTAGCCACTTCTTAACTGCTTCGCTTGATAGCGCCGTCCTTTTGGCCTCTTCTTCCGATATGTCTGCGGCCACAGTTATTGTATCGCGCAATTTTCCATTTACTTGGACAGCCAAAGTGACTTCACTCTCCTTTATTAATTCCGGATTAAATTGCGGCCAAGATTCACAGGCTAATGATTTTTCATGTCCAAGCACATCCCACAGTTCTTCACACAGGTGTGGAGCAAATGGCGCCAAAATTTGAACTAAATAAGTATAATTTACAACTGAAATCTTATCCGCTTTTGACATCTCATTCACCAATTCCATCATCTTGGCAATCGCTGTATTAAACCGCATCGCATCTATATCTTCGGTAACTTTTTTAATAGTTTGATGTAAAGCCGTCTCAATTTTAGTATCTGTAATTTTATTTTCAACTTTTTCTTGCAAATTCCATACTTTATCCAAAAATCTTTTCACCCCAACTAGCCCATTTGTATCCCACTCTACTGCCTGATCAAACGGACCCATAAACATAATATAAGCGCGCAAAGCATCAGCGCCGAACTGTTCCACCATTTCATCCGGGTTTACAACATTTCCTTTGGATTTACTCATTTTTTCTCCACCCTTGGCGAGAATCATGCCGTGTGATGTGCGCTTGGCATACGGCTCGGGTGTTGGCACCATACCAATATCGTACAAGAATTGATTCCAAAAACGAGAATACAACAAATGCAAAACTGTATGTTCCATTCCCCCATTGTACCAATCTACAGGTTGCCAATGTTTTAGCATTTCTTTATCCCAAAACTTATCGCCTTTTTCTTTTAATCTTTTTTCTCCACCCATTGCATAGGCCAAAAAATACCAACTTGAACCAGCCCAATTTGGCATAGTATCTGTTTCTCGTCTGGCCGGACCGCCACAATTTGGGCATTTAGTTTTTACCCATTTTTCCATTGCGGCCAAAGGAGATTCGCCATTATCGGTTGGCTGATATTTTTCTACTTTTGGCAATTTGAGCGGCAATTCATCTTCGGGAAGAGGAACCCAGCCAGAGCATTTCTCGCAATGCACAAGCGGAATTGGCTCACCCCAATATCGCTGACGGGAAAAAACCCAGTCGCGAAGTTTATAATTTATCTGTTTTTTGCCTATTCTATTTTCTTCTAACCAACTAATCATTTTTTGTTTAGCTTCCGGTGTTTTTAAACCATTTAAAAATTCTGACTCCACAGCCACACCTTCATTTTCGTAAACCGAATCTGCAAATAACAAATGGATATCTTCTGGATTTTTTAATACCTGGTTTTCTGGCAACAATTCTCGCAATAGATCATACCCGCAATAACCCCAAGCACAGCCGATTATTTTTTTACGATCCAAACAATCTTCCAATTCGTATACGTCTGCTTTGGAATCAGTGAAATAATAAACGTCTTTCATAGACACTCCCCAATCTTTGCAGACCTGTTCTATTTTTTCTTCTTTGGAATGATGGTCTTCAAAGGTAAGAACATGGCTTGGGTTAAGGCCGGTTTCTTCTATTCTATTTCTAATATATAATCCGGAACCCGCAGAAATAATAGCAACCTTTGTATTTGGTATGTTTTTTATTTCTTTATTAAATTTACTAAATAATGAATACTCTAGCTTTGCCATTTCTTCGCCAAATCTGCGCGTCCAATCAAGCTTCGCAACCATCTCTATCTCTGTAAGACTGTGCCCCTTGGCATGATTTGGCTTACTGCTAAAATATCTTGTCATTGCTTCAACTGCCTCTTCCTTACTTTTATTATCTATAACCATCTGTGCCTTAGCACACGCCTCAAAAGTATTACCAATTACCCCATCAAAATCAAAAATTAAATACTTTGGTTTTTCCTCTGTATAATATTTCCACATGTATTGATGCATTGTAAGCGTAATTGTCTTAGACACTTCTGCGCGTGGTACCAAAAATGGTTCATGCTTTGCTAGTTCTTCCTTGCTGACTTCCTGACGATCTTCGCTCTTTAGCTCAACTGCATAAAAATATTCAAAGTCCAAACAATTTTTATCAATACGTAATTTATAGCCATTACCAAAAAAATTAGGAAAAGAAGTACTTTTAATTTCAAAATCTGTATATCCAGTTTCCTCCACAATTTCACGACGTAGGGCTGTAATAGCATCTTCGCCATTTTCAATGGTACCACCAACGAAAGAACTTTCTTTATCTGCACGTCGTAAAAGTAAAAAAGTGTCATTTTTTGGATTATGAATAATACCTGTCACTACTTTACGCTGCACTAAATCTTTGCCCTCTCGTGGTGCGGCGGCACCTGCCACCACAATATTTTGCATAACCACCTGTTTAACTGGCAATCCAAACTTTTTGGCAAAATCAAAATCACGCTGGTCGTGCGCCGGCACGCCCATAATTGCACCCGTACCAACTTCACCCATTACATAATTGGTTATCCAAACTGGAATTTCTTTTTTGGAAACTGGATTGATTGCCACAATGCCGGCACTTATACCAGTTTTTTCTTGTTCTTCACGAGCAGTTACCGCGGTACGAGCTTCAAGCGCCTGAGTTATATATTTTTTTACTTCTTCACTAGCCTGCCAACCTATATCTAACCAACTCTTAGCAAGCTCTGGAGAGACTGCCAAAAAAGTTGCCCCAAAAATTGTATCCGGGCGAGTAGTAAATATTTTTACAAAATGTTTATCATCTGTCTGGCCTGGTACCATGCGAAGAGGGAAATCTACTTCGGCACCTTCGCTTTTACCAATCCAATTCTCTTGTTGCAAACGAGCGCGCTCTATATAATCTACGTTTTTTAAACCATCCAAAAGCTTATCGGCATATTTGGTAATGGCAAGCATCCACTGCTCTTTGTTTCGTTTTTCTACCGGAGTGCCGCAACGCTCACAGTTTCCATTTACCACTTCTTCATTTGCCAAACCGATTTTATCTTTTGGACACCAGTTAATTGGCTGGTTTTTTTTGTAAGCAAGACCATGTTTAAAAAATTGCAAAAATAATTTTTGGGTCCATTTATAATAATTTGGGTCAGTAGTGTCTACCTGCCTGGACCAATCAAAACTAAACCCAAGCATTTTAAGCTGGCGGGTAAAGTTGGCAATATTTTTTTTCGTTACTTCGGCTGGCGGTTTACCGGTTTTAATAGCAAAGTTTTCGGTCGGCAAACCAAAAGCGTCAAAACCAATGGGAAACAAAACATTTTTGCCTTCCATTCTTTTTTTGCGGCTTATCACATCCATGGCCGTAAATGGGCGTGGATGGCCAACATGAAGACCCTCGCCACTCGGGTAAGGAAACTCAATCAAAGAATAAAATTTATCTTTTTTAGCATCTTCTTGCACTTCAAAAGTTTTATTCTTTTCCCAATATTTCTGCCACTTTTTTTCAATTTTTTTCGGATCGTATTTCTGCATAAATCCTATTATCTCTATAATAATTTGTACAATATATCTTACCTAAAACCAGATAAATAATCAAGACAAAATTAAACAAAAAAACACCGCTCGCCGAGACACCTTTACCAACATTGTTGGGGCATTCCGACGAGCGGATTACGGACAAAAAATTATCTAAAAAAGATCACCCTTATTGACAGTCACCACCTGCGCTTCGACGACTACCAAGCCGCCATACTCCCGACCCGCATACCCCTTCTGAAACAAGATCAACCGTCTGTCGGTTAAACCAAGTGGAAGTTCCACCAAACCCCCATCCTTCCGAATGATGCTATCTTCTTTCACACCCTTGACACTCCACTGCAAAATCTTTCCACGACACTTAAACCATCTTGGAGCAACTTGGGTTGGACAACCTTCGTTCTTGGCATACCAAACTATCCAAGCTTGCAAACTATCTTCCACAATCAGCAATCGTTGAATTCCTCCCTGAAATAGCGCGGCTCCACAACGAAAGTCCGGATGTTTGCCATCAAACAGATTGCCAACTTGTCTACAAGCTTCTCTTAGCTGGACCTGCCCTCCACTAAAGCTTGCCAGCTCTTGCGCGCTGAGCAACATATGACCCTCCACTTGTTTTTGCGTTTACCCACCCAATTTTGGGCAGATTAAGAAAATATAGTACATTTTTATCATAATATGACAAAATTTACAATATACAAAAGACGACCGCTTTAAACGATCGTCTTTTCTTTTAAAATATTTAAGAAACTACTTATATATGTTTATCTATCATTGCCTGCAATTTTTCTTTTTGCACACCACCTACTACCTGGTCTACCAATTCGCCGTTTTTAAAAACCATAAACGATGGAATACTCATTATATTGTACCTAGAAGAAATTTCCGGGTTTTCATCTACATTACATTTGCCAATTTTAATATTTTTACCTTCGTAGGACTTGGCCATTTCTTCTACAAGCGGAGACATCATCTGACAAGGACCGCACCAAGCTGCCCAAAAATCCACAAATACCGGCGTGGTTGATTTTAAAACTTCTTGATCAAAATTTGCTTCGGTGAAAATGTGTTCCATACTATTTAAGAATAAAGAATTAGGAATTATGAATAATGCGAGACTTTGAACTTTTTATTAAGCCGTTAAGTATTTTTTGAACCTTTATTATCTGACCACCTATAACACCGAACTTTTCTATTGTTATATACTTTAAATCCTTGGAAATAATAACTTGATTATGCAGTTCTGTTAAAGAACCGGCCGAGATAAAATAAAAATGTGTTTTGTCTTTATATGTTTGTCTGCCAAAACCCTCTGCAATATTTGAAGTTATAGATACCGCACTTCGCTGCATCTGACTTGTCAAACCAAAATTTTCTGCCGAGGGAAATTTTTTAGTAATTTCATAAATTTCTAAAACCAATTTATGCCCTTCCTGCCAAGCATTCAAATCAACAAAGCTGTTAATTTTTCTAGCCTCATAATTCATACTTCTTTATTCATCCTTCATCGCACACTATCCCAAAATCAACTTCTTTTCTTTTTCTTCTTCTTTGTAAGCTTCCAAAACGTCGCCCACTTCTAATTTTAATTTACCATCAAATTGCAAGCCGCCTTCATTGCCTTCTGGCAATTCGTTTACGGTTTGTTTGCCGGACTGAAGCTGGGCTAATTTACCAGTACCAATTATTTCTCCGTTGCGTCTTACTCTGGCGCGAGCATCTTTTTTAATTTTACCGGACTCTACTCGCCCACCGACAATCATGCTGTTTTTGGTGGTGCGGAAAATGGCGGCGACTCGTAGACTACCCAACTCGATAACAATTTTTTCCGGATTTAGTAATTTCTTCAACTCTACTTTTACAAAGTCCATGAGATCATATATTACACTAAATTCCAAAAATTGTATATTTTTATCTTGAATCATGTTTTTGGCCAGCAGCACCGGTGTCACATTGAACCCACAAATAACTGCATGGGTAGTTTCGGCTTTAGACACATCGTCGGCGCTTACATTTCCCAAACCTTTACCTACCACACGCACGCCCACTTCATCGTTTTTAATCTTGTCCAAAGACCCAATAATTGCTTCGAGCGATCCAAGGGTATCGGCTTTAATTACCAAATTCAAAACTTTTTTCTGCTCCTCTTCTTCTGGGTCGGCAGTTCTAGAAACGACTTTCTTTTCAGCACCAGATTGAATATTTCGTTTTTCTTTTATGTTAATTAGGTTGGCTGTACCGGCACTACCAACATCCAAAATATCTCCAACTTGCGGAGCAACTTTGAAACCCAAAATTCTGACCGGACAACTTGGCACAGCTTCTTTCAAATTCTCTCCCTTATAATCTCTCATGGCGCGCACTTTGCCATAAATTTCCCCATTTACAACTAGTGGATCATTTAATTTTAGGGTTCCGGTTTGTACAAGCACAGTAGCTACCGGTCCTTCGCCTTTGTCTACATGAGCTTCAATAATTGTACCTGCAGCGGCTCTACCTGGGTTAGCTTTTATTTCGTCGGCGTGAACATCGGCCACAAGAAGCAAAATATCCAAAAGCTTGTCTATATTTAAATTATTTTTCGCAGAAATTTCTACCATTGGCACATCGCCACCCCATTCTTCGGCCAAAATATTATGCTGAGACAAGTCGGCGCGCACTTTTTTCGGATCGGCACCTTCTTTGTCCATTTTGTTTATCGCTACTACCACCGGTAATTTTACGGCTTTAATAATATTTATCGCTTCTATAGTCTGTGGTTTTACACTATCATCGGCAGCAACAACTAACACTGCAATATCGGCCACTTTGGCACCACGACCACGCATAACCGAAAAGGCTTCATGGCCAGGAGTATCAATAAAAGTAAGAGGAGATTTTTCTTTTGTTTTTGGATTATTCCAAACTACTTGGTACGCACCAATGTGCTGGGTAATACCGCCGGCTTCTTGAGCCATAACGTTGGCACTACGGATAGAATCTAACAATTTGGTTTTACCGTGGTCTACGTGACCCATAACCACAATTACTGGCGGTCGGGCAACTCCACCTTCTTCTGTTAAGATGCTTTGCAAATTTTCTACATGAGAAGTTTCTTCTACCACTGTAGTTTCTCCAGATCCTTCGGCTACAGTAAACCCAAGTTCTTGGGCAACTAGTACAGCAGTATCGCGGTCTATATTTTCATTTTGAGTAGCCAAAATACCATTCTTCATGAATTCCATAATCAACCTAGTAACTGGCATCTGCAATAATTCAGCCAATTCGCGCACAGTTAATTTGTCGGCGATATTTACTGTAACACCACTACTTTTGCGCGCTTCTTTTTCTAATTCTTTTTGCTTTTCTTTTTCCTGCATCTCTCTTTCTTCCATTACAAACTTAATTCGTTTCCATTGGCGTTGAATTTGCTGAGCGATACGATCGTCTATCTTTATCGCTTTGGCACCAATATCAAAACCAAACTCAGGCAAAATTTGCAAAAGCTTTTGAGGGTGGATTCTGAGTTGTCTGGCTAGTTCGGAAACATTCACAGGATTTGGTTTAGAATACGTCGTATTATATAGAAGAAGCCTTAAAAAGTCAATTTAGGCTTCTTGTCCTTTTCCTTAAACTCTTGCATAATAACACAAATACTATATATGGGCTAAAGCTGCATATATACTCATTCGCTCGAAAGTAATTAAGCAGGCTTATTACTTTGCTCACTCATTTCGTTTATGAACTACCTATTAATTAACAAACCCGAAGGCTGGAGCAGTTTTGATGTTGTAGCTTTTGTACGCAACCGTGTTAAAAAGACCCCCCTACCCGACAAACAAAAAAGGGTAAAGGTTGGTCATGCCGGCACTCTGGATCCGTTTGCCACCGGACTGCTTATCGTAGGTGTTGGCCGAGAAGCTACCAAAAAACTGGACGGGTTTAAAAACATGCCCAAAACGTATATTGCTACTATTAAACTTGGAGCCACAAGTGATACTGATGATAAAACCGGACAGATCACGATGCATGATACACACAGCATGATTCAACCAGACAAAAAACAAATAAAAAGCCTACTTAAAACTTTTATTGGCAAACAACTACAAACTCCGCCAATGTTTTCTGCCAAATGGGTAGACGGACAAAGACTATACCAGTTGGCTAGAAAAGGAATAACTGTAGAAAGAAAAGCAAACGAAATAGAAATTTATAAAATTAAGCTTTTAGAATACTCTTGGCCTATTTTAAAAATTGAAGTACAATGTTCGGCAGGAACCTACATTCGCACATTGGCTCACGATATAGGCGCAAAGTTAGAAACTGGCGCTTATTGCCAAGAATTAATGCGTACAAAAATTGGCAAATACTTACTAAAAAATGCTATTAATTTAGATAATTTCAAATCATATGATGAGCAGTCCAGATAAAAAAGACCCCTGGATGCCAGAAATTGACCCAACCAAAATACCCCCACCAGATGAAATAAAAAGAAGGATAGACAAAGAACGCAAGAAAAGAATGCCGGAAGACAATCCGCAGCCTACTATTGACGCACCTATCCACGACCCTACCCCACCCCCAACACCAGAAAAACCTCCAACAAAAGACAACCAACAAACCTGGAAAATGTAATTTTTATACTTACTCCCACAGTTTGACAAATTGGCCCAAGAATGCTAATATATACCCAGTATTAAATTATTAATGATCTTTAGGTAATTACCTTTATTTCTGCAAGAAGAAACGAAAAAGATCCAAACAGATAGCAATTAGTTCGGCCATTTATGCTAAAAAAACTACAAAAAAACTTCCAAAAAGACCTAAAACAAGCGAATTTGCCTGTGCTTTTTTGTATTTTATCCGTAAATAACTACCGAATCTAAAGCTTCTTCTCTCAGCTTTAAATAGTAATAACTCAAAGATTTTGAGGATTTTTGTATATGTCAAACTTTATCTGGGCAATCCTGGTAGTAGCTGGCGCCGGACTCGGCACAAGCGTTGGATACTTCTTAAGGAAAAAATTGGCTCAAGCCCAAGCCAACTCTATCGAAGCCAAAGCAGAGAGTCTTCTTGTTGAAGCAAAAACAAAACAACAAGAAATAATCCTACAGGGCAAAGAAAAAGCTACTCAAATAGTAGACGAAGCTAAGCGTGAAGAAAAAACCGTTCGCCAAGATCTTCACAATGCCCAAGAAAGACTAGAAAGACGCGAGGCTTTGTTTGATCAAAAATTGATTGAACTAGAAGGTAGCAAACAAAAACTACAAGAAAAAGCAGACCAGATCCAACATATAAAAACAGAGATAGAACAAATGAAGGAGCAAGAGGTAGAAAAATTGCAACAGATTGCAACAATGAAAAAAGAAGAGGCCAAAGAAGAGCTTCTAAAAAGAATTGAACAACAAAGCAAAGCCGATTTGATGGCTAGAGTTTTGAAACTAGACAAAGAATCAATAGAAGTTTACGAAGAAAAAGCTCGCGAACTTATTGCCGACGCAGTACAGCGCTGTGCTTCTTCTCATGCTGCCGAAATCACTTCCACCACCGTACAGCTAACTAGCGAAGACATGAAGGGCCGCATTATCGGTAAAGAAGGACGCAACATTAAAACAATTGAAAAGCTAACTGGTTGTGAACTTATTATCGACGACACCCCAGACGCTATCGTAGTATCTGGATTCTCCCCTATCCGCCGACAAATTGCCAAGCTGGCGCTAGAAAAATTAATGGCTGATGGCCGCATTCAACCAGCTCGCATCGAAGAGTTTGTAGAAAAAGCCAAACAAGATTTGGCAGTGGATATCAAAAAAGCTGGTGAGGAAGCCCTTTATAAAATGGGCATTACCGGCATTGATCCAAAATTAGTAAGTATTGTTGGTAGATTAAAATACCGCACTAGCTACGGACAAAATATTATTCTCCACTCTATGGAGACTGGCTACTTGGCCGGTATGATTGCTAGCGAACTAGGACTTGATGCAGCTAAGGCCAAAAAATGTGGCTTCTTCCACGATATTGGTAAAGCTGTGGACCAAGAGACTCAAGGCTCTCACCCAGAGATTGGCCATATGATCTTGAAAAAGTTCAACATGGACGAAGATATCTGCCAAGCAGCTCTTACTCACCACCAAGACAAACCTTACAATATCTATTCTTCTATTGCCAAAGCTGCCGACGCCATCTCTGGCGCCAGAGTTGGCGCTCGCAAAGACAGCTATGAACAATTCGTGGCTCGTTTGGAAGAATTAGAAAAAACCGCCAAGAGCTTCCCTGGAATTGATAAAGTATATGCAATCCAAGCTGGTCGCGAAGTACGCGTGTTTGTAAAACCAAATGAAGTAGACGATTATTCTGCTTTCCAATTGGCCAAAGATATCTCTCGCAAAATTGAACAAGAACTTCAATACCCTGGTGAAATCCGTGTTACTATTATTCGCGAAACTCGCGTAGTAGAATACGCTAAGTAATCTTGGTGGACGCTTAGCGTCCCCATACCAACGCTAAGCGTTGGGGATAACTAAAACTGCTAAACATAGGCAAAAAAACACCCACATGTTATAATACAGGCTAAGGTTAGAGAAAATAATCATCCTGATATATGTCAAAATTCCAAATTGGAAAGGGGGTGAAACTATGAATAAAGCAGATTTAGCACAAGCTGTATCCGAAAAACTAAACCTACCAAAACGCCAAGTTGAAGACACCTTAAACGCCGTCCTTGACACTGTCGTAGAACAATTAAAGAAAGATGGAGAGGTAGTTTTAACCGGTTTTGGAGCTTTTACAGCCAAGAAGCGCGCCGCTAGACAAGGCGTAAACCCACAAAACCCTTCTCAAAAAATCCAAATCCCAGCTGTTACCGTACCAAAATTCAAAGCTGGCAAGGCTCTAAAAGACGCTCTAAAATAACAATTATAAACGAGCTTCAACTAAATAAAAATCCCCTGCTTCAAGCAAGGGATTTTTATTTATTAAAATATTTTAATACCATTCATCAACCCCTTGCCCGCAACAAAGCTTGTCAGCTACAATTTTCCAGTTGCCATTTTTATCTTTTGCCAAAACCAAATTCCAAGTATTATCCCCTGCTTCTGATTCTTTTACAAAAGATAGGGATTTTACACTTGCCCAAATAAAATATTGGTAATCTTGTTTTGCCGGATTTTTCAAGGGTGCGGGGCTAGGCATATTTATCTGGTACTCTCGCCCTACTCGCAAAGGATTATAACTATATTGCCAAAGCAAAGCATCTGTAATTTGTTTTTGCTCTGCAGCCAAGACACTATTCTGCGCAGAAATAAATGTAACATAAACCTTCGGAGGAAAAACTCCAAACACAACTACCGCTGCTACAAATATAATTACAAATAAGCTAACAAAAAATTCTTTCATATGCGAAATGAATGAAGAAATAAATAAGTAAACTTATTTATTTCTGAGTGAATGAGCATATATGTGGCTTTAGCCCCTATATAATTAAATTATATAACAAACTATTTTTCTATATAAGCGGTGAGTATCCGTCCATCGGATTTATATTTACCAACAATAAATTTACCCGGATCAAAGTAATGCTCTTGGGTAAGTAGCCCTGTCTGTCGCAGAGCGGCAATTATATGATCACGCTCTTGATCTATATTTTTATCTACCTTGTGGCTAATCTGGTATGTGTGCCTGGTTAAACCAAAACCAATATCTTTGGTACCACTACCCACCCACATTACCGGCTGATTTGGATCTAACGCATGTGTTTGGAGCCAATACTTAAAATTTGTAATATCTTTTTCGGGATCAAGGTTGGCAGCCCAAAACCGTATATGATGACGGTGACGAGGGCTTTTTCCTATTGGCTGTTGAAACCCAAAATCTTGTCTGCGGCCAAAAAGATAAAGCGAACTAAACGGCGCGGTCTGATATGGCTTATTATTAACAAAAGCCCAAATCATTTTTGTAGCCGACTTAAATGTTAATGGCTCTGCTTCATACCAACCAGCACTAACAAAAATATGTCGCAACATCTCTTCTGAGCCAATTAAAATTATATTTACCGGATCAGCTAGCAAACCGTCACCTGTGCGTGTAAACCTAGGCACACGCCCTCTGCGCAATACCATAAGCACAAACTGAATAAGACGAGGAAGCAAACTATACGCAACCACTATATAAGTAAGAACGCCGGCCAAAAAAGCAGGCATACGCTGGTCTAGTCGCTCAAAAATTTGAGTTACAACCAACCAAAGCACTGCCAAACTAAAACCCGCCGCCACGATACGTTCTGCAATTCTACGAAAAATATTCATAGATAATTTTACTGATGAACTATCCTAAGGATTAACTATTGGATCTGCAACAGCTGGAGCAGTGCTAGTCGTATTAGAAGTGCTGCTTGCAGTGGTTATAGTATTAAGAACAAAGGTTACAATACTGTACGCAGAGAGCATTATTAATAGCCCGAGTATAGCATTAAAAAATGTTCTTTTTGCTTGGCTAGTTTTTTCTTCATCCCCTCCGGCAGTCATAAACATAAGCCCACTACCAAGTATCATAATCAGAACTATAATTCCTACAAAACCCATAGCCACTCTTACCAAACGAGCAATTATCAGACGCGGGTCGGTAGAGCTCATACCCGTATCTTGTCCAAATATTTTTAAATTTTTTAAAATACTAATATTGGCGCTCGGGGTTACACTATCCGTATTTACATCGTTTGGACTATAAACAGTAGTAGAGTTTTCTGCTTCCACACTGTCTGCGCTGCTGGTTTGTGCCAAGGCAACACGTGGAACAAAAACTACCACTGCCAACAAAGCAACAGTATAAACTACAAATAATCTCTTAAATAATGAGTTGGTTTTCATACAATTAATTTGTCTTATCTTACTCCTGACTACCCGTCTGGTCAAGGAAAAACTCCCGCATAATAACGGCCGCGCCTTGTTTGCCCTGAAGGGGTGTCTTTGCTATACTTACTATGCTAATCACTAAATTTTACCACATATGTTCAGAACAAAACTAGAAAAAAATAAAAGTCCGGTCGACCGCTGCGCCGATTTTCTCAGAAATTCTTTTGGCACAGTTTGGTTTCTTGTTATAAACGCTATCGTTTTTGCCGTATGGATAATTATAAATTCCGGATTTATTCCTAATCTTCCTGTTTTTGACCCATATCCATACGGATTGCTTACTACCGCCGTATCTTTGGAAGCCATATTTCTTAGCGTTATTGTGCTTATCAGTCAAAATCGCGCCAGCCAAATAGACGATTTGCGAGAAGAGATAGATTTACAAATTAATATCAAGGCAGAACATGAAGTTACCAGAATAATAAACATGCTCGATGAAATTCACGACCACTTAGGACTTCCTATCGAAGACGATAAAGAATTAAAGAGAATGAAAGAAAAAACAAATATAAATACCATTCAAAACGAAGTAATGCGAGAAAACAGAAAGTAGATAATTTAATTATAAAAAAATGAGAGACCTTAGCCGAAGCTTTGGTCTCGTGTGGGTGTGTGTGGTGGGTGGATTCGGGTTGAATCCATATGGGTAGAGAGAGGTGGGTTGAGGTTGGGTTGCAGACGTGGTCTGCAGCTTTTGCCATCGAACTTAGTTCTCTATTGCATTTATCGTATACCCTATTAAAAGTACCGTCAATAGATTTATAAAAAGTTATCCACCGCCAATTTTGGCGGTGGATTTAATATACAAGATCTCTGAAGAGGCTTACTAAAAACGCACTAGGTTTTTTTGAATTTTACCGTAAAGAGTGGCTCGTAACTATTATTGTATTCATCTACCACCTGCACTGTCTCGCCTTTCATCAATTTATTTAAAGCAATATCGCTTAACATTACACTGTCTGATTCTAGATCAATCTTAAAATCATCAAGCTTTGTAAACTCTGCCGAAAAAGATTCTTTGGTAATATTTTCAATTTGTTTTTTTCTTTCTCTAAGAGTTTTTATTTTGTCATTTATTTCTTTATACTCCAACGAAGCTTCTAATGATTCTTTATAAGCACTGCGGATATCTTTTTGCTTTTTCTTAATTTCTTGCATGCGATTAAATATCTCTTGGATGTCCTGCATATATTTTAAAAAGTTGTTTTCCCCCACCGGGGATCCCTGCGCGTTTGCGCCAAGCAAACGGCGGGAAATAATTTAGTGAGAATATTATATAATACTTTGTTTAAAATGACAAAGACAACACCACACTCTCTTTTACCAACTATTGACAAAAGAGGTATTTTTTGCTAATATACGTCGTTCTTTACATTTTTTTGCTGGGAAAAAAGCCTAAGAAATTCGTAGGTTATTTCCCCAGCAATAACACACCTGTGCTCCGGGGAAGCACAAAAGGAAAGCAGGATACTCACATGAAGAATCGTATCGAACTCGAGTACTGCAAGGACGAGGGGTGCCGCGGTCACAAGGGCCCCAACGGCGTTCACGCCCACGTCAAGCTCTTCCGCGAAGGGGTCGAGAAGCCGACCAAGGGCCCGGCCTTCGGCTCGCGCAAGGCGGGCGCGGTCATGGCGCTCGTCATGGACGAGGCCACGGCCAGCGACGAGGAGAAGCGCGTTTCTGCGCTCATCAGCAGCGCGGTCGCGGCCGCCGACCTGCCCGAAACCTTCGGCGACGACGACCTGTTCGTCGAGAGCTTCAAGAGCATACCGCAGATGATGCCCATCGTGGACGTGATCCTGATCTTCGGCGGCGCTGGTCACGAGCAGATCACACGCATGATCAGTCACAACGAGCACATCATCGTGCTCGTGGGCTGCCGTGGCTGCGGTGCCACCATGGGGTTCTACAAGAACGACCGCCTGCTCGGAAGTGCGAACGGGGTCCGCAACGTGGACGAGGCCAAGCAGGTTCTGAGCCAGGCCACGGAGAAGTTCAGAATCTCCGTCGACGATACGACGGCCCTGCGCGAACATCTTCCCAAGCTGTTCACGGCGTAGACCGGCACTACACCTGATTGGGAAACCAATCAGAGGCAGTGTGATCTGACGAATCCCACTCGTCGTCCCACTACCTTTCTAAAGATAAACAATTTGTCTTTAAGAAAGGTGACGACGAATGAATTATCTAAAATAAAAAGTAACCCAAATATTTGGGTTACTTTTTATTTTTCCCGACACTCAGCTTGTGGGTGTCGGGACATAGTCTAGTAACAACACCAGCTAGCCACGTAGACGAAGAACGTCCGCAGCAAACTGATCGTATCCATATTTGTCCGGCTCATCTTTGGTGAACTTTCTGCTTATGTAAGCGGGCCAGAAATCATCACCGTCCGGGGTGCTGTTCAAAAATCTATCAAAGTTTTCCCCCGAAAGTTTGGCTCTAAGGTGTCTAAGCATAGCTTTTGCACCTTCACCGCCACCTTTTCTTTTCAAAGCATCCAGAAACGTCGTTGCCATAACAAACCTCCTGACACTTGGTTGTATTAAGCTTTTATAATATTAATTATGCAATTTGTCAATTATGCAGTATAAATAAAAACCTCTGGCAAAATCTTAAATCAATTTCTCCCAAAGAGAATCATTAATACCATTTAGAGAAGAAATAACAGCGTCAGCAATCCCCAAACGCCTATCTCCTTCCTGACCATTCTCGGGAACTGCCACACATTTCATCTTGGCAGCTTTGGCAGAAATAATACCATTCACAGAATCCTCTATGGCCACACAAAACCTAGGTTCAATATCCAACTTTTTTGCGGCTGTAAGATAAACATCCGGATGCGGCTTACCATAACTCTCAAATTCTGCCGAATGCACAATTTCAAAATAATTTTGTATACCAAGCTTGGCTATAACTGTTTTTATTAAAACTAACGCCGAAGAAGAAGCGAGCGCTAATTTTACATTTTGTTTTTTTATAAACTCCAAAGATTCTAAGACACCCTCCTTAGCTTGCCCTTTTTTTTCAACAAGCTCAATAACATTTTTTAAAATTAAGTCAGCCACCTCTGATTGGGACACCCCTTCCCATGGCATTTTTTGATACCAAAACGCTACCACCTCATCAATACGTAATCCTGTAGTTTGATAACACATTTCTTCTGTAATAAAAACACCCACGCTTTTAAAAGACTCTACTTCTGCCTGACGCCAAAAAGGTTCGGAATCTATAAGGACTCCATCCATATCGTAAATTACAGCTTTAATCATATTTTATTTATAATAACCAATCAATAACAAACTTCACACCGACCATAAAAATAGCCGACAAAACCACCTTTCTGAAAAAATTCTGCGGGATTTTGTCTACGATTTTTTTGCCTACAAACGAACCAGCGATAGCGGTAACAAAAATAATCGGCACTAGCCAATACAAATTACTATCTAAATAACCACCGCTGATATAAACAGGTATTCTAATTGCGTCCACAGCCAAAGCAATAATCGCGGCTGTGGCAATAAATTTTTCTTTTGGCAGCTGAAAGGCGCTTAAAAACATGGCGCGCAAAGCACCACCCGTACCAATAAGACCGGCCAAAAATCCCGACAATGTTCCGCCTACTAGGGCGGTCGCACTTGAAGCTTTTAATTTAAATGTCCCGGACCAAGATATGGCAGAATAAATAATTAGAAAAACGCCAAGACCGCCTTTTAGCCCTGCTTGCGGAATGTAATTTACAAGTAATGCTCCGACTAGTGAAAAAAGTACGCTTATCATGCCGAATTTCAATAAAATATTTTTATCAAAACCAAAACGAAAAAAACTTACTCTCCCTATGTTTCCAAAAATATGCAGAAAAGCAACCAGTACAATGGCTGTTTTAAAATCAAGAAATAACAAACTGATTGGCAGCGCAATGGTAGAAGATCCGAAACCGGCTATGGTACCGACAACTTCGGAAATAAAAGCAATGATGAAAAAAAGTACGTTCATATCTGAGTGCTATTTATTAACTCTTAATGACTTTATTAAGCACATCTACAATGCGCTGGTGAATAATTTGTGAATCAAGTAAAGAGGCGACCAACTTTACTTCTCTTGCTGACATCCTTTTTTTTGAAATTCGTTTTACGGCTTCGGCCACTTTTACAGGACTATCAAATGAATCAATTACCATTCTCTTTAACCCCGCCTTGATAAGAATCTCCGAAATTCCCACATTTTTTGATACTAGCACAGAAGTTCCACAAACCAAGGCTTCCGCAGCTACATTGCAAAATGTTTCAAAGTGAGAAGCAATTACAACCAAATCGACTGAACGATAAAATTTTAATAGATCTTCATGGCTCATGGGGTTTTTGCGCTCTACGGCTTCAGGTATACCAAACTTTTCATCCCAACGCGATGTTACCATGATGGCGCGATGCTGCCACTCCTGCTGCAATAATTCTTGGTGTAGAGCAATAAATGCTTGGAAGTTTTTAATAGGTGTCCAACGGCCTATTGCCGCTAAAGTATAACGGCCATTACGTCTAAGCAAGCTGTATTTGCATTTTTTGACCGGATTCGGAATAATAGACCATTTTTTTACTTGACCATTAATTATCTCATTTTCAACAACCTTACGACAAAGATCCGACGGGAAAATAATATGAGAAGCCACCGTAGCAAGCCATTTTTCATACTGTAAAAGCCTGTTCCGAATAAAAAAATTTTTATGACTTACTTCCCGCTGTAAAATACCGGCATACCGCAAAACAATTGGAATCCCCAATTCGTGGGCAGCTTGAGCCAAAATCCACGGCATACTGTATGTTCCGTTGATAAGCACTATATCCACAGCTTCGTCACGAAGAACTTCTTTTGCTGTTTCAATAAGAATACTCCATTTTTTCCGTGGATTTATCATTTTTTCCCAAGAAAAACGAGGAAGGATATCAAGCCCGCTAATGATATGATGTTTGAAAAATGAAGGAAGATAATGACGAAATATAGCCGGACCTAAAATATGCCGTGCGGAGACAATTTCAATACCAACAATAATCTCGCTTTTATCCGCCAACCAATCAAAAAGCGCGAGGTTGGAAATAGTTATGCCACCAAACGCATCGCGATGAACATTTGTTGCTATTTTCATGAAATTATTAGAATAATTAACCGGCGATACCAGCTTTGGTCAAAATCAACGTTTTATGCTCCAAGGCAATAAAGTATTCCCAACATCCAATACCACTTTATTTTTGGCCTTAGCAATTTTTGGTCCAATAATTTTTGCACCTGGTCCTCCACTATAAAGAACTAGTTGCATACCGGATTTAACGGCAAAATCAATCGACTGTTCGTTATCATCCCAATTATTTTTAGGAAACCCTTTAAAAACAACGGTATTTTTAAATTTATATGTTTTTTTAAAATTACTTATTATTTTTTTATAATCCCTATGCAAAATACATATGCCATCACTTGCTTCAAAGAGTCTTTTTATCATCTCGGCAGTCCAGTCATTTACATAAAAATTATCAAAATACTCCCTACGTGGTTTAAAAAAATTATATAAATAATAATCAGATAAGGAAATTCCGGAAACCGAAGGGGCAAAATAGGAGCAGCTATTTCCTGCCTCTATTATATTTTTTTGTAAAATATCAGTAGGCATATTTTCTATGCCTAGTTTTTTATTCCACTCATTGTGCATATAATTAAACGCCGTAAACGGTTTGGTTTTGTCTGCTTTTAGGATTTTACATTCTCCGTCACCCATCCTCACTATGGAAATGCTTTTTTGTCTTAATATAGCATCCCCTACAATGGCATATATAGCCTTGGAGCTAATAGTTTTTTGACAAATTTTTTTGTCATTTTTACTTAATTTTTTTATAGAGAGGAACATGTGTAAATCTTCATAAATAATTTAAAAAACAGCTTTAAGCTGACTACTTTAGTCTAGCATAAAAACAAGGTTATTAGAACCCTTATAAAGATAAAATATACAAAATCCGCTTAAAAGCGGATTTTGACATGCATAGGGTTAGTCGAAACAAATGGCAAACTTTTTCAAATACCTGATTACCTTATAGAAGATGTAGCGATATCCGGACGTAACTGAATGCTTTGCGCGGTTACACTTCCATCTTGGTTAGTACTACCATTTACTGTAATACTTTCTCCAACTATTAAATCCCCCATTGATCCAGCAGATGACTTCATAATTTGAGTAGATGTGGAAAAGAAAATTATCTGAGAGCCCCCATCACGCAATTTTATAGTTAAACTACTATCGTCTTTAGATAGAATTTCTCCGGTTGCAAAACCAACTCCTCTGGCATTCCCTCCAGCCATTCCAGTACTACGCGGCGCACCACCGCCCATTATATTGCCGGCACGAAAATTACCGCCCCCAGCCATATCGGCAGAAAACCTTGAGACTCTTTTACTATCAGAATACTTCATACCTCCATAAAAAGATCCTCCACCTACTAATACTAACAAAACGACAAACACTGGTAATATTTTTTTCATACGTTTTTGTCATCCTGAATGTAATGAAGGATCCCTTTACATCCAAACGAAAGAGATTCTTCGCCTTGCTCAGAATGACAGTTAAATTAATTAATAAATAGTTTGTTTATTCATAACGCAAAGCATCTATCGGATTTAGCGCGGCAGCTCGACGCGCAGGAAAATAACCAAAAACAATTCCGATAACCGCCGAAACTCCAAATGCAAGCAGGACTGAAGAGAAAGAAACGCTGGTTTGTAAAATTCCCAAATAAGTAATCCCAAATGACACTGCCCAACCCAAAACTATACCGACCAACCCGCCAACGCAGGTTAGTACTATTGCCTCAATAAGAAACTGCAAATTAATCTCACTTCGTTTAGCTCCAATGGCTTTGCGCAAACCAATCTCTCTGGTTCGTTCGGTAACTGTAGTTAACATCATGTTCATAATACCAATGCCGCCTACCACCAAAGAAATTCCTGCCACGGCCGCAAGCAGAATAGTAAACGTACCAGTAACACTAGATGCGGTGGCCACAATGTCCGCTTGATTCAAAGTGCTAAAATCCGCTGCTTCTGGATCAGAAATATGATGACGAGATAATAATAAATCTGTTATTTGCTGCTGTGTTTGAGCCATTGAATCTGAATCAACTGCCTGAACACTAATAGTAGTCACATAATTATCCCCTGCCAAAAACCGCTGCGCGCTGGTAAGCGGAATGAATATCATATCGTCTTGACTACCAAAACCAGTTCCACCTTTAGCTGTGGTTATACCGATTACTTTAAATTCTATATTCTTAATTCGTATTGTCTGCCCGACAGCTTCGGCATCTGTTCCAAAAAGATCGTCACGCGTGGTTGGACCGAGAACTGCCACCTTGGAAAGACTAAGCAAATTCTGGTCAGAAATAAATGAACCCTGATCTACTGCTATATTTCTTACGGCCGGATAAGTTGGCGAAACCCCTACTACGGATGTATTTGTATTTTTCCCTTTAGCTGTAACTTGATAACGTCCCGAAAGTTCCGGAGCTACCGCTTTGGCAGTGCTTACTTCTTTAGAAATAGCATCAGCATCTTCTTGGGTGAGAGTGCGAGATGCACCACGACCAGAGCTGACTTGAGTACCAACTCCTCGTTGCGCGCCTGGAGTAACTTGCACCAAATCTGAACCGATAGATTGAATGCGAGCGGCAATAGAACTTTGCGCGCCTTGGCCAATGGCCACCATAGCGATTACCGAACCAATACCAATAACAATACCAAGAATAGTCAAAAATGACCTGGCTTTGTTGGAGGATAAGGCGGAATAAGTTTCTTCTAATAAATCAGCAACTGTCATAGATCAATTAGTATATACGCAACGTGATTTTTATCTTGTTTTTATTATAAATCCTTAATTAATTTCTGATTTGGATTTTTCGCATCACTAAGTATTTGCCCATCTTTGATAAAGATTATACGTCCGGCATGCTGAGCTACATCGTGTTCGTGGGTAATAAGAATAATCGTACGCCCTTGTTCATTGTTCAATTTCTGAAAAGTTCCCAAAACAATTTCTCCCGTTTTTGTATCCAAGTTTCCAGTGGGTTCGTCGGCCAAAATAAGTGATGGATTATTTACCAAAGCTCTGGCAATAGCTACGCGCTGAATCTGCCCTCCGGATAACTGATTAGATAAATTATGAAAACGACCTTCATCCAAACCAGCGGCTTTCAAGGCTGCCTCTGCTTGTGGCTGCCTATCGGCGTGTGGCACTCCGTTATATACTAGCGGCAACATCACATTTCGCAACACCGTAGCTCGTGGCAATAAATTAAATGATTGAAAAACAAAACCAATTTTGCCTTTACGAATATCGGCCAATTCGTCTTCGGAAAGAGTGGAAACATCCTTACCGTCCAAAAAATAAGTACCACTAGTAGGCGTATCAAGTGCGCCCAAAATATGCATAAGAGTGGACTTTCCAGATCCAGATGGACCCATAATTGCCACAAACTCTCCGTCTTCAATTTTGAAACTAACACTTTTTAACGCCTGAAACTCGGTGCCATCACCACTTTTGTATGTCTTTACAACATTTTTTATTTCTATCATACATATATATTCGAACTGAGTAGGGAAAGTTTTAACGTCCTGCCCCGCCTGCATTAAAGGTTCTATTTCCTCCACCACCTGTACCAAACAAACTTGGTGCCTGAGTAGTAGCTGGTTTAGCAGCAGAAGCAGTAACAGTTCTAATTATAATTTGATCGCCTTCTTTAAGACCAGAAATAATTTCTGTTTCAGTGTCATTAGAAATACCAATCTGTACAACTTGTTGGCGCGGAGGAATATCTGAAGTTACACCTTGACTGCTTGGGTTCTGTATTGGTTGATCAAACATTTCTACATAACTGTTGCCGTTTTGGGTTTTAACAGCACTGCTAGGAACTATAACTACATCTTGTTTAACGGCGGTAGTGATAGTTGCACTCACACTCATACCAAGCTTTATTCTGTCATCTTGAGTATCAAGAACAATTTTTACATTATAAGTTACAACTCCTTGTGATACCGTACCAAGCGCATCGATCTCTGCAACTTCGCCGGAAATCTTCAAACCATCAATGGCATCAAATGTTACATTCACCTTTTGTCCAACTTTAATTTTGGCTGCATCCACTTCATTTAAAGAAACTTCCGCTGTATGTTGTTTGGTAATAAGCGTAACCACAGCACCTCCGGAGGAAAGCGACTCCCCTTTTTTAATATTAACTTTGGCAATCACACCGTCAAAAGGCGCACGTACATAATGATCAGCCAATGTCTGTCTAGCGGCAGCTAAGGCATCCTCTTTTTGTTGAATCGCTATCTTTTTTGCACGAATATCCAAAGTCTCTGCACCGCTTTTTGTCTTTGCAAGCGATAATTCTTTTTCTTGTATGGTTCTGGCTGTGCTTATAATAGAAGCTTGCGAGTCAGCGATGGTTTGTTTTATAGAAAGAAGACTGGAAAGATGGCTGTTGGTAATACTAGTATAGGAGTTAAGGCTAGAAAGATGAGTGGCAGAAATTGAATTTGGTTCAATATTATGTTCTGTGAGTTTATCTCGATAAAACTGAGCTAGGTTATTGGCGCTTTTTACAGCTTCGGCAATAAGTCTAGTAGTATTGTAAGTTTGAGTAATAGTGTTTTCAATTGTATTTGAATCAGAAAATCTGGTTACAGACTTAAAATCTTGAAAGTTTTTGTCGTAGGCAGCACGGGCTGTTTGGTAAGTGTTATAGGCGTCGTCTCTATATTGCAAAACTTTGTCATCATAACTTTTTACAGCGCCTGCATAAAAATCTAAATTTGCCTGACTATAACTAAGAGTACTAGAAAAAAGCAGGTCTTGTAATCCAGTAATAACTCCGGGCAAGGCTAAAAATGCATTGGATATAGTATTAAAGCCATCTTCATACGCTTTTTTTAAACTATCTTCCGCCTTTTGTTTTGATTCTTTTGTCTGAGCCAAAGAGTTTTCTGCCTGCAACAAAGTAAGCTCGTCTGTTGGTGCAAGTATTTTATCCAATTCTAGCTTGGCTGTTTCCAAAGATGTTTGCGCGTCACGTACCGAACGTTGCGCATCACCAGCATCAACTAGCGCCAAAATAGTTCCGGATTTTACTTCTTGCCCTTGTTTTACATACACACCAGTTACTTCCCCACCGGCTTTTGCTTTTATATCAACCTGATTTATTACAGAAATTTGACCACTGCCAGAAATAGAAGTAATCAAAGTACCTTTACTAACTGTACTTAAAACATAACTAACAGCAACCTTATCACTTTTTAAAGATTGATAAGCAAATCTTCCACCAAAAACCAAAACTCCCACTATGACAAGGGTATATATTTTATGTTTGGTAATCCAACCTATAATCTTGTGTAGCATAATAAGATTTACAATTTAGGCATAAGTCGAATAAGTCTGGCTTCTATTTGACCAGTGCTACTAGGCACGCCCAAAATTACAACTCTGTCATCAGATTTTATATCGCCCGCTCCAATTGTTTCCGGACCTCTGCGAATAACAGTCTGGTTGGTAATAAAAATACTTTTCTCAATATCGTCATCGCCTTTAATAATCAGAGTGCTGGAATTTACCCCAATCACTAAACCAAACGCGCTGTTGGCGTCCATAAACTCTCTGCCTCGAACATCCCCCATTGGCGGCATTTTGTGTCCCGGCCCTCTTGTAAAAAGAACATTATAATTTTTGTCCCACTGATAGCTAAATCTAGCTTTGCGGAAACCTGTCATCATTCCTGCCCAAAATATAGCCATAACTGCAATAAGCAGACCAAAGACAATCAAAGATACTTTTATAATTTTTGTTCCAACTAATTTAGTTTCCATAGTCATATATTTTTTTTAAAAAAATTAAACACGAACAACTGCGCGATGATTGAATGTTTTGTATGTGCGAGCCGCCATCCATAAAGAAGCGCACGCTGCCCAAGCAAAAGAAGCAACAACAATTATAGACACAACCGGCAAAGACTCTAACAAAGAAAAGGCGTAATCCTGCCAATAACTAGCAACTATACTAAAATCGCTAAACAACAAAGATAATAACTGTATCGCTTCTGAGTTTATTATGGCCGATCCTTCAATACGCCAAACTACAGCCAAACCAATGGAAGAAGTTATGGTAACAAGACTGTAAATAGCCAATTTAACAGAAGCATAAAAACGCTTTTTTCTTTCGATAGCAAAAAGCACCCTGTCCGCCAACGTGGCTGAAGGGGTTACTAGTCTACTGTCTTTAACAGCCAAGTATACGGTTTCTTCAAATAGGTTAGAAAATTTCGGCATACGCTATATATTACGTAATAATTAATAATTATGGTGCAAAGGCTAGTTTTTGGCTAAGTTACGGTCTTCCGAGACTAATTCTCGCAGTTTTATCAAAGCACGACGATGCTTACTTTTTACAGTATCTATAGATTCATTCAAAATTTCGGCTATTTCTGGCAAAGAAAATTCTTCCAAATAATATAATTTTAATACCGTACTATAAATTGATGGCAAGGAATTAACCAACTTTTGAATAGCCTCTTTTGTTTCCGATGATATGGCCTGCTCCAATGGAAGTGGCTCCGGATCTACCACATAATCCGCTTCGTTTACTTCTTCATCATCATATGTGTTTACCAAAGGAACTGTAGCTTTGCGCTGGCGCAAAAAATCAATTGCCGAATTTCTAGCAATACGATATAGCCAAGGTTTAAATTTCTTATCCAAATCAAACTTTTTTAAACTTTTCCAAGCTTTAATAAAGGCTTCCTGAGAGACATCCTCCGCATTTTGGCCATACCCTACTAGTTGCGCCACAAAATTATAAACACCGGTTGTGTGTTTACGCACCAAACTTTGCAGAGCGGTTTCGTCTCCAGCTAAATATAGGGCTACTAATTTTTCATCCAAATCTGTATTCATATAATTTTCACTCTACTGTAAAAAACAAAAAAATACAAATATGTAAAAAATATAATTTTTCTGATGCACCATTTTAAATCAGTGGAACGTATTATTATACGCAGCGTATAAAAGGTCGAAAAAAATAATTCACCAACTTAATATTATATTGTTATGAAAAAGAAAAATCTTATATATGCTTCCTTATCTACTCTTACGGTAGTAGGCTTGCTGGCAGCAGGCACCACCTATGCGGCTAGTACTAACCCAGTAAAATATAATCAATTTAACGAAATTTCTACTGCCATTGCTGCAAAATTCAATCTAAACCAGGTGGATGTGCAAAGTGTGATAAACGAAACAGTCACTCTGCAGCACCAAAAAAGAACGGCCGACATCTTGGCTGAAGCGGTCAAAAACGGAAAATTGACCCAAGCCCAGGCAGATCTAATTACCAGTAAAACCAAGGAGATACAAACAAGTTTAGTCGACTTGAAAGACATGACCCCTACCGACAGAGCAGCTGCCATGAAAAAAACAACTGAGGATTTAAAGCAATGGACAAAAGACAATAATATCCCTCAACAATATGTAACGCTGTTTGGAAAACAGCATTTTACAGGCAACTTTATGGGTATGAAGTATAAGGTCAAAATGTCAGCGCCAAAATTAGGACGTTAGAAATTTAATTCATTAATAACAAAAACACCATCATTTTAGTGAAGGTGTTTTTTGTTAAGTAGTGTTGATCAAGACACTTGGCAAACTTTTTTAACCTCCGCTGAATAACCTAGGTAATAATCCCCTTTCGGTAATTATTAACTATCCCATATAAAACTTCTTGACTAACGGCAAAAAAATCAAAGAGCTCAAATAGTGGTGCTGTTAGCTTTCCAACGCAAACACTCATTTCTTCACTTAGTTCTTTCATACTTGCTGTTATCTCCATTTCAATATCATTTTCATGACAAATACGATAATCATGAATCAGCCTGTTACCAGCGGCACCTAATTTTTTACCATTGATACCACTATACCGTATTTTTACGGTAAGCCTCTGATCTTCCGGAACACCAAGAGCAGAATAAAGATTTAAAGCATACATTAATACTTCTGTAGTACGAATAATTCGCGTATCAAAAAATATGTGTGTTGGTTTCCTTGTATTTTCAAAAAGGCTTTTAGCTAGATAAAAGGATCCATCTGTACGTATTGTCCAGTAGTCATAAGTCCATGCCCTATGTTTCCCGTTAAGATCACGATCATTTGTTTTTATTTCAGCCACAATACCGTCCTTTAAAACCTTCGGTCTGTACTCATCCCTTTCCAAATAGAGCGCTATCGGCCAACCAAAAGTACGTATAGGTGCTTCTCTAGCCACATCATTGAGCTTTGTTTTAGCCAAGTTTAGCTCACTTAACGGCAATAGTATTTCTACCTCCATAAAAGTAATAACCTCAGCGTCGGTTAAACCCTTTTTAGCTACTAACTGATGATGTTTAAGCCATTCCGTTAAATTACTATCTTTTTCTTTTATTTTTATCTGATCTCCAACCATCTTAATTTTTTCACTCAATTTAATAATTTCAGCTTGCGGTCTTTTAGAATCACCAGAATCTGTTCTAGTTTTTTCCTTTACCAAATCCCACAATGCCTCACAGCTGTTTAAAATATCAGAAATTGCCTTAGACAGAACATGCGGCTCACCTTCACTAATCTTTTTATATACATACTTTGTATCTTGCTTTGCCCAAGCATCGCCCAACACGGTCCTGAGCTGCACTTCACACGAAAGCTTTTTTCTGCCTATAGGAGTATCAAAAATCTTACTAAAATTATAGTGATAGGCTCGATAAATGCCGTCCTTCTCCTGACCATCCACATCAATATATTCCTGCTGCTGCAAAATCTCACCACCCAATATATTAAAAAGAACCTCGCGATCACTTTGACAATGGCAGGTAATGCGAACGCCCGCCACATCATTAATTTGGGACAATTCATTTAAATCCTGATATTTTTCTGGCTTTTCTCGTATATTATCCTCAATTGATTCAAGCTTCTTTATCCCATCCTGCCTTTCCAAAATGGAAGATACGTCAACTGAAGCAGCGTGTTTTTCTTTAACAGTTAAAAGAAAACCACAGACTTCCGTCTGAAATTTTTCATAAAATGGCTTTAAATTTTGATAGTCCTTTTTAACTTGATCAGCGTTTAGCATAACAATCACTTATGGTTGTAAAATAAATCATCCAACAGAACTCTAATCTTGATAGCGGCACCCTCTACATCCGAATCGTCCACATTTAGAGAGTAAGAATGCTGAGAACTATCAATCAATAACTTATACCCCTCAATTTCTTTATAAATTCGCTTGTTGCTAAGTAACTTTTCAACTTGTCCGAGTAAACCTTTTGTGTCTAAAAAATCACCATCTGGCTTTTTAATTTCAAGCTCTCTATTCAGAGCTTGAAATTTACGCACAATGGCCAAGGGTAAAATTCGCCTTAATAGAAGCAATCCTGCATTTGGTTTTTTATTTTGATAATTAAAATTAAACTCATTACACAGCCCTCCTAAATCGGCAGATATTTTAGATGTTAGGTCCTTGGAAAAAATAATCCCTTTTCCATCTTCAACTATGACTTCTGGACTAGATTTTTTTACCTTATTTTCACCGGGAAATTCCAAGGGTCCTTTATCAGCATACTTACCAATAACGTAATTAGGGTCTTTGGATAAAGCCTCAAGTGGCCAGATACGGTCTTCCAAATAACTAATTCTTTCTTTGTTTCCATCAGTAAGATATTTTTTTTCTTGCAAATTTTTTAACTCTTCTTTCCATGAAATTAAAAGACGAATAGATAGTCTGCTTAAATTTTCTATTACACCTTCATCCAACCAGTTTTTTACTTCAACTGGCTCCCCAAGGTGTCGCTTATTTGGTTCACGAAAACTCAAACCAAGTTTGTCGATCTGTACTTCTATGTCTGAATACATTTCAATAAGATCTGATACTTCTGCTTTATCATTTTTCTCTAACACAGATACTTCGAGCGTTTTCAAAAGCGGCAAAAATCTAATAATCGCAATGTAGAAATATTTTAATGTTTGTGTATAAATTTCACCCATACCATTTAATCTTAAATTTGATACTTTGGACTTTATACTATCTTAATCACAAAGTATCTGCAAGTAATATACTTATTTTTATGACCAGAGTCCAGCCGGAATCAAACCGTTATTTGCCTGTCAACAAAGAGAAGAAACGAACAAAAATCTAAAATAGTCTTAAAAAAGAAAAAAGTGAAGTGGCAAACTCAATTACGCCTGTAACCTTACACGAAAACACCATCATATTAGTGATGGTGTTTTGTTAAGTAGTCCCAACTAGGGCATTGATCGCCCGCAAGCGGGCTCTCATAAAAACCTTCGGGTTTTCATGAACTTTCCTCGGCAAAGTGAAAACTCCCGTTTTCACCCTTTCCCTTCAATTCCCGTTGATGCCCATAACAAATAAAAACAGACACCAAAGTGCCTGTTTTTATTTGTAGTCCCAACGGGAATTGAACCCGTATTTTCGCCTTGAAAGGGCAATGTCCTAACCATTAGACGATGAGACCATTAATTGTGAAAATATTCTACTATATTTAGAGAAAAAAGTCAATGAATTACCCGAAAAACAAAAGTCCTGGTATTTACATATACCTAGGACTAATCCAACTAACAATTTTTGGGGATTCTCCATTTCTGTCATTTCGTACCTTTACCACTCTTAGGCACAGGCTTGCGTTTTGGGCATTCCTTGTGAATCCAGCAAAGACGGTCTATGTCGGTAGAAACCACGACGCCGCCAATTGGCACGGCCTCCGACATAATAGACAAAGTGCCATCTTCATTGTCATAGTGCTCCGAACCCAATAGCGCATGCCCAAACTCGTGAGCCACCACATTGGCAGCAATATGGTCTGGAGCAGTATTGGTAAAATTTATATGCGGTTCTGAAAACCAATCTCCGCCAAAATAACAAGCCAAAATGGTCTTCTTCTTTGATACCTCATCACAACCACCTGGCATCACCATGATATGGATAGGCTGGTTGGTTGTACCAAATGGTACAAGGTCTCTATTGGACACAATCCCCACAAAAGGACGAACATCCTTTTCGAAGTGATTAAGCCACAACATTACACCATCCCTTACTATCTGGCTACGAGACTCCCGACACGCACCCGAACCAGCAGGGTCTTTTTCACAGCCCGTGAAAAAACTATCCTCCGTTACCAAATAAATTGGCTTACGCAAATTTACATATGCCTTACCTGTTCCACAGCCACCCAACCAAAGAGAGGCTATCGCTACTGCGATGATAAAAAGAACGCGCATTATCTTACTCCTCTGCGATACTTCATCCAGCTAATTATTATCGGGCAACGGTAATAATATTCTGGACATTATGTATTATATAGGGGTACGATACATTTGGACAAGCAAGTCGAGAAAAATAATGCAAAACAAACTCGTAAGAACGATCATTCTTTTGATGGCGCTGGCTGTTTACTACACAATCATGATCAGTATACACTGGTCATCTATCCCCAAACTTCCGTTCAACTGTGCCTATATTACTGGCATGGTAATAGCTCCTCTGGCTATCCTGGCCGAAAGATGGGGCAAGCACTTTGACACGCCAAATTTTGATTGGTGGGAACTGATAAGAAAGCAGCTGCTAACGCTTGTGATATTTTACCCAATAGAAATACTAGGAATCTGGCCGATGCTAGGTAAACCAAAGGGAGTGTGGGAATCTGATTTTCTAGTGTCGTTTTGCATCTCCTTTACGTCGGTAATGATGGGGACAAAACTGCCCACCACTCTTTCTAGATGGCGAAACAAAATATTTGATACGGATAAAAATGGAAATGAGTAAAATAGCAATGGCCGTCATGAATAAAACATGCCGGCCTAATAAATTTATAAGATGGCAACAGGGTTGACTTTTAAGCGTAATTTTAGTATTATTTACACCAGAAAAGTCAGGGTAGCTCAGTTGGTAAGAGCGCAGCATTCATAACGCTGAGGTCGAGAGTTCAAATCTCTCCCTTGACACGACGCTTAGCGTCGTTATAGGCACGCTAAGCGTGCCACTAACGCGCGACACCAGGATAAAGGTATGTACTACGTATATATTTTGTATTGCCAAAAAGATGGTAAACTTTATATTGGGTTTACTTCCGATTTAAAAAAGAGAATACTTAAACATAAATCTGGGTTTGTTTTAGCAACTAAACATAGAAGGCCTATACGTCTAATTTATTACGAAGGATATTTACACGAAGACGATGCTCGACAAAGAGAAAAATACCTAAAAGGTGGTAAGGGACACTCTGAATTAAAAATTCAACTTGCACATATCCTAGACAAACTTGGTTATAAATATGCGAATACTCGGTATTGAATCATCTTGTGATGACACTTCCGTAGCCTTGCTAGACTGCTCCGATAAAGGCTGTTTTATTTTGTCCGAAAAAACCGCTTCTCAAATTGATGTACACAAAAAATATGGCGGCGTAGTTCCAGAAATTGCCGGCCGTATGCATGCCGAAAAAATTGTACCGCTTATAGAAGCGGTGTTAGAAAATCAACCAAAACCAGACGCTGTAGCTGTTACTTCTGGACCAGGACTTATCACTGGATTATTGGTAGGTGTAGAAGCTGCCCGCACACTGTCTTATATAACAGACCTGCCTTTGGTTTCTACAAACCATATAGAAGGACATATTTATTCTACCCAAATAAAAAACTACGACACTGTCATCCTGAACAGAGTGAAGGATCCCTCTCGGTCGGACAAAAGGGATTCTTCGTCTGCGCCTCAGAATGACAAAACGGATTTACAATTTCCAGCTCTATGTTTGGTGGTAAGCGGCGGACACACCGAACTTATTATTATGAAAGATCACGGCAAATACAAACTGCTTGGCGCTACCATAGACGATGCGGCCGGAGAATGTTTTGATAAAGGTGCAAAATTAATCGGACTACCCTACCCTGGCGGACCGCAAATTTCTAAACTTGCACTAACTGGCAACACCGAAGCAATAAAATTCCCTAGACCGATGCTTAACAGCAAAGATTATAATTTTAGTTTTTCCGGCCTAAAAACTTCCGCTCTTTATTGGCTGCGTGACAATAAAGAATCTTTGAATATAAATGATTTCTGCGCCAGTTTTGAGCAAGCGATTATAGATGTGCTGGTAGCCAAAACTATGACTGCTGCAGCAGAATACAAACCAAAAACAATTATTCTATGCGGCGGAGTAAGCGCCAACAAAAAACTGCGCGAAACTCTACAATCAGAAATTACTGCCAACTTCCCTAACACCCGCTTCCAACTCCCAGAACTAAAATACTCTATGGATAATGGGGCTATGATTGCCGTGGCCGGATACCATCACGCAAAACAAAAAGATTTTACTTCTTGGAAAAAAATAAAAGCCGATCCAAATTGGAAGCTAGCTAAATAACCTACTCTTAAACAAGAGCTTCTTCGAGTTCTTTTTTTAACTCTTCACAACCGTCTACATTATAAGAAGTTTTTATAATTTTTGATCCGACCTTAATAATGGCCTGTTTTTCTCCAGGAAACTTATCGAATATACTTTTTATAATATCACTTTTGGATTTTATTTGATCGGCACTAACCGTAATTTCAAATACTTCTTTGAATTCTTTATCTGGCGCATCGAGCATTGGTTTGGTACCATGGCTTTTACCAAAAGACATTTGCTTGGTAAGCAAGGCCGCATTTTCCGGAGTAAGCACATAAGCTTTTTCTACAAATAATTTGTCGTCGCCTTCTTCTTCCGAAGTTCTTCCAATCACACAAACCGGCCTTCCCTCTACCCAAATATCCTTGGTGGTTTCATAAGTTTTTGGAAACACCAACAGTTCCAAACTGCTGGTGGTGTCGAGTAGTTTGGCAAACATCATAGCTTTGCCGCTACGAGTAATTTTTTTCTTGGTAGAATCCAACATACCACCCACCACCACCCAAGTATTACGAGGTTGGCCAGACAAATCTTTTAAAGGAATAAGCACACTACTCATTATTTTTTGATAGGCATTAAATGGATGGGAGGTAATATAAAATCCAAGCAACTCTTTTTCCCAAGAAAGTTTTTCGGCTTCGGTAGCGTTTGGTTTTTCTTCTAATTTTAATTTGGAAGACATATCTATGCTGGTGCCCGAAAACAAAGAATGCTGACTAACCGAGCTATGCTCACGAATCTGCTTAACAAAAGATAAAATATTTTCTATATTACCAAACAAAAATCCACGATCGTAATCAAAACCATCTAAAGCGCCGCACTTGATTAAGCTTTCTAAAGATTTCTTATTTAAATCTTTATGACTTACTCTAGTTAAAAAGCTCTGGAGATCTTTGAACCTGCCATTTTCTTTACGCTCACGATAAATAGCTTCAGCAATATTTTCTCCCAAATTTTTAATGCCGTTTAAACCAAAACGGATGTAGGCTGGTTCGCCATCCTTGGCCGGAATCATGGCAAAGTTTTTAAAGCTCTCATTTATATCTGGGGGTAAAACTTTTACACCCATTCTTTCACATTCATGGATAATTTCCGGCACTTTATCTATATCGCCACTTTCTGCAATTAGAACGGCGGTCATATACTGCACCGGAAAGTTGGCTTTTAGATAAGCAGTTTGATAAGCCACTACCGCATAACTGGCTGCATGGGCTTTATTAAAACCATACGCTGCAAACGGTTCAATTCTCTCCCAAAGCCTATCGATTTTTTCGGATGGAACTTTGCCAAATTCCTTGGCTCCTTTATAAAACTTTTCTTTTTGCTTTGCCATTTCTTCGGGAATTTTCTTACCCATGGCTTTACGGAATTTATCTGCTTCTTCCCAGTTATAACCGGCCAAATTTATAGCAGTAAGCAAAACATCGTCTTGGTAAACAATAAGCCCCAGTGACTGATCGAGGTATTCTTTCATTCTTTGGTCTTCGTACTGGATTAAATCTGGATTATTTTTTCTTTGAATATAGTCTGGAATAGAGTCCATAGGGCCAGGACGAAATAAGGCCACCATCGCCATGATATCAAAAATAGAAGCTGGCTTAAGCTCTTTGAGGTACCTGGTCATACCAGAACTAGAAAGTTGAAACACACCTACGGTTTCTCCGCGCGCCAACATCTCATATGTCTTTGCATCGTTCCAAGGATATAAATTATATACATTTATTTTTTGACCTGTAGTTTTTTCGATAATTTCAATGGCATTTCCTAAAATAGATAAGTTACGAATACCCAAAAAATCCATTTTCAAAACTCCGGCAGCCTCTACTGAATGCATTTCGTATTGAGTTACTACTTTGTCTCCCCCGGTTTCCAGCTGCACCGGTGTAAAATCTGTAAGCGGTGTTGGAGAAATAACAACACCGGCCGCATGAATAGAAGTATGACGAGCACAACCTTCTACTTTTTGCGCCAAATCAATTAATCGTTTTACTTCTGCATTTTTTTGATATAATTTTTTTAACTCCGGCTCCAAGTCTAGCGCTTTTAGCAGCGTCATCTGAAACCCTTGCGCGCCAAATGGAATAAGTTTGGATACCTGATCACAAAAAGAATAAGAATAACCCAGGGCGCGACCCACATCTCGCACAGCTCCGCGCGCCGCCATCGTACCAAAAGTAATAATTTGAGCCACCTTGTCGGCCCCATATTTTTTGGTTACATAGGCAATCATCTCATCGCGTTTGTCATCGGCAAAGTCACCGTCGATATCTGGCGGACTAGGGCGAAAAGGATTCAAAAATCTTTCAAATGGTAATTTAAAATAAAGCGGATTATCCATCACAATCCCCATAGCAAACGACACTACCGAACCGGCTGCCGAACCACGGGTGGTCACCATAATACGATTGTCTCTGGCATAACCAATATAGTCGGCCACGCATAAAAAATATGGCGAATAACCTTTGGTCGCAATAATACCCAATTCATAATCTGCGCGTTTTTTTACTTCCTCTGTCATTTCTATGCGCTGCGGTAATTTTTCATACACCTGCTCACGTAAATAATCGTCGGCGGTCTTGCCATCTGGAATATCCAAAGCAGGAAAATGCCATTTGTTTAGTTCTATGGTTAAGTTTACCCGCTCCGCAATTTTTACAGTATTACTTACTGCTTCCGGAACATGTTTAAAACGATTTATAATTTCTTTGGGCGCCACAAAAGAATAATCCACTCCGCTCATACTAATACGATTGTCTTCGTCGAGCGTTCGTCCATCTCGAATACATGTAAGTATATCTTGAGCTTCGGCATCGTCTGGCTCCAAATAATGCACATCACGCGTAACTACCAATGGTATACCGGTATCTTTGGATAATTCAATAAGCCTTGTGTTTAAATCCATCTGACCTTCTAGCGCCGGCAAATCCATTAATTCCAAATAAAAATTTTCTTCCCCAAAAATATCTTGGTATTCCAAAGCTACTTTTTTGGCTTTTTCATAATTGTCTTCTTTGCGCAAAATCCAAGGAATTTCACCTTCCATACAAGAAGACAACGCCACCAAACCTTGGTGATATTTTTTTAACAACTCTTTATCCAGCCGTGGTTTATCGCTTAATCCTTCCAGATTAGCGAAAGAAGTTAATTTCATTAAATTTTTGTAACCGGTATCATTTAAAGCCAAAAGAACAAGGTGATAATTTTTTTCATCCCTATTTTTTTCCAGATGACTGCCTGGGGACAGATAAGCTTCCATGCCAATAATAGGTTTAATACCTTCTTTTTGGCAGGCCTCATAAAATTCAATTGCGCCATACATGTTGCCATGATCGGTAAGTGCCAAGGATTTATACCCTGACTTCTTGGCATGTTTTACCAACTCATCTATTTTTGGCAAAGCATCCAATAGCGAATAATGGCTGTGCACGTGGAGATGAACAAAATCGGACATAATTTTTAAACTTTATCTTTGCCCTATCTTACCCTAAGAAAAGAACTAAATCAACGCTAGCGCCGGGCTTCAAGGGACGTTGTCCGGCATGGTTTCGTTAAACCAAAAAACACCCATTGTTTGAGTGCTTTTTGTTTAAATTTGACTAGAGTTTCCTAGCAGTTTTTTTCATTTTCTTGGCAGTAGCTTGAACTGCTTTATCTACCGCCTCTTTGGCAGCAGAGTTAAATTTACCAGAGCCTTTATTTATCCATTCGTTTGCTTTTTTGCTTACCATGTTTTTTACGACGCCGGCCATTCCGCCACTAGCCATACTAAGCAAACCGTGAATGCTTTCTACCTTGCCACGTAAATAATTTATAGTTTCTGTTAAAACCTGCAAGCGAGCTCGGAATTCTTCAGCAATTTCGTTGGCATTTTTTAATATTCTGGTGACGTAATAAAACATCCAACAAAGAAACACCGTGATCCACAAAACGCAGAACGCGATTACAAGATATAAAATATCTTTTGAGTTTTCAAACATATTCCCTCCTTCGACCGCCTTAGCTTTAGCGACGGCGGTCATTAATTAAAAATAATACTAAAGATAGTATACCACACTTTTAATTATCCTTCAAAATTATCTTATCTCTGCGCCAAACTTTTCTTTTAAAATTTTTATTACAGCTGCATGAGCTTTGTCTACTTCTTCGGTTACCAGAGTACGTTCGTTGTGTTGATAAACAAAACGGTAAGCCATACTTTTATATTCTGCGCCTATATTTTTTCCCTCATATACATCAAACAGGCTTACTGATTTGAGTAACGGATCGGAGCCTGTTAATGCGGATAAAATATCCTTGTGTGAAATATTCTTTTTTACAAGCACAGCTAAATCACGAACTACATCAGGATAAGCTGAAGATGGTTTATAATTTGATTTACCAACTTGTTTAGACAAAACCTCTTCTAATAAAGATAAATTTAATTGCAACACACCCACGCGCTGTTCTATACCCATAGCTTCCGATACATCTGGCGAAATCTCGCACAACACACCCAATGTTTGGTCGCCACTATGAACCAAAGCTAAACGAGACGGGTGCTCCCACGGTTGAACTTTGTCGTGTGGCACTACACGAAAATCTGCATTAAGTCCGGAAAATATACTTTCTAGCGCCTGCTTTGCCTGCCAAAATGGTGTGCTGTCTTTTTTGTTAGCATACGCTACAGCTACCCAACTATCTTGCCTTGGCAACAGACTATCACCATTACTGTCGGCGCGAGAACCATTTTCTTTGGTAGAAAAAACTTTGCCAACCTCAAAAATCTTTACCTCCGGATAATTTTCTATATTATTTTTTATATTCTCTAGCAAATTTAGAAGCAAGTTTCGGCGCAAATAAGGCTTTTCTTTTGATAAAGGATTATCCAACTCTATATATTTAGACAGACTGTCCCCCATTTTTTCTATTTGGCCGCCGCTAACAAAAGAATAATTATAAACTTCTGTATATGCCAAAGAGTTTGCCAAAATATTTTTTACAGTTCGTTCTAATTTTCTTAATCGGTGTTCTGTTGGAGGAACAATAGAAAAAGTTGGCATAGTTGCCGACACCTTGTCGTATCCATAGATACGAACAATTTCTTCTACTAAATCTTCGGGAATAGAAATATCCTTGGTGGCGCGCCAACTAGGAATCTTCACAGAAAATTCTTCGCCTTTACTTTTTACTTCAAAACCAAGTTGCTCCAAAATTCTTACTACTTCTTTTTTCGGTAATTTAACTCCAATTTTTTTCTCCAAAAATTCCGTACTTAAAGCAATCGGGCCCTGCTTCAAACTAAATTTGGATTCATCTACTACTTTGCTAGCCACTTTAGCTCCAACACAATCTGCCAAAACTAATTCTACTGCTTTTTGCAAAGCTATAGCTGTTAAATTTGGATCAAGACTTTTTTCAAAACGAGCTGAAGAATCACTGCGAAGACCAAGCTTGGTAGAGGTACTGCGTATAGAAGAAGCGTCAAAATTGGCAGATTCAAAAATAATAGACGTGGTTTGGTCGTTTATACCACTGTCGAGCCCACCCATTACCCCAGCGACAGCCAGGGCTTTGGCTTCATCGGCGATAACTAACATAGACGAACTTAGTTTTCTTTTTTCTTTGTCTAAAGTTACGAACTCTTCGCCATCTTTGGCAGTACGGACCACTATTTTACCATTTGTAATTTTGGTTGCGTCAAAGGCATGCAACGGCTGACCCAAATCCATCATTACATAGTTGGTAATATCTACAATATTATTTATAGACCTATGGCCCATAGCTAACAAACTTTTTTTCAACCATTCTGGACTTGGCCCTACTTTAATTCCAGACATGGCTACAGCCATATAACGTGGACACAGCTTGATATTTTGTACTTCTACTTTAATATTTATTTCTTTGCCTGGCTTTATCTTACCTACTTTATATTCTTTAAAAGTTTTGTTAAAAAGCACCGCCACTTCTCTGGCAATACCATAATGACCCCACAAATCTGGGCGGTTGCTAAGTGATTTATTATCTATTTCTAAAATAGCGTCATTTAACCCCAAAGCTACAGACAGTGCTGTTCCCGGTTTAACTTTTAAATGGCTAAGATCTACAATCTCTTTTTCATCTTTGAGTGGGAACATTTCTGCCAGACCAATTTCGGTGGAAGCACATATCATGCCGGAAGATTCCACATCACGAATTTTGGTTGGTTTTAATTCTATTAATTCCCCTTCTCCGTGCCATTTTACTTTGGCTCCCACTTTGGCTAGCACCACAAGCATTCCAGATTTTACGTTACTACCACCACAAACAATTTGTAACTGCTCATTGCCTACATCTACTTTACACAACCTTAATTTGTCGGCATTTGGATGCTTACTTTCAGATAAAATTTTACCCACGACAATATTTTCCAAGTTTTTTCCTTGAACTTCTATATTCTCTACTTCTACCGTACTGGCTTTCAGTTTAGCCGCAACTTCTTCGGCTGTAATAGAATCAGAAAGATTTACGTATTTTTTTAACCAGTTATACGAGATAAGCATAAAACAAGACAATTGGTTATAAATTATCGATCAAAATTTGAGGGTAATGCCATACCTAACTTTTCCTCTATAGAGGGAATTCTTGTTTCTAACCCTTGCACACACCAGTCTATTAGAAAATGCTCTGCATTGGCAATCCTTTGGTTAATATCAATTTTTTCTACCTGCACGTACTCCCGATCGCTCAATTCACGCCATTGTTGCGTTGTTAACAATCCTTCTTTTATAGCATGTTCGGTAATATGAGGCTGAAAAAAATCATAAATTAATTCAAATTTACTACCTATGCTATTAAAATTCACTTCATGCCACACACCATCTTTTTGAAATGTACCAACTAAATCTTTTAGAATTACTTTTAAACACCTTAAATCTCCAACGATCTTAACATCGTCCCATGTAATATCATTGTATTTAACTGGCAGCACATTTCTATCTACCTCTGTATCAAATTGCTCCGCCTCATAAAAAGGACCAACCATAGCGTCAATATCCGGCAATAACCTCTGAACTCGATATATAATATTTTCTAAACGCTTCCATACTACACCAAACTTATCCTGATTTTCTTGTCTTAAAAATTCTACCACCTCACTTCTTCTGAAGTTATGCAATATAGTTTCTAAATCCATTACCTCTCCATGTATTTCATGCTCCAAAGAGTCACTGCCTAACTCTGGCACCTCTTCTTGTGCTTTTGCTATAGACTCTAAATGATTCATTATTTCTCTTACCATATTAGAATTGTTCAAGGAATTTCATATTCCCACTTTCTAGTAAACGGACATCCTCTATGCCGTACTTAAGCATCACTAATCTAGTAAGACCAAAACCAAAAGCAAAACCTTGATTTACTTTTGTATCAATACCACTTTCACGCAAAACATTCGGGTGGATCATGCCAGCTCCACCAATTTCTAACCAACCACTTTGTTTGCACAACCGACAACCTTTGCCTTGGCAAACAAAACAAGTTACTTCCAAATTTACCCCCGGCTCCACAAACGGATAAAATTTCGGGCGCATATTAATTTTGGTATCTGGCCCATACAGATGCTTAGCCACAGACTCTAGCACACCCTTCATGTGAGCAAAGCTTATGTCTTTGTCTATTACCACACCTTCTAATTGATAAAAAGTATGTTCGTGACGAACATCAGTGGCTTCGTTGCGGAAACATTTACCCGGCACAATCATGCGTAGTGGCGCGCCATACTTTTGCATAGCTCGCACCTGCACCGGTGAAGTATGGGTCCTCATTACCCAATCGGTATGATTTTTTATATAAAAAGTATCTTGCATGTCTCTGGCTGGATGGTCGGGTGGAATATTTAAAGCGCTAAAATTGTAATATTCACTTTCTAACTCCGGACCGTCTAACACCATAAAACCCATAGATGTAAAAAAATCTTCCAAGTCGTTTTGGATAATAGTGTTTGGATGAAGATGACCAAAACTTTTTGGCGGCAAAGCTGGTTGGGAAATATCTAAACTTTCTTTTTCCAATAACCCAGCCATTTCTATTTTAGAAAATTCTTTTTTCTTGGCAGACACCGCTTCTTCCAAACTTGTCTTTACTTCATTGGCCAATTGCCCAACTTCTCTTTTTGCATCATCACTTAAATCTTTTAAGCCCTTGAGCAGTTCGGTAAGCTCTCCGCCTTTGCGACCCAAAAATCTAACTTCCAACTCTTCTAACTGAGCTTTGTCTTTTATTGATTTTAAAGCCAGCAAAGCTTCAGTTTTTAATTGTTTTAGTTTTTCTTGCATACATTAAATCTTAAACAATTTTATTCCACAAATCTATAAAAATCCATTTGAAAGTACCAATATCTTTTATGGTAATCAAAACTACTAGGGAAATGAGGACCAAGAAACCAATACCATGCGCCACCTGTTCGTATTTTTGTTCTACTGCTTTGCCTTTAAGCTTGCCAATAAGTAAGAATAAAAACCTGCCGCCATCTAACGCTGGAATTGGCAAAACATTTATGATGGCCAAATTTAAAGATAACAAAGCGATAAAATTCAGCAAGTAATTAAATCCAAGCCTGGCCACTTTGCCGGTCATAACTGCAATGCCTACCGGACCAGACAAAGATTCGCCTACTGGAGCTCCGGCAAATAACCCAGAGATTAAATAACCAAAAGAAAATAAAATTTCTTTTAAGTATAAACCAGTCATGATACCACCGTAATAAATAGATTTATACCAAGAATATCGCACCAAACCAACCTCTACCAAACTTACTCCCAATCCGCCCTTGCCGGTGTCTGGATAAACAAACGGATGAATATTTTTTTCTAATGTTTGGTCACCTCGTTTTACTGTTACTTTTATATCTTGATCTTTATGAGCATCTACATATTCTTGCATAGCTTGCACAGTCGGGTCTTGCAAAGCGTCTAGAGCCATAATAATATCTCCGGATTGTAAACCACCAACACTCGCTGGCTTGCCTTCCATTACTTCCATAATTTCCAAACGTCTATCTTCTACTTTTGTACCTGGTGGCAAATTATCTACCGCTTGTGGCGCACCGGCCATAAACCCAATAGATAATAATACAAAAGCCAAAATTATATTCATGCCTACGCCCGCTAATAGCGTGGCGGCCTTTTTCCAATCTTTTTGAGCAGCAAAACTATCTGGCCCTGACTCTTGACCATCTTCGCCTTTTATACGCACAAAACCACCCAGTGGGATTAAGTTAAAAGAATAGACTGTTCCCTGTGTTAGATCGTCGTCTTTGCCTCTCCAGGCGAATTTCCATTTTTTGTTGCCATTTGCATCTTTTGTTAGCTGGATACCAAACAGGCGCGGAGGAAATCCGAAGCCAAATTCGTATACTTTCATGCCGCTTTTTCGCGCCACCATAAAATGACCCCACTCATGAGAAATTACCAAAACTGCCAGTACAGCGATAAAAATTAACAGAGTTACCATAAAAATTTGTAAATTAAATAAGCCGGTCTAAACCTTGTATTTTCAATACGAATATTATATGATATCCAAGTAAAAAAGCCAATAGCCGAAATGAACGAGCGAGATTATCAAACAAGCTTTATAATCTCCGAGTGAATAAGGCTATATATGGCTTTAGCCCTTATAGTGGCACTTAATTCATAATTAAATACATATGTCAGCACTATATATAGTTCTTGCCGGTCTAGCCTTGGTAGCTGTATGGCTAATGGCTGTATACAACGGCCTAGTTCGTGGCCGAAACAGAGTAGACGAATCTTTTAGCGATATAGACGTACAACTTAAACGCCGCTACGACCTAATTCCAAACTTGGTAGAAACTGTAAAGGGGTATATGACCCACGAGCAAGGCACTTTGGTAAAACTTACTGAAGCTCGCACTGCAGCTATGGCTGTACACGACAACAAAAATGCCACTCTACAACAACGTGAAAATGCCGAAAACATGCTTTCTAGCACTTTGAAGAGTTTGTTTGCTGTAACCGAAAATTATCCAGACCTAAAAGCTAGCCAAAACTTCTTGCAATTGCAAGATGAAATTAGCGACACCGAAAACAAAATCCAAGCTTCTCGCCGATTCTACAATGGCAATACTCGCGACTTCAATATTAAAGTTGAAACCTTCCCTACCAATCTTATCGCCAACTCTTTGGGCTTCAAAAAATATGAATTCTTCCAAGCTGCCGAAGGTGAAAAACAAAACGTACAGGTGAAATTTTAGCCAAATCTCCTATAATTTTATCCACTCAAAAATATTTTGGTAAACCAAATATTTTATTCATTCATTTCGCTTATGGAACGCAAAGGACCACGCAGAGAATCAATAAATGCAAAGCCTGGATCTATTGAGTACATGCAAAATCAAATTGATGCGGAAAGAAAACACGGCCTACTTCTTCCAGATAATATCGAAACAAATAGCGCTAAGAAAACTCCATTCCCAAAATTTTCTCAATTTTTAGAAGGGAAAAAGCCTCAAGATATTATTCTCTACTCTATCAAAACAGGCATACTAAGACACCTGCTTACCGACAAAAAAAAGAATGGTGATGCTTCTTATATATATCAAGGCGATTTATATATCTTAAGCATAGAATATAAAAGTAGCAACGGACAAACTAATATTTTAGGGCTGAACACAATTCCTCCATATAAAGAACCTGAAGAATTAGATACGGGGCCATACAGAAAAATGGAATACATTGAAGATACTAGCGAAGAAGCAATGGCGCTAAAAAAAATGGAAGAAAAAATTAATAAGGCAGATAACACCGGCATCCCTCTGGCAGAAAACATAAAGGAGGGTGGTATGTTGCCGAAATTTAAACTGGCTATTGAAAACGATTTGGCGCCAGAAAAAATTGTATTGTACTCTGTGGCTACTGGTATTTTAACGCACCAAGAAACACAACAAATTGCCGAGGGAATTACATACTATCTCTACATAAACAAAGGCAGTCCTCCAATAAAATTAATTATCAGCTTAAACAAAAATCTCGACCAAGCCTGTATAATCTCTCTGTCTACAACGGAAAGTAATGACCCCTCAAAAAAAGAACAGGAACAAAAAATAGAAGTCCGTCTTGAGCTAGAAGACAACTTAAAACCAAGCAATGACTTTGAAGCTCTTAATAACTTTTTCGAAGTAGGAACAGCAAGAAAAATAAAAGATTTTAATCCAAGTGATGTTATTTTTCATTCTGATAAATTTGGCATCCTAAAATTTAAAGAAAGTAAACCAGGAAATGATTACATAAAATTTTATTGGTCAGATGCAGAAGGGAAAAATATAATAGAGGCGGCACATATACCAAATACCTTGGATAAGCGCCCCTTCTTTATAAAATCAATTACCAAAGATGGTGTTAAAACGGAAATATAAAATATGTACTCTCAAATCACCTCTAACAAAAGACAGTCCATTGCCCTAATAATGATTTTTATCGTTGTCATTATTGGCTTGGGCTATGTCTTTGATATGGCTGTCGGCACTGGCAACTACAACGGTGTATTTTTTGCTATTTTACTTTCTTTTGGCATGACTGCTATTTCCTATTTCCAAGGCGACAAAATCGCTCTGTGGTCTACGGGCGCCAAACCAATTGTCAAAGAAGATAATGCTTATGTTTACAGAATGGTAGAGAATCTTTGCATTACTAGCGGTTTACCTACGCCCAAAGTTTATATAATAGACGATCCTGCTATAAACGCTTTCGCTACTGGCCGCAAACCAGAGCTGGCTTCTATTGCAGTTACTACCGGCGCAATACAGCAACTAACCAACGAAGAGCTGGAAGGTGTGTTGGCGCATGAAATGTCTCATGTGCAAAATTACGATATTCGTTTTATGATGCTTGTAGCTGTACTAGTAGGTACGATTTCTATTCTTGCCAATATATTTTTACGCAGCCACTGGCTCCCCCGCCGCAACGATCGCGAAGGTGGAAATCTTGGCGCTATATTTATGGTTATCGGTATTGTGTTGGCTATTTTGTCTCCTATTGTGGCTGAACTAATTAAGCTGGCTATCTCTCGCAGACGCGAATATTTGGCCGATGCGTCTGGCTCTCTACTTACCCGCTACCCAGCTGGACTAGCAAGCGCTTTAGAAAAAATAGCGACACAAAACCAACCAATGGCCAATGCTAATTCGGCCACAGCTCATTTATTTTTCGCCAACCCATTTTCTGGCAAAAAATTCTCTAGTCTATTCTCTACTCACCCACCGATAGAAGACCGAATTAAAAAATTACGAGGAATGGCTTAACCTTTTATTACTTCACTCAACTCTTTTACCTTCTCTTCCATTACTTCTTTACTTTTTGTTTCCAAATTCAAACGCACCACCGGTTCGGTATTACTTAATCGCACACTGGCCCAACCCCAATCAAACTTCATCCACAAACCATCCAAACGCGATATTTCTAACGCTTCATTTTTATATTTTTCTTCCACTCTTCTCATTGTTTCGGCCTTATCTTCAACCTCAAAATTTATCTCCCCAGAATGGAAATATTTTTGCAGTGGCGCCACTATTTCGCTAAGCGGTTTATTTTCTCGTGATAACATTTGCAAAACATACAGCAAAGACAAATCTGTGCTTTCTACATCAAATGTATCTTTGTAATACAAATGCAATGAAAGTTCGCTAGCAAACGCACCACCAGTTTCTTTTAACATTTTTTTAATATTCGCATGACCAACTTTGCACATTTCTGTGGTAGCGCCAGCGGCTTGCCACAACTCCGGAATTATCATACTAGATCGCACATCATACAACATTTTTGCTTTTGCATGATTTCGCAAAACTTCTACCCCGATTAACGCTCCCACAAAAGAAGCATCCACCACCTGGCCTTTTTCATCTACCAGACCAATTCTGTCTGCATCACCATCTAGCGCAAACCCAAAATCTGCACCTGTTTCTATTACCTTTTTTTGCAAATCAACCAAAGTTTCTGTCTTTAACGGATTGGCTTCATGATTTGGGAAATTACCATCTGGTTCAAGATATAAATATTCAACACTTGTAGATAAATGTTTTAGCATGTCCGGGAAAGTAACTTTGGCCATGCCGTTGCCTGCATCAATTACCAATTTCATTGAGCGCAAGGAACTTGGAGGAACAATAGAAAAAATCTTATTTAAATAATCGCTCAAAACTTCTTTTTTTGGAAAAACCAAATCTTCAGAATCTTTATAATCAAAGTTGGAATTTACAACTAACTCTTTAATCTCGGCCATACCAAAGGCTTCACCCACAGGCAACCCATCACCCAAAGTCATTTTAAAACCATTATACTGAGCTGGGTTGTGACTGGCAGTCACCATCACCCCTCCGGCGTGCTCCGGGTAATTGGCGCAGGCAAAATTAAACAAAGGGGTAGAAACAAGACCAATGTCTACCACCTCTACAGTTTCGTCCTTTACACCTCTCATTAGCGCCTGCTGCAGCCCTGGGCTAGTAAGACGCATATCTTTGCCCACCACCACAGCTTGACCGGGTTTAATTAAATTATGATTACGCAAAAACACTACAAATGCCCTACCCAAACTATAGGCTAATTCTGGAAATAATTCTGTATCGGAGAGTCCGCGAATATCGTAGGCTTTGAATATGTTTTTAGCGACTAGCATAAGTTTACCCTATTAAATAAGATTTGAGCCGATTTCTTAAGAACATTTTACCATGATAAGACTTTAAATACTTTTCTCTATTTGTTGCATCCTGTTGGTTTAAGCAGGCTTCATAGTAAATTAACTTCAGAGGTCTTCTATCTTTTGTTGATTTCGCCTTACCCTTCTGATGCTGCTCAAATCTTAGTTTTAAATTCTTGGTATATCCAGTGTAAAACTTCTTATCCTTCAAACTCTGAAGGATATAAATATAGTGCACAATCCAAGGAATTTAAAACTATTTAACAGGGTGAAAATACTTTGACTTAACAGCGTTTTTAGTATATATTACACTCTAAATCTAGTCAAAAATTTTCAAATTAAAATGAACATAATAGACCGTTTTTCCACCAATTTGCGCGAAGTACTTGTAAACAGTATTAGCCTAGCCACAGACCTAAAAAATGCTTCGGTAGAGCCGACTCATTTTTTGTTGGCGCTGTCTTTACAAAAAGGCTCTATGGCCAATGAAATTCTAAACAGATACCAACTGGATACCAAGAGTATAGAAAGCGCTCTAGCAAGCATTAAAGCAGCCTCGGAGCCAAAAGTCAGAGCTGGCCTATCCCCTTTTTCAATTGCAGCTAAAGCGGCCCTAGAAAAATCTCTGATTATTGCTCAGAAACATAACCATAATTATCTTGGCACGGAACATTTACTTTCAGCACTGCTCAACACCAAAGACGATCGCCTGGAACAATTGTTGGAAAATAAAAAAATTAAGAAAGATGAACTAGAAGAACAGCTAGAAATAGTTTTAACAAACGCTTCGGAATTCCCTCAAATAACCAAGGTCTCCGAAATCATGGATCATATCCAAGAAAGTTTGTCCGAAGATACTATGGGCCAAGGAATGAATACTCCGCTTATGCATACTCACAAAAAAAATAATAAAAAAGAAACTGCCCTAGACTTTTTTGGCGTAGATCTTACTAGCAAAGATGTGGTCTCTGGTATTGACCCAGTAATTGGTCGCTCCAAAGAAATAGAACGCATGATGCAAATTCTGTGTCGCCGCACTAAAAACAACCCTATACTTCTTGGCGATCCGGGCGTAGGCAAAACTGCTATCGTAGAAGGATTGGCCAAAAAAATAGCTAGTGGTGATGTGCCAGATATACTGCTTAACAAAAAAATTTACGCCATAGATATGGGCTTGCTTATTGCGGGCACAGCTTATCGCGGAGAATTTGAGGGCCGATTGCGACAAGTAATAGAAGAAGCTACGCACAACCCGGATATTATTTTATTTATAGACGAACTTCACAATATTGTGGGCGCTGGGTCCAACCAAGGAAATATGGACGCAGGAAATATTTTAAAACCCGCCCTAGCACGCGGACAGATTCGCTGTATTGGCGCCACTACCCCTACCGAATTTAAAAAACACATAGAAAGCGACCCAGCTCTAGAACGCCGCTTCCAACCAATTCATATCAAAGAGTCATCTGTATCCGATACAATCAAAATCATGATGGGTATAAAAAAGAACTACGAAGATTACCATAATTTAAAAATTTCCGACAAAGCTATTACCAAAGCAGCCAATCTTGCCGATCGCTACATAACCAATAAACTCCTGCCAGACAAAGCTATAGACTTGCTAGACGAAACCGCTGCCGCCAAACGATTAACAATAAACACAACTGCAGCCAAATCCAAGCTGTGGCACCTACAACAAGAACTTCAGCAAACAATGCTCGCCAAAGAAGAAGCTGCCGGAACAGACAATTTTAACGAAGCGGTAAAGTTGAAAGAAAAAGAAAAAATATTAAATAGAGAAATCAAAGCCCTAGAAGAAAAAACTTCTTCCAAAAAAACAAACAAAAAAGTTGGCCTGGTTACAGAAAAAGACGTGGTAGAACAACTAGCCAAAATGATTGATGCGCCAGTAAAAAATCTATCATTTAATAAAAAAACTAGCCTATCCGATCTAGAATTAGAATTAAAAAAATATATTATTGGACAAGACGAAGTATTGCGAGAAGTATCTGCCATAATTTCTCAAACCCAACTAGAGCTATCTAGCCCCAACCGTCCGCTGGCCTCGTTTTTATTTGCCGGCGAAAGCGGAGTTGGCAAAACCGAATTGGCCAAATCTTTGGCACGAGTAATTTATCCTCACCAAAATTCACTTATCCATTTAAACATGAGTGAATTCAACGAAAGCTTTGGCGTTTCCAAACTGCTCGGCTCCCCTGCCGGATATATTGGCTATAAAGAAACAAACCAATTTACTGACCGCGTTAAAATGAATCCATATTGCATTATTCTTTTTGATGAAATAGACAAAGCACACAAAGATGTAACCAAACTACTTCTACAAATCTTGGAAAACGGATCTATCACCGACTCTACCGGCAGAAACATATCCTTAAAACATGCTACAATTATTCTTACCACCTCTCTTGGCGCCGAAGAAACCAAAAAATCACAAATTGGTTTTGATAAAAATATAAACTATACAGAAAATAAAAAGCAGATTATTACCAAATTAAAAGATTTTTTCTCTCCCGAAATTATAAATAGGCTTGATCAAATTTGTGTATTCAACACTCTGGCCAAAAATGATTTAGCCAAAATCGCCGCTCTAGAGATAGACGAACTAAATAAACAACTAGCTGCTCACAATACAAAAATTAATACAGATAAAAAAGTATTTGAATGGTTTGTAGAGCAATTGCCAGAAAAGAATAACGCCCGCGAAATACGCCGACAGATACGCAAAGAAGTAGAGAAAATTATTGGTGGAATGATTGTCCAAGACAAAACCAAACCATCACACAAACTTGTATTACAACAAAACAAATTGGCCATAAATTAATGCCCTATGGCACTACCACTAAAAAAGGAGACGAATCAGCCCAACTTAAACACTGGGCTTGGTAGTGTTGCCAACAATAATATTTCTTCTCGCCCTGCCAATGACAACACTATCCCTCAAGATATGCAGATGCAAAGCGGGGTTGCAAATCGTCTGGCAGCTAGCCGAGCTTCCGAAAGTGCATCCCGAAGAATGTCTCAAGCATCCAATGATAACTTTTTTGATGGCGAACCAGAAGATGATAACCAACCAAAAAATGATAATGAACCAGAAAATTTTAATGATCCGGTTGCGAACAACGAAAACGATTTCTCTTACCCAACTCAAAACGATGAGCGGCCAAATATAGAGGCCGAAGAACAGGAGCGACAAACGCAGCTAGACGAAGGCCAGCAGCAAGAAGCGGCTGTTTTTATGGCACAACGTAAACAAATAATGATAGCTCAAATACAAAAACAAGTGCAGGCATTAGATAAAGAAACTAACCAACTAGAAAAAGAAATAGGCAATTTTAAACAAACAAAAGCAAAAAAGTTTTTATCTTTCTTACAACCAAAGATTACTTTTTTAATAGAAGAGATGTTGGAAATCTTAAAAAAACAAGTAAACCATTTAGCTTACAAGGCAAGAATAGCTTTTTTAGAGGCAGCCCTAACCACCATTGGCACCTTTATTGGAATGCTAAAAGCCTTCAAATTTATCACTGCCATTATGGATGCAGCTTTTGTAGACAGCAAGTCATGCTTGCAAGCAGTTATTAAAACCATAGAAACAATTATTATACCAATCATACTTATTATAATATCCCCTCTCTATATTACCTTTCTGGCTGTATTATTCTATATCGGCAAAATCCCACTAATCAAGGGCGCCATGACTAATGACATTATTCAGATGATAGAAAAACTACAAAAACAACAAACCGCTTGGCAAAAGCAGCTTTCTATACTCAAACCGCTCGTTGCTAAACAAGACCAGAAAAAGAACTTACAAAATCAGGCAAAACAATTACAAAAGCCAGACAAGGCTTAATCATAAGCTTGTTTTTGTGATATAATATAAATTAGCCAAAGACTACCATTTTGACTTACAAAATATTAACCAATCTATGTATCTCTTCAAAAGAATAATGCTAGTTGTTGCCCTGCTTGCAGTGGCTGGTCTTATTGGTTATGCTCTTTATTATTTTTTTACTAAAACCGGACAAATTGGCGAGCCAACAATTCCCCCTTCTACAAGCACTTTGCCTGGCGGACAACTGCCAACATCTGGCACCAAACCACCTTCAGCCACCGGCACTACCCAAGGCCCAGGCGGTGAACTACTCCCAGTATCTGGCATTATCCAACCATCGTCTCCTTCTTACTATAAACCAGCAGCTACCACCCAAATAATATCTGAAACTGCCAACCACGCCTCCCTAAGTGTTGGTGGAGATTTTCGCTACTACAATGCCAATGATGGAAAGTTCTACAGAGTAACTCCTAGTGGAGAAATCAAACCACTATCGGATCAATTATTTTATAGTGCAGAAAAAGTTACTTGGGCAAAAGGTAAAAATCAAGCGGTCATAGAATATCCAGACAACTCAAAAATAGTTTATAATTTTGACACCAACAAACAAGTTACTTTACCAAAACATTGGGAAGATTTTTCTTTCTCCAGCGACGGCAATCAAATAGCTGCCAAAAGCTTGGGGCTAGATCCATCTAACCGCTGGCTAGTCACAATAAACAGCGATGGTACGGGAACCAAACTTATTGAACCAATGGGAGATAATTCTGATAAAGTAATTGTAAACTGGTCACCAAATCAACAGGTGGCTGCCTTTTCTCAAACTGGCGCTCCTCAGGGCGGAGAAAGACGAGAGGTTTTATTTGTTGGTTTAAATGGAGAAAATTTTAAATCAGCAATCGTAGATGGATCCGGTTTCATGCCGCAATGGTCTACAACTGGCAAGAAGTTATTATATAGTGTTTACAGCTCTCGCAGTGATTTTAAACCAGAGCTATGGATAGTAGATTCTCAAGGCGACAGCATCGGCAACAATCGTAAATTACTACAGCTTAATACTTGGGCAGACAAATGCACCTTTGGCAACGACGACACAGCTTACTGCGCAGTTCCAAAAAATCTGCCAACCGGAGCAGGCATGTCTAGATCTATCGCCCAATACAACTACGATGATTTATACAAAATAGATTTAAAAACTGGTTTAAAAACCCCTATTTCTCTGGATAGCGACTACAACATAAAGAGTATTTCTTATGATGCCAACCACAACAAAGTAATATTTACAGACTTAAATAAAACTGGCGTATTTGAATCACAACTCTAAATATGCATAAAAAAACCCATTTACTTCTTTTGGTATTAATAGCGCTAACCGGCATTTTTCTTGCTGTACAAATTAGACGCACAAGCAAAATTACCGTTAAAACTAGCCCCGAGCTACTTATCTCGGAGAAATCTATTTTTATTCCCACATCAAATTCCGAATTAATACTTGGCAACCCGGGCGCACCCGTTACCATAGTCGAATTTATGGACTTTAATTGTAAGGAATGTTTATCCAACCATTCTATAATAAAACAAATTGTAACAGAACACCCTCAAGAAATCCGCCTCATATGGAAAGATGCCCCTCAACCAAAAATACTTTCCAAAAATTTTGCTATTGGCCATCAAGCCGCCTGGTGTGTAGCACAACAAGACGAGAAAAAGTTTTGGCAATTTATAGATATAGCCAGTCAAAACACCAATAATTTGCAAGAGTCGGGTTTAAAAAATATAGCCCAAGGATTAAACCTAGACACAGAAAAATGGTGGCAGTGCACAAACAATGATTTAACAAAACAAACAATTTCTTCCGGCACACAAATGGCCAAAGAATTAGGCCTAACATCTTTCCCGGCAATCTTTGTAAACAACAAACAAATAAATACAAAGGCCGACATAAACCTAAAAGAAATGTTAGAAAATTTTATTAAACCTTAAGATTACGTTCTGATAAACACTACGCAACATGGTTGTGCTAAATAAATATGCCAAAAAAATACAGACTACATAAAAAAATAGGCATACTATTTGCTTTTGTACTTATCTTCTCTTTTCTCTCTCACTCCAACCCGACCCAAGCCCAAGGCAGTGAAGAAACGAACTACGGACAACAAAATATACTTTTGTGGGAATTTGATTTAAAGGTCAAAAAACCATTACTAGAAATAAATATACCTGGGCTACGTTTTTCCAACGTTGTTTCTACCACCAACGAGACTGGCACCTACTACTTTATACCCTGGATCCCAGAATTAATTTCTGCCCTATATAACTTTGGCATTGGTATTGTAAGCATAGTAGCTGTAATCATGATTATAGTGCAAGGTGTGCATATTATAGCTTCCAGAGGCGGTGAGGGTAAAAGCGCATCTTACCAAAAAAATCGGACAGGCTTTAATTGGATTACTTATTGCTTGGGGATCTTTTGCTATTTTATATAATATCAATCCAGCTACTACAGAGTTTAATGCTTTGAAGGTGAAAACTGTGGAACCCATAGAATTAGACGATGAATCTTTAGTTGACTTACCGGAGGTCTCTGACACAACACCTGTTGGCGGTGGGACCGGAGTTATAGGAAGTGTTATTGGGGCTTATCCATCTCGATTTGCACCATGCTCCAAAGAAGGCGCCCAATATGCAGCCCAAAAACTACACGATGCGGCTATTTGCGTTGGCCCTTGTAACTGCGCCTGGAGCTCGTCCTATTTTTTAAACTACATAGGTTGTACAAATCTAAAACATGGCAATACTACCAAATTAGAAAAATTATTAGAAGGCATTGGTTGGGTTAGAAGACCAATCACAAAAGAAAACAGAAAAAATCTACCTGTAGGATTACTAGTTGGAAAAGGACATGTTGGAGTATCGCTTGGAAATGGACTACAATTTCAATCCGGGGGGTTAAAAGAAGATTGGAAAGAAATGAACCAGCGTGGCAAAGGAAATTGCCCTGCAATAGGCAGGGATTCTTACGCAAATCCTGCCCCGTGCAATTTTTGCACTAAGATATCTGGCATAAGACCCATCGTATCTCCGGAACACAAAGACGGATGGAATGCGCGCTGCTCAAGTAATCAGGTTTGGGATAAGGATACTATATGGAATACATTTTGGTATGACATAATAAGCCCACCAGGCAGTTAACTATAAATTTTACTGACCGATCCCCTATGCCGAACAACTATAAAACAACCAAAAAACTAACTGCCTTGGTCTTTTTTCTTTTGGTATTCTCTTTTTTCTTTCGCTCCAGCCTGGCCCAAGCCCAAGGCAGTGAAGAAACAAATTACGGACAGCAAAATATACTTTTTTGGGAATTTGATTTAAAGGCCAAAAAACCACTACTAGAAATAGACATACCTGGACTACATTTTTCCAACGTTGTTTCTACAAGCAACGAACTTGGGACCTACTACTACATACCTTGGATTCCAGAATTAATTTCCGCTTTATACAATTTTAGTATCGGCATCGTAAGCATAGTAGCTGTAATCATGATTATAGTGCAAG
>MFRA01000005.1:122692-236295 GCA_001783215.1 Candidatus Magasanikbacteria bacterium RIFOXYD1_FULL_40_23 | reverse complement strand
AAATCGGACAGGCTTTAATTGGATTACTTATTGCTTGGGGATCTTTTGCTATTTTATATAATATCAATCCAGCTACTACAGAGTTTAATGCTTTAAAAGTAAAAACAGTTGACAGGCTAGACTTAAAGGATATAGTAGAAATGCAGATTACTACGGCAGAAACAATCTCCCCCGAAGATGCCAACGGCACAATGCAAAGCAGCCTACCTAACGAATCAGAGGGAATAGTGCCTAGATTTGAAAATTGCCCTATCACTTTGGAGAGCCCTATTGGAAAATCATTAGGCAATGCAGGTAAAGAAAAAAGAACTCTTGAGTTTTATGATAAAGTTGGATCTATTGTTAACATGTCAGAACCATTGCCTACACGTATTATAAAGGTGGCCGATGCCGCCACCAAATGTGGCGTACGTTTTGGGTCATGCGGAAGAACAGCTGGCACTATTTACACTCTCGCTGGTATTGGTACTCGGGCGTGCCTAACAGCAAAAGACAACAGAGGGTGCTGGACACACGAAAAAGCAGACAGCATCTTTAGACAAGCAAAGATTTCCACACCTTCACACAAGTTATGTGCCGATCTTTGTAAATATGCTAAAACTAAAGAAGAAAAAACATCCTGTTGGAAATTACAAAAAGCAGCAACCCAAGCTGTTAATCAAGTCTACTTACAAAATTCTACTCTTATTAAAAAGGGTTGGCCAGACGACGTGGCAAACCTTCTAAAACAAGGAGACGTAATATGGATTTTTAACTCAAATGGAGAAGATTGCTACGGACAACACTCGGCACTTTTTGATAAATGGGCGCCAGATGGAATTAATGCTCAGGTAATACAAGGACAACAGGGTGGTATCGTTAAATATGGTTATATTTGTCTGAAGAAGCAATGCGGCGACAAAATGAAGCCTATAACAGCAATTTTCAGACCTAAATAAGTTATGACTAAAAACTCATCAATTTATAACTGCTCCAACTGCGACGCTCAATACACCAAATGGACTGGGCGTTGTTTAGAATGCGGAAAATGGGGAACACTTGTAGAAGGGCAAAAACCTGCCAAATCAAAAACAGATACCACCAACACCTACGCACCGATAGAAATGACGGACTTAAAAAATATAGACAAAACAAAATTTGCTAGAATAAAAACAAACATAGAAGAATTGGACCGAGTGCTTGGAGGGGGCCTAGTTCCAGGCTCTCTTATTTTATTGGGCGGTGAACCTGGAATCGGAAAATCCACATTGGCACTACAATTGGCCGCTATACTCCCCCATTCTCTATATATTTCCGGAGAAGAATCCGTTGAACAAATAAAGCTTCGGGCCGAACGCTTAAAAATTTCTGCACCGACTCTAAAGCTAGGCAATGCTACCGCAATAGAAAATATAATTGAAACAATAAAACAAAATAAGGAATGCAAACTAGTTATTGTAGATTCCATTCAAACAGTACAAGCCACAGAAATAGAAGGTGAGTCTGGAAATATAAACCAAGTACGAGCCTGCACGACCAAACTTTTAGACCTGGCCAAAACCAGCGGCAAAATTATTATTCTAATCGGACAGGTTACCAAAGAAGGCGGCGTAGCTGGCCCAAAAACTTTAGAGCATTTGGTAGATGCTGTTTTGTATCTGGAAGGAGATAAATACCATCTATTCCGCATTTTGCGCACGACCAAAAATCGTTTTGGCGCCACAGACGAGATAGGTGTATTTTCTATGGAAAGCCATGGTCTAGAAGAGGTAAAAAACCCTTCCGGAGTGTTTCTGGCTGGCCGTGGCGATGCCGTACCTGGATCTACAGTCACCTGCCTTATGGAGGGCAGCCGACCGGTGCTAGTAGAAATACAAGCGCTGGTTACCAAAACTAATTTTGGTTATCCACAAAGAAGAGCTTCTGGTTTTGATTTAAACCGCTTGCAAGTGCTAGTCGGTGTACTTTCTAAACGCGCGGGCTTACCACTAGAATCATACGATATATTTCTAAATGTGGTAGGTGGATTACAGGCCGAAGAACCAGCCGCGGATCTGGCGGTAATTTTGGCTTTGGCTTCCGCCATAAAAAATAAAACTATCTCCAAAGATATAGCTTCTTTTGGAGAGGTGGGTCTGGGCGGAGAAATAAGACCGGTGTCTCAGACCGAAAAACGATTAAACGAAATTAAAAAAATGGGTTTTAAATTTGCTATTACCCCCTCTTCTACAAATATGCCAAAAATCTCTGAACTTAAAATCGCTCCCGTAAAAAATGTAAAAGAAGTAGTTGAACAAATTTTGAAGTAAGGGCTTCGCTACATATTTTTCTAAAAAAATTAGGGTCCGAGGGGACCCTGCCTACTATACACGCAACCCGTGCGCTTCCAAAAGGTACGACCTTGTTTCTGCGACACGCTGACACACAATGTCGTGCGTGTTTCCTGGAATGCCAATATTTGGAATGTGATCGAGAGATTCGATCCTGTATATTGGCGGATACGCCAAGCGCTGCATCTCTGGGATTATTTCCACCATCCACGGCCTCCTATGCGGTGGATTTTTTAGCGCAATTTCCATTGCTTGGCCAAACGAGTGCGTGCCACCTTGATAAGGACGATCCTCAAGAAGAGAGCATATTGCATCGACCGCACCAAGCTTCATGCTGTCTACCTTCTCCACACTGCCAGTTTTATTCCACTGCTGATGGTGGTATTGGCAGCGATGCTTTTCGCGAGAAGGCCTTACATACGCATCAAAGAAGTCCTGGCTCCCATTGCGCTGCTGAACAGCAAAGCCAGCAAGCACTCCCCACTCAAATTTGTTACCTACACCCACTATATCGTGGGGCCTATCTGGGTCTTCACTGCCAATACCAAGCTCGTTGAGAAAGTACTCGATGTGACACACGTGCTGCACCACATGTAGCATCCACCATGCGATCTCTGCCGCAGTCGGCATGAGCATTTTTGATTGAACCATTGGGATGTTTCCCTCTTTCATTGCAAAGCCCTAGCCTTGCTCACAATACGATACATAAACGCAAACCTAAAGTCAACACCTCTTATACCAAGGGTTATTTCTTAAAAACTAGACTATTATTCAAAATGAGTTTGGTTTTCCCAATCCCTTACTTTGGTAAGTACGGCTGAATACTTCTTCAAATCATTTACCACCGTTTTGGCTGCCTCACGACATTTTTTCACAAGCTCCTGATCAGTCAATTTGGCTAAACGTAAATTCATATCTCCGCTCTGCTCTGTGCCATATACTTCTCCCGGACCACGCATCTCCAAATCTTTTTCTGCTAATTTAAAACCATCGCTATTTTGCTCAAAAAATTTAAGTCTTTCTAAAGATTTATGAGAAAAAGTTCCAGTAAATAATAAACAATAAGATTGGTGGGTTGAACGCCCTACTCGCCCTCTAAATTGGTGCAGCTGAGCTAGACCAAAATTCTCCGCACCTTCTATCATCATAATGCTAGCATTTGGTATATCTACACCCACCTCAACTACCGAGGTAGATACCAACAAATCAATCCTGCCTTCCTTAAATTTAGACATAGTTTCTTTTTTCTCATCTGGCTTCAATTTACCATGTAAATAGCCAACCCGTAAATCTGGAAAGGTAATTTTAGAAAGTTTTTCATACTCGGACATTACTGATTTTTTTTCGGCGCTACCGACAACTGGCAAAGTAGAACCAGCAACATCATCGCTAGCATCTTCAATAGCAGGACAAATTACAAATATCTGACGTCCTTTTTGCACTTGCTCACGAATAAACTGATAGGCCTTTTCTCTGTTAAAAGGCTCTACCAGCCTAGTAATTATCTTTTTTCTACCCGGCGGCAATTCGTTTATAATAGACACATCCAAATCTCCATAAATCATCAAAGCCAAAGATCTAGGAATAGGCGTAGCTGTCATACTAAGAAAATGTGCAGACTTGCCCAAATGTTTGGCAGATGATTTTTCTTTGATTAACTTTCTCTGTTCCACCCCGAAACGATGCTGCTCATCTACTACTACCAAATTTAAATTTTTAAACTTTACGCCTTCCGTAAGCAGGGCATGCGTGCCTACCGCTATATCTATCTCGCCATTTTTTATACTACCAATAATAATATCCTTCTCTTTTTTCTTTAAACTACCTGTTAATAGCGCCAATTTTAATTTAGCATTATTAAATAGTTTAGTTAGAGAATAAAAATGTTGCTGAGCCAAAATTTCTGTTGGTGCCATTATGACCCCTTGACCACCATTTAAAAATACACTATAAAGCGCAATGGCTGCTACCACCGTCTTTCCCGAACCCACGTCACCAGAAACCAACCTGTTCATGGGCGTGCTCTTGCTAATGTCTTGTAATATCTCCCAGGCTGCAATCTTTTGAGTTTTGGTTAATATAAATGGCAGTGAAGCAACAAAGTTTTTAATTTCTTCTTCTTTAAAAATTATACTTGGAGCCTGCAGGCTACCCCGCTCTTTTTTGGACAGCTCGGCTTTCATTTGTGTCAAAAATATTTCGTCAAACTTCAACCTATCCGTACTTATTTTTAATTCATTTTCATCTTGCGGAAAATGAATGCCACGCAAAGCCCCTCCAAGTGGAGCTAAGTCAAACTTCTCTAAAATATCTTTTGGCACCCATTCCACCATCTTATCGGCCAAAACAATTACTTGGTTAATCAAAAAACGAATCTGTTTTTGAGTCAGACCGTATGTAAGAGGGTAAATTGGTACTAACCTAGCAGTGTGAACGGTATCCTCTTTTTTACCTGCCCCGTACTGAGCCGCTCCTGCGGCTCTAGTACCGGGGTACTTTTCGTAGGCTGGGCCAATAAGTTGAGCGCCCAACATGTCGGACTTTACTTTCCCAGACAGGTAAACCATATCCCCTGTCTTAATATTTTTGACTATAAACGGTTGATTAAACCAAACCACACGCAGACTACCGCTCTTGTCCGATATCAAAGCCTCGGTAATCACCTTCCTAGTTTTAAAACTACGTTTGTTGGCTATCAATTCTACTTGTCCGCAAACAGTCACCATATCTCCGTCGCGCAACTGCGATATCTCTACCACTCTACGGTAATCCTCATAACGAAACGGAAAATAAAACAATAAATCACGAACATTTCTTATACCCAAAGATTTCCACCTTTTACTAGTAGTTTTTCCAACCCGGTTTAACTCTGAAATAGGAGTTGATAAGTTCATATAATCTATCCTACTCCTTACCTGAAGACTTATTCAATAACTCTAAACACCTCTTCTACAGAAGTAATTTTTTCTAAAGATTTAAGTAAACCGTCTTGCACCATTGTTACCATACCACCCTTTACTGCCAACTCTTGAATGGTATATTCGGAAATCTGATCACTCAAAATAGCTTGTTCAATTTCTTTAGTCATTACAAAAATTTCATACAACCCGATTCTTCCTTTATAGCCAAGACCACTACACTCTTCACAGCCTTTGCCTTTGTAGAAATGTAGGTTTTTAAAATCAACATTCTTCTTTTCTACTTCCGGTAAAGTTTCTAAGTTCTTTACAACTCTTTCCATTTGCTCCGCGCTTAAAACATCCTCTTCCTGGCAATGGGCGCATATTTTACGCACCAATCTTTGACCAATTACGGAGTTTAAAGCTGGGGCCAACAAAAATGGTTTTACACCCATAGACATAAAACGTGGAATGGTGCCGGAAGCACTATTGGTATGAATTGTAGATAAAATTAAGTGACCAGTAAGCGCTGCCTGAATAGCAATTTCGGCAGTTTCTAAGTCTCTGATTTCACCAACTAAACAAATATCTGGATCTTGGCGCAACAAACTACGCAAACCTTTGGCAAAAGTATAATCACGACTTACATCTACCTGGCTCTGGTTTATACCTTCCATTTTAATTTCTACCGGATCTTCCAAAGTAATTATTTTTACACCCGGTTTGTTTAGAGTGCGTAAAATACTATACATGGTAGTAGTTTTACCAGACCCAGTCGGACCAGTGGTAATTATCATGCCGTTTGGTCGCTCTACTTCTTTTTTCAATTTAGCAAAAGCATCACCACGCAAACCTAACTCATCAAAGGTAACGCCCTTGGTGCCGCTATGCAAAATTCTCATTACCACACTTTCTCCATAGATAGTAGGCATCGTAGAAACACGAACGTCCAAACCGCCAGAAGATAATTTAAGAGTTACGCGTCCATCTTGAGGACGGTCTGTTACATTTATTTTGAGCGCTGCCAATAATTTAATACGAGAAATAAACTTTTTCCATTGTTCTTTTGGCAACGTAGCCACATCGTGCAAAATACCATCTATGCGATAACGCACCACAATGCCGTTTTCTTCTGCTTCTACATGGATATCGGAAGAGCTTACTTTTAAAGCCGAAGCTATAATTAACGTTAAAATATCACTAATAGAAACATTCAAGAACTGGCTCTCCAAACTTCTAAAATCCATTACCCCAGATTTAAATTTTTCTAATTCTTCATCTGTAATATTAAGATCCTTGGTTACGGCGGTTACAATAGGCAAATTATCATACAACTTGATCGCTTTTTGCAAGCTGTTCTCGGATATTAAATATACCTGGCTGTTGGCGTGATGGCTTTCTCCAAGCTGGTACGCCAGTTCTTTTATGCTATCCGTATATTCTGTACAGCCAAGCTTTATTTCTCCAGGCACATTATAAAAACAAATAACTTTTTGTTCTATAGCTACATTTTTTGTGATTGTTTTTAATGACTCTGCATTTATAGGAAAGGCTGCTAAATCTATATATTGCAACCCCAAAGAGCTGGCCTGTTTACTGGTCAATTCTTCTTTCTTCTTAAGATCTATTTCATGCATCTTTTTCTCAAACTTTTCCTCAACACCGTTTATATCCTTGCTTGCCGAAGAGGCCGCCTTTGCAGCGGGATCTTTTTTTGCAGATTTACCAAGCAAACTACCTATGGAAGGAAAATCGGTCATAAAATTTATCCAGTGTTATTTAGCTGTCATCCTGAATGAAATGCCCGCCCGTACCGAACGTGTACGTTCGGGCGGGAAGGATCCCTCTCGTTTGGACAAAAGGGATTCTTCGCTTTGCTCAGAATGACAAATGAAAAATCCAGCTCTAGATATAATCTATTTAGAAAATATGTGTTTAAAAAAATGTATGGCTCTACTAGAAAGTCCTTCTTTATGCATTCTCATAAACAGAAATACCCATGCACTGATTGTGAAGGCATTGAAAAAACCAGCTACCAAAGCAATAAACAATAAGAGCAAGAAAATACCAAGTATCAATCCAATTGCGGCCAAAACTACCAAATTGGTAAAGCCAGCAGCCACCCAGATAAGAACAGACGGTAAGAAAGCAAAGAATGATCCGACTGCGATTACGAGCACCAAAAAGAAGTTCATAAGCATTAGGAGCAAGCCGACTTCTAAAGAAACTAGTAAGTGATCCGAAAACAATGCCCAAGCTTTTTTGACAGATTCTAACACTCCTTTGCCGTCCAAAACCACATAACACAAAGTATATATGCAAAGCGCAGAAAAAACTAAAGAAGCAATCAACACTAATACAGCGCTAGCAGCAAAGACAAAACCTTCAAGCGGTGTGCGCGAAACAAAGAAATAGTCGGCAATAAGCACAAAACCTAGTAATAATAAAAACAATAATACTTGCCTAACTACATTTACTAATAAAATACTCCAGAAATGTTTTATGCTTTTACGCCATGGCTTTGCTAGTGTTTGATGCTTGCCATTCTTGAACCAATCGGCTGCATACGCAATAAGCGAGCCCTGAGAGGCCGCTGCCAAAAAAATAACAAGAAATACTACAGCCACACAAATAACTGACAACCACACCAATCCCAAAGCGCTCCATACCCCGCCAGTTAGATTTAGTTTAAGTAGCGGCACAAGAGCGAACCCTCCGCTTGCAAGACTGTTATCAAACATAGACCAAATCTTTCCAAAAACATCGCTAAATCCCAACTGTCCCAAAAAGACAGACAACAAACCTAGTATCCATAGAATTTTATTTTCCCAAACTACGTTCCAAGCGTGAACTAAAGTTTGACGATATGTCGGCTCTTTCATACACGAAATGAGTAAATATAAAGTTAAATGTTTTTAACTTTATATGAGCGAATGAGTGTATATGCGGCTTTTTAGCCCATATATTCGAAATGTAAGTTATTTATAATCATATTATACCACAACTAAAGACGTAAACAAAAACCCGACTGCGCTAGGCAACCGGGTTTTTGTTTTAATTATAAGGTTTATTGTCTAGGGCCAAGAACTCTTTGGATATCGTCCTGCTCTATAGTTTCTTTTTCCATAAGCTCTTTCACCATAGCTTCCAGTTGAGGTCTGTGGCTATCTACCACTTCTTTGGCTCTCTTTTCTGCCTCTGCCAAAAAGCTGCTTACTTCCTTATCTATTGCTTCGGCCGTTTTTTCACTATAATCTTTTTGCTCCGGCATTCCCCCGCCCAAGAAAACATTTTCTGGGTGATCGCCAAAAGTTCGGGTACCAAGCGGGCTCATACCGTAGCGTGTTACCATATTTTGAGCAACTTGAGTAGCATTCTTCAAATCAGAGGAAGGACCAGTAGAAAGCATATTTTCTCCAAAGAGAGTTTTTTCTACCACATAGCCACCAAGCATCATAGCCAGCTCATCTCTAAATTGAGCCAGGGTATGATAGTATTTATCTTCGGTTGGCATTTTGAGGGTATATCCACCAGCGCTACCGCGAGAGATTACAGATACTTTACGTACTGGGTCACAATGCGGCATAAAATGACCAACGATTGCGTGTCCAGCTTCGTGGTAAGCAGTCATTTTTTTCTCATGGTCGCTTATTACTCTATTTTTTCTCTCCGGTCCAAGCAAGACTTTTTCAATGCTTTCTAAAATATCAAACTCACTAACTTTTTTCTTGTCTCTACGTACTGCCAAAATGGCAGCTTCGTTAAGCAGGTTAGCTAGGTCGGCACCAGAAAATCCTGGAGTGCGTTCGGCCACTTTGCGCAAAGATACATCTGCCTCCATTGGTTTATTTTTTGCATGAATACCAAGAATTTCTTCTCTGTCTTTAATATCTGGTAAATCAAGAGTTACTCGTCTATCAAAACGTCCTGGACGAAGTAAGGCTGGATCAAGCACATCTGGACGGTTAGTGGCGGCTACCACAATAACTCCCAAATTAGGATCAAAACCATCCATCTCTACCAAGATTTGGTTGAGCGTTTGTTCTCTTTCATCATGGCCTCCACCCATACCCGCTCCTCTGCGTCTTCCCACAGCATCTATCTCATCTATAAACACAATTGCGGGAGCATCTTTTTTTGCTTTGCTAAACAGGTCACGTACACGCGATGCACCCACACCCACAAACATTTCTACAAATTCTGAACCGGACATATTGAAAAATGGCACGTTGGCTTCTCCGGCCACAGCTTTGGCAAGCAAGGTTTTACCGGTACCAGGTGTACCCACAAGCAAAACACCTTTTGGAATCTTGGCTCCCATCTCAGTAAATTTCTTTGGATCTTTTAGGAAGTCTACTACTTCTACTAATTCTTGTTTGGCTTCTTTGGCGCCAGCCACATCGGCAAAAGTCTTTTTATTTTTATCGTCTGGGTTGGTTTGGCGAGGATTGCTTTGACCAAAACCCATAGCTTTACTGTTCATGCCTTGCACACCGCGAGTCATGAAGTAGAAGAACAAAATAAAAATAATAAGTGGCAATAATATTGGCAACAAATTACCCAGCCAAAACTTCCAAGAGCTGTCATTTTTGACTTCTACGGATAATTGAGACAAAGAAGAACTAGAAACATTATAATTCCTTACAATCTCACCAAATGTACCATTTTGTTCTTTTAGCACTTCTTGAAGTTTGGCTTTTTCGTCTTTAAGCTGAAGGCTTAAAGTATCGCCCTTAATAATTACAGTTTTTACCTGGTTGGCATTTATTTCTTCTACCATTTTACTAATACTTACAGTCTCTGGGCTTTTATCCTTTCCGGCTTTTACATAACCCAAAACCGCCGCAACTAAAAACAAAAAGATGAAGACAAAAATGAAATTTTTTACAAAGTTTCGCATATATAACAAGTTAAATTACCTCTTATGAATTTAATCAAATATACCCTATTTTCCACAAAAAGGCAAGGGTTGAACCTTTGTCATTGACAAAAATAATACTACCATGATACAAGTCCTACGCCTACAACACAGGAGGAAGTTATGCTTGCATCGTCTAAGAAATCTAGCGTCCTATCCGATACCTTCAATATCTTCCTCAAGATTCTCAATGCCTTGGCCAAGATTCTTGGCATCGTGGGAATCATGTTGTTTGGTTGCACCTTACTCGTTGGCGGTCTAGCTTTCGCACTCATCGGATCGACAGTGTCTCTTAGCCACCACCATCCATTATTGGGACTTGGCGCGATAGTTATTGGCAGTATCTTTAGCGCCATCGGAGGAATGCTGTGCGTCCTTTCGATCGCAATTACCGAAGGCCACCTTGACTGAAGGTCGACGACCACACACGCCCTTGCCATTAAGTTCAACTGGAACAAATATGGCTGGGCGTTATTTTTTACCTATTTAACCACTTAAAACAAAACACCCACTCGAGCACTTACGCGTTGAGTGGGTGTTTTTTAATTTTACTATTTTGTATCAGCCTTTTCTTCCTTATCCTTCTTGTCAGCTTTTTCCTCTTTTTTATCCTCTTTGGATTCATCGGCTTTTTTCTTGCCTTTTACTCCAAAAAGTCTTAGGCCCAAGCGATGCTCTGGCGGTTCCAAAGACACAATTTCAAAGTCAGTGTTTTGTCCGATTTTGAACTTCTCACCCAAGTTGCTAATACCTTCATCGGCCAATTCGGATATGTGAGCAAGACCATGAATATCTTTATCGAGTGCTACCATAAGACCAAACGGTTCAATCTTCAAGATTTTACCACTTACCTTATCGCCAACCTTGTACTTATCTTTTACAGACTTCCAAGGATCATCTACCAAGCGTTTGATAGACAAGTAAATTTTGGATCTGTCCAATTGAATAACTTGAGCTTTGACTTTATCGCCAACTTTCAAGATATCTTTTGGATGATCAATACGCTGCCAAGCAATTTCGGAAATGTGCACCAAACCTTCTAGGTCTTGGCCAAATTTCACAAAAGCACCAAAAGAAGTAAGGGCACTGATTTCTCCTTCTACAGTATCGCCCACTTTGTAGGATTCCAACACTGCTTTTTGAGTATCTTCCCAAACAGCTTTTTCGGAAACGATTAGTTTTTCTTCTTTTTCGTTTACGTCAATTACTTTAACTTCCAATTCTTTATTCATTAGTTCACGCAATTTTTCTAATATGCGATTCTTGTCTCCGCCCATTACGCGTGGATAATGATCTGGGTTAAGCTGAGAAACTGGCATAAAGCCGTCTAGGCCTTCTACCTGCATCATCAAACCACCTTTGTTGGCAGCCAATACTTTGGCTTTGATAGTAATATTGTCTTGCATCCATTTCTTAACATTGTTCCAAGCGCGTTGGTAACCAGCAATGCGGAAAGATAATTCCATTTCGCCATTTTCGTTTTCTAAATCCAAAACTGTAGCTTCTACTTCGTCGCCCACTTTTAGACTGGTATATTCTTTGGATTCTGCAAATAACTCTCGGCCACGCACTACACCAACAGTTAAACCTTCAATGTCTACGTGTACTTCACCTTTGTCGATAGAAATAATTCTGCACTTAACAACATCCCCTTCTTTTGGGATGGTAAGTGGGTAGGAAGACAACAGTGCCTTAAAATCTGACGGGTCAATTTGGTCTTTTTCTTCTGACATATGTATAAATTATATAATCTCATTCGCTCAGGAATATCCAGATTCAATATTTATAAATCGCAAGCGATCATAAATATTTCACTGTCTATTCCACTCACTCCTTTCGATTATAACAAAAAAATTCACCTTATCCCTTCTGGTAAGCCAGATAGGGTGTCCACCTCTAAATTGGGCGGACTTTATAGCTAAATTTTATAAGGCAAGTATACTATACTTAGGTAAAAATGTCAATATAGGTAAAATTAGGGTGGGAACGGCACCAAAGCTGCCACCATTCCCACACACTTACCAGACTCCGTCGCCCCTACAATTTGAACGAGAAATACTTGCGCCAGTAAAAACCATTCAGCAGAGCATATAGCCTGTCGGCCTGAAACGCATCATGAGCCATCCGAAATAGCTTGCGCCTATTTCGAGCAGTTTTACTCATACTGCACACCCATGATGGTCTGTAGCCTGTATAGCCCATCTTTTTTCTAATGGAATCTAGTGAACGCAGTGCCCACTGGACATTATGCACATCTAGTGCCCGACGCAATTGCGTATAACCTGGCAAGTGCTTGCTGGCCTCTCGAATAATAAACCTTGGAATCTTTGGGGTCTGGTGACGAACTTTGAACGACTTCTTCATTATTGCCACCTCTTATATGGAATTTTATAATTTCAACCATCTTTTTGTCAAACTTTTTATTTAAAATTGCTATTAAAATAACGCCTACTGCGCCCTCGATTGGCAAACCTATGCGCTTCATCACGCACCTGCTGTAAAGTTCGTTTTATAGTTTGAGCCAAATCTTTGAACACATTTTTTGTTCCTGCAGCAAAAACCAGATGATCACCATTTAATTTGGACAACCCTAACCACGGCGCTGTCATCTGGTACTGTTCCATAGTTTTTGCAAGATAATCTATTTGTGGCTTTCCTCCGTCAATCAGAATTAAATCCGGTTTTGGCCATTCGGTATGTCTTAATCTTCTCTCCAACATCTCTTTTAGCGCTTCCAGATCATTATTGGCCGGCGCGTTTTTTATTTTAAACAATCTGTACTGGCTATTGTCTGGTTTGCCACCAGTAAAAACGACCATGGAGCCATAGGTTTCTTTGCCGGCAAAATGCGAAATATCATAGCCTTCTATACGATTAAATTCCTGCGAGTCGTCATGGAACTCTTCGCGAGAAACCAAAGTTACGTCTTGAATATGTTTAAGGTAAATCGCTGCTTGTGGATTTTCTTTGGTTAATTTTTTTAATAACTTTTTCTTTTCACCTTTGAGCAACAATACCATGTTGTTTATATTTTTCTGGTAATCTTGCTTGGTTATAGCACCCACACAAACGCCTGGGCACAAACCAATTTGATAATCAAAACAAGGCTTCCCGGTAGGTTTGCATGTGCTATAAGGAAAAATACGACGAAGAATCTTTAACGCGTTACGCAGCACAGTAACACTTTGATATGGGCCAAAAACCTTGGCAGAAGAGGCTGGAAACTTTTCCAACTCCCTGCCTCGCACTACTATTGGCCTTGGAAAATCTTCTTTTGGAAATACAATAAAAACGAAAGACCTATTGTCTTTATCCTTTACATTATACTTTGGCCAATGCTTTTTAATTAAATTGGCCTCCAAAATAATAGCTTCCAAAACTGTATCGGTTTGCTTAAAAGTTACCGTGTCAGCCAAAGACACCATCTCACCAATTCGCGGATCTATATCTTTGCGGAAGTATTGCAAAACACGCCTACGCAAAGATGTGGCGCGCCCAATATAAAGAATCTCCCCCTCTTTATCTTTATAGATATATACTCCCGGATTGAGCGGAAGTTTTTTGGCTTGGTCTATTAAACTCATGGTTGCAAAATATCTTCGGTATTACCATTTACCGAAATAATAACACTACTTACGGTAGAAAATTGATTGAGTGTTTCTACTATCTGCGTGCGAATAGCGGTTACTCTGCAGGCTCCGCCTACCTCTTTTTGCAACTCTTCGCTAAAATCAACTTTGGCCACACCACCCACAATAGTTAAGCTATTAATTTTTACACCTTCATTAATATTGGTTACATAGCCTTCGGTTTGTTCTGCAAAAGTCGGGCCTTTTAACAATTCTTCCAAAGCAGCTCTAGCTACTGCCACAGTTTTTGGCACACCCCTGGTGACCGGAAAAACTTTTTCACAGTTGATTTCTGGATCAAGTTTGCTATTACTAAAATATGCCTGTAATTTTACAGTACTGTCTGATGGTAAAAACTTTACCGGCCAAGAAACAATTTTGTCTCTAAATGATTCGCCGCTAGCATTTTCATTTTTGAAAACTATTGTTCCTGACTGCGCATCTGTAAGAAATTCTAGATTAGCTTCAAAATTTACCGTAGAAGTCATCCACTCCGAAGTAGCTGTAAGAGGTTGGATAACTAATAATTTACCAGCGCTGTCGTATAAACTTACTGTGCCTACCTGGCCTTCAAAACCATTCCAACCATCACCATTTGTGTAGCCGACAACTTTAAAGGGAGAGCTAATCGCATCATTCTCTTTTAAATTAGTAACCACTAATCCTTTTTTAAGCTCTAGAACAGAAGGTTCTGCATTTTTGGAAGGTATATTTTTGTTATAAATAACAAGAGCAGCCAAACCTACAAAAAATATAGCTATGAATACTAAAATTATTTTTTTCAACATATAAAAATTAACTTAATTAATAATTATATTTTAGTCCAAATATGGTCGTAGGTACATACCTGTATAAGAATGTGGATTGTCACCCACTTCTTCTGGATTGCCTTTGGCTACTACTATACCGCCTTTGGCGCCACCTTCCGGACCCATATCAATTATATAATCTGCGCATTTTATAATATGCAAATTGTGCTCGATTACAACTACGGAATTGCCTTTGTCTACCAATTTGTTTAATACAGCAAGCAACATTTCTATATCATGATAATGCAAACCAACTGTTGGCTCATCTAACAGATATAAATTTTTCTTGCCTAGCGGCGCAGCCAATTCGCGAGCTAATTTAATTCTCTGCGCTTCTCCGCCAGACAACGTGGTGGCGCTTTGACCAAGTCTCAAATATCCAAGGCCTACTTCTTGTAATACTTTTAGCTTGTCAGTAATTTGGTATATATGTTCAAAAAACTTTACCGCCTCGTTTACCGTCATCTCTAGCACATCACTAATATTTTTATTCTTGTGTTTTACCTGCAAAGTTTCACGGCTAAATCTTTTGCCGTGGCAAACTTCACAAGGCACTTCTACCTCTGGCATAAAGTGCATTTCAATTGTATTAAACCCAGCCCCTTGGCAAGATTCACAACGGCCACCAGGCACATTAAACGAAAATCTGGAATGGGTATAACCACGCACTCTGGATTCTTCTAAACTGGTATAGAAATCACGGATAGGTGTAAATATACCAGTATATGTGGCTGGGTTAGATCGTGGTGTGCGGCCAATCGGCGCCTGATCTACAATCACCGCTTTATCTATATACTCGGTACCAGTAATACTGCTTACATTTTCCAATTTCTTGAATCTGCTTTTGATGCGAGCTACATTTTCGTAAAGCACATCATACAAAAGTGAAGATTTGCCTCCACCGGAAACTCCGGAAATACAGACCAACTTACGAAGCGGAATTTTGACATTAACATTTTTTAAGTTATTAGCACGCGCCCCGACGATAGAAATTTCTTCGGTTTCTTTCCAGCGGCGTTTTTTTGGCACTTCTATCTTTACTTCATCGGTTAGGTATTTTAAAGTCAAAGATTTATTTTTTTCTTTTTTAATATCTTTGGTCGGGCCACTATATACTACTTCTCCTCCCAACTCTCCGGCCATTGGGCCAATATCCACCAAATAATCGGATTCTTTTATAGTGCGTTCATCATGCTCCACAATAATTACCGTATTGTTTTCATCTCGCAAAGCTTTTAAAGTTTTTATCAATTTTTCGGTATCTCGTTCATGCAAACCAATAGTCGGTTCATCTAAAACATAAAGAGTATTGGACAAATGCGAACCAATTTGCGAAGCCAAACGAATACGCTGAGCTTCTCCACCAGACAAGGTGTGCGCTTCTCTGGTTAGGGTAATATAATCCAAGCCAACTTCTAACAAAAAATTAAGCCTATCATTTATTTCTTTAATTACATTGTGGGCAATAAGAAATTGACGTTCATTTAATTTTTTACCATAATCTTTAAAAAAAGTATGACAATCTTCTATTGTTAGCGAAGACACCTCGTGGATATTTTTATTTTTTATACGCACAGACAAGGCTTCTGGTTTAAGCCTCTTACCTTCACAGTCTGGACAAATTTCTTTGCTAAAAGCTTCGGCTTTTCCCAAACCTCCACAAGCCGGACATGCACCGGCCGGACTGTTGAAAGAAAAAAGTCTTGGTTCTATTTCTGGAAAAGAAAACCCGTCGGCTGGGCAGGACCAGTGGCTAGACAATAATCTTTCGGTTGGATTCTTGGTATTTTCACTAAACAAAACTGTTACCAAACCCTTGCTGTGCTGCAAAGCACTTTCTACCGCTTCAAACAGACGACTCTCGTCGCTTATCATCACTCTATCAATAAGAATATCTATATTATGAACTTTGGTTCTAGATATCTCTATTCGATCATGCAAAGAATGCATTTTGCCGTCTACCCTGGCACGGTCAAAACCTTCATTTAAAAAATCATACAACATTTGGTAATACTCGCCTTTGCGTCCACGCACCACTGGAGACAAAATCGTAACTGATTTTTCTTTTAACTCCCCCGCCATACCAATTATAATATCTATCATTTCTTCCGGAGATAATTTTTCTATTTTTGTGCCGCAAGTAGGACAAAATACTTCTCCAAGCCTGGCATACAAAACACGGAAATAATCATAAATTTCGGTAAGCGTACCCACAATAGATCGCGGGTTATGACTAAGAGCTTTTTGGCCAATGGCAATCGCTGGCGACAAACCGGTAATTTCATCTACATCGGCCCGTTCCATTTGCCCCAAAAATTGACGGGCATATGGTGACAAAGATTCTATATATCGTCTTTGACCTTCGGCAAAAATTGTATCAAAAGCCAGCGACGATTTACCACTACCGGAAACGCCGGTAAAAACCGTCATTTTATTTTTTGGAATTTCTAGAGATACATTTTTCAAATTATGCACTCTGGCTTTTTTGATTATAATTTTATCTTCCATAGAATATTTAATATTGACTTTTAGTTAGTTTAAAATATAATAGGCTGCAAGGAGAAATCCATGAAAACCAATTCGTTCATTCCTGTGCAGAGCACGCTCGCACTTCTTGACCGGCACATCGCCGCAACTGAAGCAGCCTTGCCCGAGTCCGCAGCGCCCACGGAGGCAAAGTTTATGGTGGTTTATTCCACTCCTCGTCCTAGCGTGCCACCACTCAAAACGACACTCCCGCTCGACCAACACTCGGTTGATGAGGGACACCGGCGCGGCTACTGCCGATAACAAACTAGGTACCAGGATCCACCTCGACCGCCCACAGGCGCTCGCAACGGACCTCGCTGTCTACCCAGACAGCGTCTTTTTTTAAAGAACAAAAATTGTATTCACTACTCTTTACTACCTACGCCCTACTCCTCTTCACTGATCTCTTACCTCTACGATCCGGCTCTATACTAATCTTACCTGTTCTGTTCTGAGCGGGGTCAGGCGCATCCGGAATATCCAAAAACTGCTCTATCGCTTTGTGTGTTGTCTCTGGTGTAATGCCGTGTTTGGCATTATAGGCCAACTGTACTGTGCGGCGTCTATCTACTTCTTTCATCGCATTTTTTATAGACTTGGTAATTGTATCTGCATACAAAATTACTTTACCGCTCACATTTCTGGCAGCGCGGCCCATAGTTTGCATAAGCGATTCTTCGCTACGCAAAAACCCTTCTCTGTCTGCATCCATAATCGCTACAAGCGTTACTTCCGGCAAATCCAGACCTTCACGCAACAAATTTACCCCGATGAGAACACTAAACTTTCCCTGACGAAAATCATTCAAAATTTCTGTACGTTCCAAAGTTTTTACATCCGAATGCAGATAATTAACTGCAAAATTTCTCTGCTTCAAAAATTCAGACAACTCTTCGGCCATTTTCTTGGTGAGTACATTTATTATTGCCCGCTCTCCTCTTTCTACTATTCCACCAATTTCATTTATTATATCGTCTACCTGCCCACGATTAGTTTTTTTACTGTGTCCCGCCGAAGCCTTTGGCGAAGTAGGAGCAAACACGGTCCCGCCTTCGTTCCTTCTGAACTCTGGCGAGGCGCGGCGAACCTCTATTGGTGGATCTATCAAACCTGTTGGGCGAATTACCTGGTCGGCAACCACACTAGAATGAGCCAACTCAAAATCTCCTGGAGTAGCCGACGTAAATACAACCTGCCCCACTCGTTTTTCAAATTCATCAAATTTAAGCGGACGGTTATCAAGTGCAGATGGCAATCTCCAGCCATATTGAGCTAGCACTTCTTTGCGACTTCTATCTCCAGCATACATACCTCGCACCTGTGGCAAACCAATATGTGATTCATCCATAATAGTTAAGAAATCCGGTTTGCCATCTTTCCAAGGGAAATATGCAAGCAGAGTATCTGGTGCTTCTCCGGCCAACTTGCCGGCCAAATGACGAGAGTAATTTTCGATGCCATGACAAAAACCCAACGTTTTAAGCATTTCTAAATCATAACGAGTGCGACGCTCTAGTCGCTCTGCTTCCAAATATAATTCTTTTTTCTTAAAATATGCCAACCTGTCTTTCAGCTCCGCTTTTATTTCTTTTAGCGCTTCTTTCATTTGCGGCTCGGATGACACAAAATGTTTAACTGGAAAAATTACCGCTTCTTTTAAATTTTCTTTTATACCTTTGGTCAGAGCGTCTACTACACTAATTTCGGCAACCTTCTGATCTTTAATTTCTATTCTATAAAGAAACTTGTCTGCCACTGGAGCAATTTCAAAGACATCACCTCGCACACGAAAATTTCCTCTATCCAAAGCTCCTGGTGTGCGCGCAAATTGAATTTTAACCAACTGACGCATTAGATCTGCTCGCACCATCGGCTGGCCAATTTCCAAATGCACCGCAGATTCAAAATAATTATTTGGCACACCAAGATTGTATATACAAGACACAGAGGCGACCACAATCACATCTTTGCGAGACATTAGCGCACTGGTTGCTTGGTGGCGCAACCTATCTATCTCTTCATTTATCATTGATTCCTTATCTATATAGGTATCACTGGTGGGCAAATATGCTTCCGGCTGATAATAATCATAATAAGAAACGAAATAATTTACCGAATTTTCTGGAAAGAAATTTTTGTATTCACGATAAAGCTGGGCAGCCAAAGCTTTGTTTGGCGCCATAACCAAAACTGGCCGATCAAATTGAGTAATAAGATTGGCCACTGTAAAAGTTTTGCCAGAACCAGTAACGCCTAATAAAGTTTGGTAGCGATTGCCTTTGTCCAAACTAGCCATTAATTTCTTAATAGCCTCGGGCTGATCTCCAGCTGGTTTAAATTTTGAGTGAAGTTTAAATAATGGCATACATATTTTCAGCCCACAGGCAGATCCCTCTTAGGGGTAAAAAGCATAATTCATGGCACACGCAACATGATGCACAAAGAACGAATGAATCGTGCTGCGTGTATCATGTATAATGTTGTGTAAATACGCAAAATCGCCGATTTCTCGGTGCTTATGGGGGTACAGTAGCTTGTTTAGACCGTTTTGTCAATCCAACCAACTATAGTTTTAGAATTTCCAAAAGATAAACAACAAAGCAATTAGGCCGCTAGTTTGAGCAATAACATGATGACGCTTTTTGCCTGCGGCAACTACTATTACTATATTAAGAAGCAAAATAAATGAGAAGAAAAATATGGCTGAAAGATAAATGTTTTGTGAAACTGCAAAGATGCTAGTAATAGGAAGCAAAACTCTTTTGGCTTGCATATACCTATCTATAGGCGTCTGCTGATTGGCACTCATCACTGGCGGTGCAACTTCTTGTGCGTCTTCAATTTTACCAGCCAATACCGAAGAGCTTACTTTGGCTACTTCTACAACTGGCGGCGGAATTTCTGCTTTTATTTCTACTGATGATGATTTCTTGGCTATTACTTTCTTTGCCGGCTGCGCCCCTGTCTTTACAGCTGCCACTTGAGCACCCAAATGCTGAGCTACAAATACAGTAGCTCGGCCATTGTAAATTCCTCCGGATAATCCAACCCCCAAATCTTTGAACTCTGGGTCTATTAAATTTGCATAGTGAGTTGGGCTATTTTTCCAGGCTTTTACTATCTCTTCGGCGCTACTAAATCCCACTGCCAAATTTTCTCCGGCCACTAAGTATTTATAATTTGCCCCTTTTAACCAAGACGACAAACTCTTCTCTTCTCTGGCATGGGCAAAGTAACTCTTCTCTGCCATATCATTGGCTTTATTTTGAGAAGATAGATCCAACTTGCTTGATACCACCAAGGCAGGTAAACCTTTCTCTCGTCTAGCAATATTGGTAAGAGCCACTATTTGCCTTTGTTCTTCGGCCAAAACATCTGGCAGAACAAACACGCCTGTGGGCAAGAGAATTACAAAAGCTACTAATATAACTTTCATCAACAAAAAAACCAGACTATACAAAACCGCTCTTTTGGCATGCAAAATATGAGGATGAAAATTATTCTCCTTGTGGGGAATAAAATATTTTTTAAGCACTTTTTTCATGGTCGTAAAATCCATTAGAAACATTCTATAATTAAGTATACCACACCAACGACTGAACAAAAAACCACTCTTACTAAGAACGACTTTCTCTATATTCCTATACAAAAAAGCTACCTTAAATGATACAAACTGTCAATGCTTTTACCCCTTATTTTTAGCTTTCTTCCCCTTGCGTCCTTAACAACAAAATGCTAAAATATCCTTAACTTTTATTCAATCTTTCACCCCCTAAATTAGGTGGTGATTTCATTAAAAATGAAGCAATTATGCATATAAGCTGGCTAGGACAAACCTGTGTTAAACTTCAAACCAAAAATCTAGACAAAGATATCACTGTTTTAATTGATGCCTATAAACCAAAAAAAGGAGAATTTCCTCGCAACTTTAGTCCAGATGTTGCCTTGTTCTCACACGGACTAGAAGACACCGCCACTGTATCCCAAGATACATTTACCGTAAGCTCACTAGGAGAAATGGAAGTCAAAAACCTAATGATCTATGCTATCCCTGGTTTGGGCGAGGGCGTAATCTACAAACTCAATGCCGAAGGATTAAATATAGTACACCTAGGACAATTAAAAGAAGCACCTGCCACCGGACTCCTAGAAAAAATAATGAGCCCAGATATATTGTTTATACCAGTTGGTGGCGGACCAAACTATATGGACGCCAAATCTGCAGCTGCTTTGGTAAACACGTTAGAACCACGACTAATAATACCAATGGCTTACCATTGCGATACCGACCCTGACGCAGCGCCCATTACCGCCTTCATAAAAGAAGCGGGCCTAAAGGCAGAAACAGGAGAGAAAAAGATTATTATTAAGAAAAAAGATTTACCACAAGAAGAAACAAAACTAATCGTGCTAGAAAAAGAGTAGCGACATTACTCACGATACACGCATCAATATTCATTTGTTTGAATCATGCTGTGTGCCTAATGTATCATGATATATGCCAAGGAGAAAAAAACAAACAGCGCCAGAACCGGAACCAATACCAATCCAGATACCCAAAGAATATAACGCAGCGGCCAAAAAATGGCTCTGGATATTGGTTAGTACCTTTACTATTATTATAGTAGTGCTCTGGGGTTGGGCAACTAAAATAAGTCTATCCTCTTTCAATTGGAACAAAACCCCAGAAAAAAAATTAATAGAAAATGGCAAAACAGAATGGAATGCACTATTTAACGATGAAGCCACTCGAATAAAAAACGAAAAACTAAAGCTGCAGCTTAAAAATTTAATTACCCAAGTTACAGCCGAAATAAATAATGCCAGCAGTACAACCACTACAATAGACATTGCCACAAGCACACCAAATACTAATAGCTCAACCTTATCAAATTCAACAACATTCTAAATATTCGCTAAATCAATATGCAAGAAAAACTAGAACTAGTCCCCCAAGAGTTAGGAATTATCACCCCAGCATCACTGGTAGAAGAAATGCAAACTTCATATTTGGAATATGCCATGAGCGTAATTGTGTCTCGCGCACTTCCAGATGTGCGCGACGGACTTAAACCAGTACACCGCCGCGTACTTTACGCTATGTGGGATATTGGTTTGCGCCACACCGCCAGATTCCGTAAATCTGCACACGTAGTTGGTGAAGTGATGGCCAAGTACCACCCACACGGCGACGCTTCTATCTACGACGCTATGGTTCGTATGGCCCAAGACTTCTCCATGCGCTACCCTATGGTACATGGTCAAGGAAACTTCGGTTCTATGGATGGTGACAACGCTGCGGCCATGCGTTATACCGAAGCCAAGCTTATGGCTGTAGCCGAAGAGATGCTATTTGATATCGAAAAAGAAACTGTTGATTTTATTCCTAACTACGACGGATCCCATACTGAACCAACTGTATTACCAGCCAAACTACCTCACCTTCTACTCAACGGTACTATGGGTATTGCGGTTGGTATGGCCACCTCTATCCCTCCACATAACCTAAGCGAGCTCTGCGACGGTCTAGCCAAGCTTATGGACGACCCAGATACTTCCGTAGAAGATTTAGCCGAACTTATCAAAGGCCCGGACTTCCCTACTGGTGGTATTATCTATAACAAAAAAGATATTTTGACTGCTTACGCTACCGGCAAAGGTGGCGTAGTTATGCGTGCCAAAGCCGAAATCCAAGAAGGCAAAACAGATCAATTCAAAATTGTTATCACCGAAGTTCCATACAACATTAACAAAGCTACATTACTAGAAAAAATTGCCGATTTAGTACAAGAGAAAAAAATAGAAGGCATAAAAGATCTGCGCGATGAATCAAACAAAGACGGCGTACGTGTAGTTATTGATCTAAAAAAAGATGCCTATCCAAAAAAAGTTTTAAACAAGCTGTTCCAAATGACAGAGCTTCAGACTACTTTCCACTTCAACATGCTAGCGCTAGTAGACGGCATCCAACCAAAGGTTCTAAACATAAAAAATGTTTTGGAAGAATTTGTAAAACACAGACAAGTGATTATCCGTCGCCGCACCGAATATGATTTGACCAAAGCCAAAGATCGAGCCCATATCTTAGAAGGCTTGAGCATGGCTCTAGATAAAATTGATTTAATTATCAAAACAATTCGCGCTTCCAAAGACAAAGACGAAGCCAAGGCCAACTTGATGTCTAAATTCAAATTTAGCGAACGTCAAGCTACAGCTATTTTGGAAATGAAATTGCAACAATTGGCCAACCTAGAACGCCAAAAAATTGAAGACGAATTAAAAGAGAAAAAAGCTTTGATAAAAGAACTAGAATCTATTCTTGCGTCCAAAGCCAAAATACTAAAAATTATTAAAGACGAAACTTTGGCGATTAAAGAAAAATATGGCCAACCAAGACGCACTCAAATAATTGCTCATGGTATAAAAGAATTTACTACCGAAGATTTGATTCCAAACGAAGCTACTATTATTATGGTAACTTCGGACGGATACATAAAACGCTTACCTCCAGACACCTTCCACCAGCAATCTCGTGGCGGCAAGGGTGTGATTGGCACAACTACCAAAGAAGAAGAAAGTGTACAAAATCTGGTAGCTACCAATACCCACGACAATATCCTATTCTTTACCAATCGCGGTCGCGTATTCCAACTTATGGCCTATGATATCCCTCAGGCTAGCCGCACGGCCAAAGGCCAGGCACTGATCAACTTCTTGCAACTTGCTCCAAACGAAAAGGTTACAGCCCTACTTGGTATGAATGATCTAACCAATATTAAATATTTGGTTATGACCACTACTCGCGGCAATATCAAAAAAACCGCTCTAGAGGATTTTGCTAACGTACGCCGCAGTGGACTTATCGCCATAAAATTAAAACCAGACGATAATTTAGAATGGGTAAAACCTAGCGCTGGCACAGACGAGGTTATGATTGCTACCAAACAAGGCCAAGCTATCCGCTTCAAAGAAAAAGATGTGCGCGAAATGGGACGCACAGCCAGCGGAGTGCGCGGCATGAAATTAAAAAGTGGAGACGAAGTAATTGGCATGGATATAGTAGATCCAAAAAATAAAAGCCTAGCATTTTTGACTGTTGGCGAAAATGGCGTGGGTAAACGCACCGAACTAGACGAATATAAAGTACAAGGACGCGGCGGCAGCGGAATCAAAACTGCCGAAATCACTGCCAAAACGGGCAACCTAACCTTTGCCAAAGTTGTAGACGCCGTAGAACTAAAAGAAAAAGATTTACTTATTATGTCTGCCAAAGGACAGGTGATCCGCCTACCATTTGGATCTATAAACTCTTCCGGTCGTGCTACCCAAGGTGTGCGCCTAATGAGATTCAAAGAAGATGGTGATAAAGTTTCTAGCGTTACTCTAATGTAAGCAGAGCTTGAAACTAAATAATTTAAACTAAAACACCTCTAAAATTAGAGGTGTTTTAGTTTATAAAAATATTGCCTAAACAGTCCAAATAAGCTAAAATTCATTTAGTATGCCATATAAAGATATAATCCCCACAAATCCAAACATAGACGATTTGATGGTGCAAATCAAAAAATACTATCGTGAACAAGATACCGAAATGGTACAGCTTGCTTATGATTTTGCTGAAAAAGCACACCGTGGGCAGATGAGAAAATCCGGTGAACCATACATAATCCACCCGGTGGCTACCGCTATGATTTTGGCGCACATGCGTATTGATCCAAATATTATTGTGGCCGCACTTCTCCACGACGTGCCCGAAGACACTTCTGTTACTCTAGAAGAGGTAGAAAAAAATTTCGGACCAGATATTGCCGGCATGATAAAAGGCATTACCAAACTGGGCAAACTAAAATACCGCGGCGTAGAGCGCTATATAGAAAATTTACGCAAAATGTTTGTGGCGATGGCCGAAGACATTCGTGTAATGATTATTAAATTTGCAGACCGAGTACATAACCTATCTACCTTAGATTCCTTACCCCCTAAAAAAAGATTCCGTATCGCTCTAGAGAGCCTAGAAATTTATGCTCCTATCGCCAACCGACTGGGTATCGGAGAATTTAAAAGCTTGCTAGAAGATCTTTCTTTTCCTCATGTGCTACCAAAAGAATACCTAAAAACAGATGCCATTCGCCAAACATTGGTTTCTCAGCGTGAGGTTTATTTACAAAACGTAATGGAGGTAGTAAAAACCGAATTGCAAAATTCCGGCATTAAGGTAATTAATGTGCACGGTCGTGAAAAAACTCTATATAGCTTATACCGTAAAATAATGTCCCGCGGAGGTTGGGATAACACCGAACAAATTTACGACGTGGTAGCTATTCGCATTATTGTAGATAATCTAGCCGACTGCTATGCCGCGCTTGGCATTATTCACAAACTTTGGCGCCCGCTCAAAGGAAGAATCAAAGACTATATTTCCCAACCAAAACCAAACGGTTACCAATCATTGCATACCACAGTTTTTTGTATTGATGGACAAATTGTAGAATTCCAAATCCGCGATCGTTCTATGCACGATGAAGCCGAATACGGCATCGCCGCTCATTGGCACTACGACGAAAAAGGCTCTCGCCTACCATCCAAAGATATTTTCTGGGCCAAAGAACTAGCCGACATCCAAAAAAATATTTTGGAAAAATTATCCGATATAGACGAACTAAAGGTGGACTTTTTCAAAAACCGAATTTTTGTCTTTACTCCCAAAGGAGACGTGATAGACCTGCCGGAAGACGCCACCCCAATTGATTTTGCATACAGCATTCACACCGACATCGGCAACCAATGCAACGGCGCCAAAATAAATGACCAACTGGTAAGCTTGGACACTCCTTTAAAAAGCGGAGATGTGATAGAAGTATTTACCGACAAAAACCGCAAAGGCCCTAGTGTAGATTGGCTAAAGCACGTAAAAACTCATCAAGCCAAATCAAAAATAAAAGAAAAACTTAAAACCGAAAAAAGTAAGTGGCTAAAAATTATTCTTCCAAAAAAATAAGCGCCGCGTTTCAATGGACGTTACCCTGCATGATTTCGGTAAATCACATATTCCGCTGAATCAAAAAAATAGTTCCTAATTAGGAACTATTTTTTTGATTATACGAGTTAATTCTTCTTGAGAATAGAAATCTATTACTACAGTACCTCTCTCTCCTTTCTTTGTCATAGTTACTTTGGTGCCCAAAGCCGTACGAAGCTTATCTTCCAAATAAGCTAAATTTGGATCGCGATGACTTTTTTTATTTGTCTGCTTCCCCACATTTCTTTCTAGTTCTCGCACCGTAATACGCTGCCCAAGCATAGACGAAAGCATGTCTAGCTGTTTGGCTTTATCTTCCAAAGATAGCAACGCTCGCGCCTGACTCATATTTATTCTCTTGTCATTTAGAGCTGCTTTTACTTCTTCTGGCAAACCAAGGAGGCGAATAAAATTGGCTACTGCCGGCCTGCTTTTTCCAACTTTATCGGCTACTTCTTGCTGAGTAAGAGAAAAATCTTCCATTAACCTTTGGTAAGCAAAAGCCTCTTCTATTGGTGTTAAATTTTCTCTTTGAATGTTTTCAATCACCGCTACTTCTAATTTTTGTCGGTCAACTAATTTTTTAATTAAGGCTGGCACAGTAGCCAAACCAACCTGTTGTGCAGCGCGCCAACGCCTTTCTCCAGCAATTAGTTCGTAACCACCATCTACCCGTTCGGTCACAATTATTGGCTGCAAAACACCATGCTCTTTTATAGAAGAAGCCAAATCATCTAATTCGGCTTGGTTAAAATTTTTACGAGGTTGATTTGCACCCGGAGTAATAGCAGTCACAGGAATATGCCAAACTCTATCCTGATTATCTACACCAGGGACAGAATCTATTTTTTGTTTTGGCGCGCCGGATATTAGAGCGCTTAATCCTTTACCTAAAGCCATACTAACATGATACATGATGCACACAGCACAATCCACTTATGAATCATGTTGCGTGTATTGTGAATTATGATTTTTCTTCAAATCTCTCCAAAAACTCTCTGCCCAATCTTTCATAAGCCTTGGCAGCTTTACCACTTGGGTCGTAATGAAAAATACTCTGTCCAAAACTAGGAGCTTCGGCCAATCGCACAGTGCGAGGAATAACAGAACGAAAAATATTGTCTGGAAAAAATTTATAAAGATCATTCATCACTTCTTCGGATAGACTGTTGCGCGAATCGTACATAGTAAGCACGGCGCCCAAAACTTTTAATTCCGGTTTTAGATTACTACGTATAAGTTCTATAGTTTTTAGCAATTGCCCCAACCCTTCTAAAGCATAATATTCTGCTTGAACCGGAATCAAAATATGATCGGCGGCAATTAGACCATTTATTGTAAGTATCCCAAGTGAAGGCGGGCAATCAATGATAATATAATCATAGGCATGAGATACTTCGGATAAAACCTCGGCTAATTTTGTTTCTCTCCCCTCTACATTTACTAACTCTACATTTGCACCTGCCAAATCTGGAGTGGCTGGCGCTACACGCAAACCAGCATGGGCAGTATTGTGAACTACATCGTGCAAACGTGCTTGACCGGAAAGACTGTGATATAAGCCACTTTCTAATTCTTGGTATTTTATACCCAACCCAGAAGTAGCATTACCCTGAGGGTCCAGATCTACCAGCAACACAAACTTACCGCTCTCTGCCAATGCAGCGGCTAAATTTACAGCGGTGGTGGTTTTGCCTACCCCGCCTTTTTGGTTCACTACTGCGATTATTTCGGCCACAATTGCTAAGGTTAAATCAAATAAGAAAAATGTATTTTTCTTATTTGTGAGACCTGACGGAATTGCAAAGCTTTGCTTCTAAATATTTAGAAATTCTAAATCTTAGAATATTATAACACATAAATTAAAAATAAGCCCGACCTTCTGTTTATAACAAAAGGTGCCTGGGCGGGCCTCTATTTCATTACGGACACTAATAAAAAAACGGCTTGATGTTATCTCGCCGCCAATCTTAGTCACGTGATCTCCTCTGCCAACCCGCCGTTGACCATAGAACGAATAAACGAAAGACACTGATCTTCTTCTGTCGTTCCGTCACGCACCACTTCTACGTTAGAATGAGCCTTAAACCACTGAATCCTACGATCCATATAAGCCGCATTGGAGCTTGCTGGCTTTCTCGCAAACGCATTAAAGTCGGAACGCATATGGGAAACCAGCTCTACAGCCGTTCTCCCATTATAGACTTCTCCTCTAACCCTGATTCTCATCATTTGACTTGCCTCCTGTTTTCAATTTCATGGCAATATTAAAAAGAAAGGCATTCTCTTGTTAATATTGCCATGAAATAATAATATTGTGCCGAAGGAGAGAATCGAACTCTCATGGATTTCTCCGCACGATTTTGAGTCGTGTGCGTCTACCAATTCCGCCACTTCGGCCTATCTGTAAAACAGTATATTTTAGATAAGACACTTTGTCAACCCTGTTAAATGCTACTCTTTGTGGCAATTTTGTTTATAGCAAATTATCTAGCAAGGTCAATCTTACCTATAAAAACAAATAACCAGGCACGGTGTGCCTGGTGAACTGCTTATAGCATCTGCACGGACTTCTCCGTTTAGATGACTCTTACTACTTTCAGCTACAACTTGGGCTTCTGCTCATATAGTTTCCACCCATTCTTCTTGGCAACGCTCAACTCTTCGTCGAGCGCCCAAACACCTTCTTTGAGAAGACTGTCGTCAACACTTCCGTTCTGACAACCCTCCATTGCTTTCTTGGTGATACTAGGCAGATCAACACATCCTTCGGCATAGGCCCCAACTGCTAGCAAGTCTGTGCGCAGCCGTTGACTATCCTCGATGTTGAGCGGCGTCTGAAGGGTCACCTGAGCCATTTCTTCAGAAATAGACAGGATGCGATTGCACATCTTCTCGCGAACCTCCTTGTGTTTGGAGACCTGTGAAGTAAGTGTGTTAATCTTATCGTACTGCCTCTTGGAAGTGAGCCCCAGAAAGCCGATCAGACCAGTAAAGATGATGACGAAAATTGCATTCCTCACTGTATTCACTCTCCCGCTTCGGCGACCATGTCACCATTGTTTTCGTCGTCCATGTCATTGGCAGGCAGCCCGCCAATGTTGTGCATATCGTCGATATATTTTTCAAGCCGTTCGCGCCGCTTCATATCGTGGTACATATCTTTGAACCAACGATGTTTCTTTCGCTCGGCGCAATCATCGAAGTTGATGAACGGAACTTCCTCTTTCCGCTTACCACTGTACTCAGCGGTAACCAGCTCATGAAAAGCCGGTTCAATCATCTTGACGTAGACTAGGCTCTCCATCGTCATCTTAGAAACACCTGGTTCCAGGTCCAGGTTGGCACCATTAAGCGCAAGGGCCGAATGGTGAACACCAAGGCTTTCACATAGAACCATTAATTCCTTCTTGCGAAGACGAACGCGTACTGGAGTAGCTACTTCGTAACCTCCACCAAGGTCCATAACATTCCCAATCGAACCGATGCGGTTCTCGCCGAACTGTGCCAACAACGTACGGCCACGGTGCTCAATAGCAGCCCGTCCGGAAATGTCCGGATCTTGTAGCCGGGCGACCACTTCGAGCATCTCGAGCTGATCAAGTTCATGCTCAGCAATGCCTTGCATGAGATTCTCGACGAAGCCCGGCACCTGGTCCTGCATGTACTTGATGAACTCAATCTCGTCGGTCGGCATATCAACGCTACGATGGGCAAGGGAGCTACGCACACCCTTCGACATCGTAGTGAAAACGCCAATGAGCTTCGATGCATCAATGCTGGCTGCTGTCCATGCTGCCCTTGTGGCACCACGCATCGCGAGCCCCACAGCTGCACGAGCTCCTACCGAGGCACCAAGCGCACCAAGCGGACCGAAGGCCGCTGTGGTTACAACGAGAAAGAAAATCTCATGCCACGGACCCCAAGTCTTGTGATGCTTGGTCTTGAACTCGAGATAGAGATTGCCGAGCGCCATGATCATGGCCATACAATAGGCCGTGCCCGCACGCTCAACCATATCTTCAAGACGTTTGGCGTCCCGCTCATCAAGCGGACATTCAGGCGCCTTGCCCTCTCGATCATCACAGGCAAGCCCCTTGTCGAGCAAGGGGTGGCCGGTCATAACGATCTCTTCGGGTTCAGCAGCCTGCTTAGGCTTGACCCTAAGCTTGGAGGTCGCCGGAACCTTCCCGGCAGCAGCACCATTGCCTTTCTGCCCACCAGCACCAGCCCGATAGCTGGCACCTTCCGCGCTATTATCCAAAGCACCACTTCCTGTTGCCTGTTTCTGTTCGAAAGCCATTGACGTTTCCCCCGACTGTGTCTTATGTGTAGCGAATCTAACCGCCACACATTGTCAAAGAGCCCTCCAAAGCGGAGGGTTATCTGCGCATATTATTATCATATTTTTGCCATTTTGTCAATGTTTACAAGTCAAAATTTGGCTAAGAATAAACAAAAAACCGCCAGTTGGCGGTTTTTAACCTGTGTTTATTTTGTTTATGGCTTTAATCTTCCAATCGTCCTAGGAAATGGAATACATTCACGAATATGCTCTACACCAGTAACCCAACGAACCATACGTTCTAAACCAATACCAAATCCAGCATGGGGCACACTTCCATATTTTCGCAAATCTAAATACCATTGGTAATCTTCTATATTTAAACCTTCCGCTTTTATTCTAGATAGTAGCAAATCATAATCATCTTCACGCTGACTCCCACCGATTATCTCTCCCGCACCTTCTATCGCAATTAAATCATCATTTAAAACCAAATCCGGATTAACAGAATCTCGTTTCATATAAAACGGCTTTATGCTTTTTGGCCATTTTTCTATAAATACTGGCACTTCAGAATCTTTGGTTAGTATTCCCTCATCATCATTTCCTAAATCTTCACCATATTTTATGTCTGACCCAAGCTCGTTTAATTTCTTTATTGCTTCATCATAAGTATAACGAGTAAATGGATTGTCGGCTTTTTCTAATGGCTCCGTATTGCGTTCCAAAATTCTCAATTCTTCTTGGCAGTTATTTAAACAGTAGCGAATTATATATCGCACCAATCCTTCTTGGATTTTTAAATTTTCTTCATGCTCTACAAAAGCAGCTTCGGCATCCATCATCCAAAACTCTGTTAGATGTCTTTTTGTTTTACTTTTTTCGGCACGAAACACTGGCCCAAAATCATAACAACGACCAACGGAAGCGATGGCTGCTTCTATATACAGCTGACCAGATTGAGATAAGTACGCTGTGCCCAAATCAAAATATGGCACTGGGAAAAGCGTGGTTGTACCTTCACAGGCATTTGGCGTAAATACTGGTGAATCTACTTTTATAAAAAGTTCTTTGTGTAGATATTCACCGATAGCAGTAATAATAGAATCACGTACACGCAATATCGCCCATTGCTTTTTACTACGCAACCACAAGTGCCGATTCTCCATTAGAAAATCTGGGCCATGTTCTTTGTGAGCAATTGGGTACTCTTGAGCCAATTGAATAATTTTAAAATCTTTAACTTGCAACTCAAAAACATTTTCTTTTTTTGGGTGTTTAGCTACTTTACCCAAAATTACCACAGATGATTCTTGAGTAGCTTTTTCTACGTCTTCCCACACAGTAGCGCTCAAATCGGACTTTGCTGCCACAGCTTGCACCCAACCGGTACCGTCTCGCAATTCCAAAAAGGCAATCGGCCCAGAGGAACGTTTGTTATATAACCAAGCTTTAATCTCTACTTCCTGATCTACCAGAGATGCTAAATTTTTGATAAAAGTTTGCATATAATAATCAATTTATACCATAATCCTATCACTTTCTATGAATTCCGCAAGTTTTACACCGGCATGATGTTGAGCAAAATTTCTGGCAGCTTCGTAGGCGTTTAACGCTTCCTGTTTTGTTAATTTTAAATTATTTATATCTGCCCAACTACTCTCTAGCCACACACTGTATTTATTTTCCGAATCGCCAAAACCCAGACAGTGCCATAGTTTGAAGACAAAGCCTGTTACCAGAACAAAAGAATTAACCGATACGGCAGAGTTTAAAAACTCCAAAAAACTAAGTAACAAATCAAAAATTCTTTCATCTTTCTCCCCTACCAAAATACTATTGTCCGCTATTTTTATAATATAACCAGCTACAAAAATTTTATCAAAATCATTATAAATATTTCTAAAGATATTTATTGATTGCACCTTGGTCAAATGGTCTACGCCTTTTCCTTTAGCAACTTCTACATCCACCAAAGAAAAAACTTTTAAGTTGGCAGAATTCTTGCTGACAATTTTCTTAATCCCTTTGGCCAGCACTTCTACTTTGCCCTGCTCACGCGTATACAAAGATACCATCTGATCAAACTCACGTGTATTGTTCCTGGACAATACTATTGCAAACATAGTTTGAATTTATTGTTTCCCGCCCAAGGCGGTTTTCTCCAAATAGCTTTGTAAAATTACCATGGCAGATTTTTCATCCCGGCTTACACCTACACCCATTCGATCACCGGCCTGAGAAGAAAACACTTCGGTTATAAATTCAAAAGAAACATCAACTTCTTTTTTTAGTCTTTCAACAAATTCTCTTATTCTAATTGTATTATTGTTTTCTTTTCCATCTAAACCAAACGGCAAACCAACTATAATTTTATCTACACGCTGATCTTTGATAAGTTTTACCAACTCTTGCTCTGCCTGGTTTTTATCAACATTGCTTATAACACCAAAAGGCAAGACCACATCTACCTCTGTAGAGGCTTTGGCTAAACCAATATTCTTTGTGCCAAAATCTATTGCAAGTAAAATCATAAAGAAGTCTATAATTACTAGGGCTGAATAAAAAGAAAATGAATTTTCTTTTTTGAAGCCCGACGTAATTTCAAGCGCCTTGGCGCTTATTTCTCACCAGGTCTTCTGGTTACCACTGTACATCCACTTTTTGTAATAACCATTGTATGTTCAAAGTGAGCGCTTAACGATCCGTCAGATGTAAGTATTGTCCATCCATCATTGGCAGTTTTTACTCTCCAGCCACCCAAAGAAACCATAGGCTCAACGGCAATTACCATACCTTCTTTTAGGATAATATAGTCTAAATTACGATCGTAATAATTTGGTATTCTTGGATCTTCGTGCACTTCATGCCCCACACCGTGGCCAACCAAATCACGAATAATTCCATATTTACCCTGGGACTTAATATAATCTTCTATAGCTTTGCCAATATCGGCTACCGTATTGCCAGGCTTAACTGCTCTTATACCCTCTTCCAAAGATTCTTGGGTAACACGCAGCAACTCTCTGTTTTTTGGAGAAATTTTACCAATTGGAATAGTGACGGCAGTATCGGTAAAATATCCTTGGCCGGCGCCTTTGCCTTTGTATGGCCACTCCATACCTATGTCTATAGTAAAGATATCTCCATCTTTTAAGACTACACCTTTTTTGGGTATACCGTGCACCAGCTCTTCGTTTATAGATGCGCAAATAGTGGCTGGAAACGGTGTGTCGGTAAGCCGTGTTTTATAACCCTTGAAGGCCGGTATTCCACCTGCTTCTAAAATCATTTCTTCCGCCATTTTATCTATATCCAAAACAGCAGTGCCTGGTTTGCACATTTTGGCCAAGTGCTCTAAAATTTCACCCATCAGCTTGCCACCTTGTTTAATTAATTTTATTTCTTCGGGAGTTTTGATTAACATACACTAGGCTGTTAAAATATTATCGATATTTTTTTCTACATTTTCTATTGAGGCACTACCATCTACAGCTACAAGCACGCCCAAGTTTTTATAAAAATCTATTATTGGTGCCATTGCCTTGTTCCCCTGTTTTTCTATACGTTGCCTTACTATTTCTGAATTGTCATCTGCTCGCACCACCAGCTTACCAGAACATTTTGGACACTCTGTTAAAGCACTGTCTTTGGCTGGAATAATCTCTCCGCAATTGTCACAAACTCTGCGAGAAGCAAGTCTATTAAAAGATTCTTCATCACTCAAAACAACTTCTATTACCAAAACTTCTTCCACCAAGTTTTTTTTCTCAAAAAAACTTTCAAAACCTTTTACTTGGTCCAAATTGCGAATAGCACCATCTAGCACTACTCCTTTACCAGAAGCAAGCTCACTCTCTATTTTATCAAAAACTAATTTGTAAATAAGATCATCTGAAACCAAATTACCGGCTTTCATCTGTTCCAAAGCTTCTTTTTCTACCGCATTTAATTCGGACTGCAAAGATAATGCTCGCAACAAATCACCGCTAGAAATATGAGCATAATTATATTTGGTAGCGATTTTTTTGGCCTGAGTACCTTTACCAGATCCAGGCGGCCCCATCATTATAATGATTTTTTTCATATACGAGATGAATGAGGGAAATAGACAATGAAATATTTATAATCGCTTGCGAGTTATAAATATTTAATCTGGATATTTCCGAGTGAATGAGTATATATGTGGCTTTAGCCCCTATCCTACTATTTACTATTTTAAGTTAATTTAAACTAAAAAGGGCTTTCCAGCCCTCTTAGTTTATCATTTCAAAAAGGTTTCTTCAATCTTGGCCTCAGACTAAACATTGTCGTAAGCGTGCATGGTTAGTTGAGAACTAATTTGTTTAGATATTTCAATTGCTACAGAAACTACGATAAGCAAACTAGTACCACCAATAGCCAAGTTGGTTGTGCCCATAAAATATTGTACAAGCAGTGGCAGGATAGCGATTACACCCAAGAATAAGGCGCCGGTCAGATTTATACGGTTCATAGTTTGACCAAGATACTTTTCGGTTTCTAGCCCTGGGCGAATACCAGGAATAAAACCACCTTGTTTCTGCAAGTTTTCCGCCATTTTTTGAGGGTGGAAAATTACAGATGTGTAGAAATAGGTAAATCCAAATACTAACAAGAAATAAACTACGCCGTAGAATAATTGGTTTTGGAACAAAGCGATAGTGCCTGCTGCCGCACTAGCTATCCAAGCGGTTTGTGCTTGAATAAAGAATTGGGCAATAAGCGATGGAAAAACCATAAGTGAAATAGCAAAGATGATTGGGATAACACCAGACATGTTTACGCGTAATGGCAAGTGGGTAGAGTTACCACCATACATATGAGTGCCGCGCATTTGCTTAGCATAATTTACAGGAATGTTTCTTTGTCCTTCGTTTATAAATACAACACCTACCACTGTAAGCACTGCCAAAACTGCAAATAATACAAAGATATAAAAATCAGCAGAATTATAGTTGAGGAAAAAATTACGAATAGCGCCAGGGAAACTAGATACGATACCGGCAAAAATAAGCAGTGATATGCCGTTGCCAACTTTCTTTTCAGAGATTAATTCACCAATCCACATCAAAAACATAGTACCGGCGGTAATGGTCATCATGATGGTAACCAAACGGAAGAAGGTTAAATCGGTAATTATTGGAAGCCCTGGTCTATTTAAAATCTTGATCATGGCGTAGGATTGTACAAAAGCAAGCGGCACAGCCAATAATCTAGTATAACTATTTATTCTTTGCTGGCCTGATTCACCTTCTTTGGACAGCTCCTCTAATTTCGGCACAATCATAGCAAGTAGCTGGAAGATAATGGAAGAAGTGATATATGGACCAACACCCAACATTACGATAGAGAAATTACTCATTGTACCGCCGGAGAATACATCTAACAAGCCAAAGATTTGATTACCTGCCAAAAATTGGCGTAAGTTTGCTAAATTTACACCTGGAATTGGAATGTGGGCCACTAGTCTGAAGATTACGAGCGCGCCTACAACAAATAAAATTTTATTTCTAATATCTTTAATTTTCCAAACTTGTTGTATTTTTTCCCACATAAATAATTGATGAAGGTGATTAAACTGGTAAACCATTCCACTTGACCAACACAATCAGCTTTACCATTTTATCATTATTTGACTTCTCCGCCTACTGCTTTGATCTTGGTGGCTGCGCCTGCAGTGCAAGCTACTCCTTCTACAGATAATTTCTTGGTAATCTCGCCAGTAGATAAAACTTTAGCGGATTTAGCAGAAGAATTAATGAGGTCTTTTTCTTTTAAGGAAGCAAGGTTTACAACTTCTCCGTCTTTAAATTTATTTTCTAAATCAGACAAATAAACTTCGGATGGTTTCTTGTTTATACCAGTAAAACCACGAAGTTTTGGAGTAGATTGCAATTGAAACTTAAAACCACGGCGGACATTTCCACTGCTTCCACCTGATCTAGCTGTTTGACCCTTACCACCACGACCGGCAGTAGTACCAAGACCAGACGCACTACCTCTGCCCACTACTTTTTTAGCGAACTTAGATCCTTTGGCTGGGCCGATTGTATGTATATGTAAAGACATATTTGAAAATTAACCTAAATTACTCTGCCTTAACTGCCACAACTTCTTTTGCTTCTTCCGATTTCTTGTGTGATTTTTTAAATAATTGCAAAGCGTTGAATGTAGCTTTTACAATAGTTACTTTGTTTTTTGTTTTACCTAAAATTTTGGAAGAGATATTTGGAATACCAGCCAATTCTAACATTGCGCGAGTGGCTCCCCCAGCAATAATACCGGAACCTTTTGGAGCTGGCTTAAGGAAAATAGTGGCCGCCTTGAACTTGCAAACTACAGCATGAGGAACAGTTTCGTTTATAATAGGTACTGTAATCATGTTTTTCTTGGCTTGGTGAACAGCTTTTTCTACCCCCAATTGAACGTCCTTACCTTTGGCAAGTCCAAAACCTACACGGCCATGGCGATCACCCAAAATAACAGCGGCGCGGAAACTCATATGTTTTCCACCTTTTGTTACGCGAGTAACACGAGCCAAATCCAAAACATACTGATCAAATTCAGGCTTTTCTCTTGGTTTGTCTCCTCTGCGTCCCATTGGTTTACTCATACTATAAATTTCTTATTATACTTTAAAAAACTAAACCGCCTTCTCTAGCGCCTTCGGCCAAAGCTTGTACGCGTCCATGGTATTTATAACCACCGCGATCAAATTTTACCTTAGTAACACCTTTTGCTTTTGCTTTTTCTGCCAAAACCTTGCCTAGCAAATAGCTAGTTGCTACTTTTCCGTTTCTGTTTTCTGCTTTCTTTTCTTTTACTTCTTTAATACTAGCATAGCATAAAGTTTTGCGCGATACGTCATCTATAATCTGCACAGTCATTCCTTTTAAGCTACGAAAAACAGACAAGCGAGGCACGTCTGCAGTTCCGCCCAAAGCTTTGCGGATTCTAGCGTGTCTAACTTCTCTTAGTTTGCTTTTGTTTTTAACAAATAATCGCTTCATACTACATTTTTATAATAAACCAATTTTTAGGCTGCAGCTCCTTTGGCGGCTGTCTTACCAGCCTTGCGTCGGATAACTTCAGTAACATACTTAATGCCTTTTCCTTTATATGGTTCTGGTTTTCTAATACTTCTAATCTGAGCAGCCATTTCACCAATCATTTGCTTATCTACACCTTCTATAGTGATAAGATTTTTATCTACAGCGAACTTTACACCTGCGGCTGGTTTGATTTCTACAGGATGAGAAAAACCAACTTCTAGCATTAGATTTGTTCCCTTCATAGCAGCTTTGTAACCTACACCATTTATTTCCAATTCTTTCTTAAATCCTTCGGTTACACCTTTTACCATGTTGATTACTAGGCTAGAAAAAGTTCCCCACAAAGCTCTGTCTTGCTTGTTGTTTTCGTTTACAACTTGAGTAGTTACTTCGTTTTTATCACAAACTACCACCACTCTTGGGTGCAACTTTAGCTTTAATTCACCTTTTGGCCCTTTTACTGCAACTTGATCTTTTTCAATACTAACAGTAACGCCTGCAGGGATAGTGATAACTTTTTTGCCTATTCTAGACATACTATATCAATTACTTTAATAGACTTCACAAATTAATTCGCCACCTACTTGCTCTTTTCTGGCCTCTGTATTTGTAAGCAAGCCTTTTGGTGTTGATAGGATAGCCACGCCAAAACCACTCAAAACTTTCTCAATATCATCTCTCTTTATATAGCGCCTGTGGCCTGGTTTACTAATTCTTTTGATGTGAGTAATAGCTGGAACATTGCTGTGATATTGCAAAGTAACTAAAAGATAAGGGTGAACATCCTTTTTCTCTTCTACTTTTTTTAAATATCCTTCTTTAACCAGAATATTAGCAATGCCAAATTTGATTTTGGAATATGGCAACATAACCTCTTTCTTATTCACTAGAGAGGCATTACGTATGCGGGTTAACATGTCAGCGATAGGATCCGTCATCATAGTATTTAAATTAATTTACCAGCTTGATTTACGCACACCAGGAATCTTACCCTGGTTGGCTAATTCTCTAAAACAAATACGGCACAACCCAAATTCTCCCATATAACCGTGGACACGGCCGCATTTCCAACAGCGTCTTACGATTCTAGTGGTAAATTTAGGTTTTCTATTTGATTTTGCAATTTGTGATTGGGTAGCCATATTTTTATAATTTCTAGGGCTGAGTCAAATAAAATGTGTTTTATTTGCGAGGCCCGACGGAATTTCAAGCTCCGCTTATTTTACAAAGGGAAAGCCCAAGTGAGTTAACAAAGCTTTGCCTTCCGCTTTATTTTTTGCGCTAATATTTATAATAATTTGTAAACCATGCATTTTTTCCAATTCTTCAGTCTTAATTTCTGGGAAAGCCAAGTTCTCTTTGAAACCAATTGCGTAATTTCCGTTCTTATCAAAACTCTTGTCAGATAAACCTCTAAAGTCTCTTACGCGTGGCAAAGTGATTGAAACTAATTTTTCTAAAAATTGATACATTTTTGCTCCGCGCAAAGTAACTGCCACACCGATTTCCATACCTTCACGAGTTTTGAAGTTAGAAATGGATTTCTTGGCTTTGGTGCGCATAGGCTTTTGACCACTGATCTTGGTCAAGTTAGCTTCTACGTTATCTATAAAGCGAGGCTCTTTTACAAAACGTCCGATACCAGCATTAAGAACTACCTTTTTTAATTTAGGAACTTGCATTACGTTCTTGAAACCAAACTCTTTCTGCAAAGCAGGTACGATTTCTTTTTTATATTTTTCGTATAAATTCACTTTCATAATACTAGTCTATTAGTTCTTTACATTTTCTACAAATGCGTTTTTTGTCAGTTCCTTCTACTTTATATCCAACTCTGGTATCCAGATTACATTTAGGACAAACAAGCGCTACTTTACTCATATGCATTGGACCAGCGAGCTCTATCTTTTGGCCCTTCTCACCTTTTTTGTTTGCTTTCATGTTTTTCTTCATGATATTTACACCTTCTACCACTACTTTCTCTTCTCTAGGAAAAACCTGAATAACTTTGCCGGTTTTACCAGCATCTTTTCCACTTAATACTTTTACATTGTCGTTTGTTTTTATTTTCATATAGAAATTACAATACTTCCGGAGCTAAAGAAATAATTTTTTGAAAACCTTTGGAGCGCAATTCTCTGGCAACCGGACCCAAAATACGTGTACCTTTTGGCTCTTTGGATTTTCTATCAATAATTATAGCAGCGTTTTCATCAAAACGAATATAGGTACCATCTGCTCTGCGAGTATGTTTGCGAAGTCTAGCAATAACTACATGTACAACTTCACCTTTTTTAACCAAACCGTGCGGAGCGGCTTCTTTTACGGAACAGGTAACAATATCGCCAATGATAGCGTATCTTTTTTTGTAACCACCCAAAACACGGATGCATTGTAACTTCTTTGCACCAGTATTATCGGCTACTTTTAACATTGAGCGATGTTGTATCATATACTTGATTCTTTAAGCTTTGGCTTTTTTAGATTTAACTCCCAAAACCTCTACTAATCTCCATTTTTTTGTTTTGGATAATGGTCGGCATTCTACAAATTTTACCTTGTCACCCACTTTGGCTTCACTCTTTTCGTCATGAACATGGTATTTGTTGCTAACTTTGTAGCTCTTGTTATACTTGGCGTGCATCGCCATAGCGTCAACTCTAACAACAACAGTCTTGTTCATAGCTGCAGAAACAACAGTTCCTTCAAAGTTTCTATTGTGAGTGGATTGTGTATTTTCAGTTGACATATATTTATATAACTTTTCTAGACAAATCTTTTAAAGCCATAGTGATTCTAGCAATTGTTTTTTTGATCAAGTCGATTTTGTGAACTTGCTTTAATTGTCGGCCATGGGTTTGGAAAAGCAAACTTCTAAGCTCATTTCTGTTCTCAGAAAGCAATTCTTCTAGCTCTTTTTTGCCTTTATTTTTTAAATCTTCCCATTGCATACGTTTAAATTATTTGTATAATCTTTATTCTTAGTGTTTAGTAACAAACTTTGTTTTTACACTGATCTTAAAGGCTGCGTTTTTAATAGCCTCTCTTGCAGTTGCTTCTGGCAAACCACCCATTTCAAACATTACAGTCCCTGGTTTTACTACAGCCACATAGTGGTCTGGAGCACCTTTACCACCACCCATAGGGGTTTCATTTCCTTTTTTGGTAATTGGCTTATCTGGGAATATGCGGATCCAAATCTTTCCACCCTTTTTTACATAGCGAGTAAGCACACGGCGGATTGCTTCAATCTGACGGCTATTTACCCATCCATGTTCTTGGCTTTTGATTCCGTATTCTCCAAAGGCTACAAAATTATTGCGAGTAGCAACTCCCAAGTGTCTGCGGCGGCCTTTGTGCCATTTTCTATGTAATACTTTTTTTGGTAACAACATACTACTTCTTATTTCTTTGCTTTAGGTTTTTCTTCTTTTGAATCTTCTTCTTTTTTGGCAAATTTATCTCTGCGGCTAAAAGCTTCACCCTTGTATATCCAAACCTGGATACCAATTTTTCCATACAATGTTTGGGCTTCAGCTTGAGCGTAATCTACATCGCTGCGCAAAGTAATAAGCGACATTTTTCCGGCTGCCAATTTTTCGGTTCTGGCAATTTCTACACCGTTTAAACGTCCACTCATTCTTACTTTAACTCCTTGTCCGCCAGCACTCATTACTCTTTCTATCATTTGCTTCATTACTCTGCGGAAAGGAAAACGTTTTTCGATATCGGTAGCAGCATTTGTTGCCACAATCTGTGCAGATAGTGCTGGCTGACGAACTTCTAAAACATTAATCTTAGCTTTTAATTTTTGTTGTAAAATTTTTCTTTCAATGTGTTTGGACAAATCTGCCATACCCTGACCACCACGGCCAATGATAGTACCCGGCTTGCCTGCTAAAATATAAACAGTTAGCTCTTTTGGATTTCTTTCAATGCTAATACTGTCAATTAAAGATTCTTTTAGTTTCTTTGTTAAAAAGTCTCTGATTTGAACTTCCTGCTTCAAAAACAAAGGCATTTGAGCATTTTTGGCAAACCATTTTGAATCCCAAGAATATATAGTCGGAATTCTGTGAATTTTAGGGTGAACTTTATGTCCCATATTTAGGATTTAGATTTTAACTCTTTATCTTTTTCTGATTTAACGCGCTTATCAAATGTTGATAAAACCAAATTGATATGACTGGTGCGCTCTCGGATTGGAGTAGCTCTACCATGCGCTTTTGGCATTGATCTTTTTAGTACCGGACCGCCATCTACATAAACTTCGGAGATCTTTAGGTCTTCTACAGCTAATGAATGATTATGCTTAGCGTTTGCAACAGCTGAATTTAGCAGTTTCAAAACTGGATGAGCTGCTCTTTTTGGCAACACAGACAAAATATCTAGGGCTCTTAAAACTTTTTTACCACGAATCATATCTACCACAAGACGAACCTTGCGTGGCCCCATTCTTAAGAATCTTAATTTTGCTGTTACTTGTGTTGTCATAAAATTAATTATAATTGCTAGGGGTGAGCTAAATAAGAATGCTTTCTTATTTACGAACCCCGACGTAATTTCAAGCTTTGCTTATTTCTTTTTTTCTCCTGCTTTAGCGGCTGGTTTGGAATCAGCGGCTGCAGCTGCGGCAGCTGCCCCTTCTTGATCTTTAGCCATCTTACCACCATGGCGAACAAATTTCTTGGTAGGAGCAAACTCACCCAAGCGGTGGCCTACCATATTTTCATCAACCAAAACAGTTAAGAAATCTTTACCATTGTGAACCAAAAAAGTTTGAGCTACCATTTCCGGAGAAATTACACATGCTCTTGACCAAGTCTTTATTGGTTGTCTTTTTCCAGCGGCCTTCATCTTTTCTACTTTGTTCAGAACTCTCGGATCAACGTAAGGGCCTTTTTTTAAACTTCTAGACATATAGATTATTGGGATTTAACTTTTCTAGACTTAACTACGAATTTATCACTCCACTTGCCTGGCTTGCGGGTCTTAACACCTCTAGCTGGCTTACCATAAATGGTTTGTGGACCTCTCTTTTGACCGATTGGGTTGTGACCCTCACCACCACCGTGTGGATGGTCTACAGGGTTCATGTTCTTACCGTTTACACGAGGACGAATACCGCGCATGCGGTTTCTTCCAGCTTTACCCCAACGAATCAAAGCGTAATCAGCATTTCCCATTGAACCTACAGTTGCAGCGCATTCTTTCAAAATCTTTCTTACTTCTCCAGATGGTAATTTTACCAAAACATGAGTTTCTTCTTTATCTAGTAATTGAGCAGCATTTCCTGCACCACGAACCAATTGTCCGCCTTTGCCAGGAGTAAGCTCTAAATTATGGATAAACATACCAACTGGAATAAATTCCAAAGGCATACGGCTACCAACATTGGCTTCGATGGCTTTTTGAGAAGACATAATCTTGTCTCCTACTTTTAAGCCTTCCGGTGCCAAAACGTAAGCTTTTACACCATCTGTGTATTGAACTAAAGCAATACGAGGTCCACGATTTGGATCGTATTCAATAGCCAATACAGTGGCTTCCATATCAAATTTGGTCAATTTAAAATCAACTAAGCGATAAAATTGTTTAACGCCGCCACCTTGATGTCTAACAGTAAGAACACCTTGGTTGTTGCGGCCAGAACTTGGAGGTAAAAATACAACTAGAGACTTCTCCGGTTTCTTTTTTGTAATATCAGAAAAAGACTGCACACTTGAGTGGCGTCGTCCATCGCTTGTTGGTTTATAAATCTTAATCGGCATATATAATATTAAACTCCAGTGTGAATATCTATTGTTTTACCTGCTGGCAAAGTAACAATTGCTTTTTTATAATCTCCGCGACGACCGGCAGATCTTCCGAAACGCACTGCGCGTCCTTCTACATTAGCAATGTTTACTTGTGTAGGTTGTACTCCGTAAATTTCAGCAACAGCTGTTTTTACTTGATTCTTATTTGCAGCTTTAGCTACCAAGAAACTGTATTTATTCTTGCTTTCTGCAATCGCACTCTTTTCGGTAACAAGTGGTTTTATTAAAACTCTAAAGGATGTACTGTGTGTAGAAACCTTTACAGTGGATTTAACTTGTTTTGGTTCGTGCTCTTTGTGATCGTGTTCTTTCTTCTCTGTTTTTTCTTTTTCGGAAACACGAGCGGTGGATTTGGTTTTAGTTTTGGCCACAGCAGCAGTAGCTGGAGATTTTTTCTCGCCAGTCTTGCTCAACTGTTCTTTATCTTTCTTGTTTAACCAATTATTTATCAAACCCATATTCGTAATTAAGTGAGTGGAATTATTAAATTTATTTAATTATTTCCGAGCGAATTAGAATATATGCTTCGCATATATTGATTATTAAACTTTACTTAAAGCTGCTTCTAACTTTTCTGCACCTGCTTTGTTGGTAAGTACAACTGATTTTGATAATACATCCATTACATTTATATCTTCAACTCTAGCAGTTTTTACTGATTTTAAATTTCTTGTCATGCGGATTACATTATCATTTTTGCCTGGTGTAAGCAATAAAAATGATTTTGCTTTTGCTGGCAAAGCTGTAAGAAATTTTACAAACAATTTTGTTTTTGGTTCGGAAAAATTAAAATCTTCAAATACCCACAAAGCGTTGCTACTAGCGCGATCGCTCAAGCACATCTTTAGGGCTAACTGTTTGGTTTTTTTGTTAATTTTGGTCTTGTAATTGCGGATTGATAAAGGACCAAAGGTTACACCGCCGCCTTTCCAAATTGGAGAACGGATAGAACCATGGCGAGCGCGGCCAGTACCTTTTTGTTGCCAAGGTTTCTTGCCACCACCTCGTACTTCACCTTTACTTTTGGTGTCAGCCCAAGGTTCTCTTTGATTGTTTTGTAAAGCTACAAAAACTTCGTGTACAACTTCTGGTTTGATTTTTACTCCAAACACGCTGTCGAGCAGATTCATCTCACCAGTTTCTTTACCTTCTAGATTGTAAACTTTTACTTTCATAATATTTTTTATGCGGATTGATTTTTGCTAGCTACTTGTTCTACTACTGGTTCAGCTACTACTTCTGGAATTACCTCTTCTACAACAGGAGCAGCTTGAACAGCCTTTAGCTTCAATTCACCGTCAGCGCTAATAAGCAACAAAGCGTTGCGTCCGCCCGGTACGGCACCTTTGATATATAATTCATTAGTTTCTGGGTGAACTTCAACAATTTCTAGATTTTTGATTGTTACTCTGTCTCCACCCATGCGACCACCCATTCTCATACCCTTGAAAACTCTTTGTACACCACCGGCACCAATGGAACCAGGCATGCGCAAGTTGTCTTTATGACCATGAGAAGCAGGTCCACCGCGGAAGTGATGGCGTTTTACTACACCGGCAAAACCTTTACCTTTGGATTCTCCTACTACAAGTACTTTATCTCCAACAATAAATGTTTCTACAGTTATAGTATCGCCTCTTTTTACTTCGGCATTACTATCAACTTTAAAATCTCTTAGGTTGCGTACTTTGTCTAGATCTTTTAAGTGGCCTACTTGTGGTTGAGCCAATCTTGTTTCTTTTGTTTCACCAAAACCAATCTGAACGGCTTTTACCCCATTCTTATTGTCGGCTCTGACTTCGGCAATTTGGCATGGGCCAGCTTGCACTTTTGTAACAGGCACTACCGTTCCATTTGGCAAGAACACCTGAGTCATTCCTATTTTTTTACCTAAAATGAATTTCATAATATCCCGCTTTTCTCCTAAATAAAAACTAGAAACAACAACCCGCTTTTAGCGACCACTTTTAGGTGGCCATAAAAACATGTTCTCGTTTCTAGCCTTCTTCGCCCCACCAAAGCCCTAGTTGGACACTGGTTGAGTAACTTAGATTGGCTTAATTTAAAATTTTAAAATAATTTATTCTCCTAGTTTATTCCGACTTTGTAAATGTTTTGCAATGCATCTTATTTACTTAGTCTGAATCAACTTTTTTATTACTACGATTCTACTACAATTTTTAATATATGTCAAGGGTTTTTTGCCTTACATCTTTATTTCAATATCTACACCGGCTGGAACTTGCAAACTCATCAAAGCATCTACAGTTTTGGCAGTTGGGTTTACGATATCAATCAAACGTTTGTGAACGCGCATTTCGTATTGTTCACGAGCGTCTTTGTGCACAAAAGTAGAGCGATTTACTGTAAACTTAGTCTTTTCTGTAGGTAGTGGTATTGGACCAACAATTGTAGCCCCACTTCGTTCGGCTGTCTCTATAATATTCTTTGTAGCCTGATCTATAATCTTGTTATCATAAGCACGAATCTTAATTCTAATTCGGCTAATGGTTTCTTCTACGGTTGTGGCTGCTGTTTTTTTGTGGTCTTTAGTATCTTTCATAAGGAGCAAGGATAACCCCCCTCCGACATGACATCGGAGGGGGGTTTAATCAAGGTTATTTTATAATTTTAGTTACTACACCAGAACCTACGGTTTTACCACCCTCGCGGATAGCAAAATTCATCTTTTCTTCCATGGCTACAGGAGAAATCAATTTAACATTAAATCCAATAGTGTCTCCAGGCATAACCATTTCAGTGGCTGCTGGTAATTCTACTTCTCCAGTTACATCAGTAGTGCGGATATAGAATTGTGGCTTATAGCCTTTGAAGAATGGCTTGTGTCTGCCACCTTCTTCTTTGGTCAAGATATATACCTGAGCTTCAAATTCGGTGTGAGGAGTAATACTGCCCGGTTTGGCAATAACCATACCGCGTTCTACTTCTTCTTTTTTGGTACCGCGAAGCAACAAACCTACGTTGTCACCAGCTTGACCTTCTTTTAACTGCTTATTAAACATTTCAATACCAGTAATAATTGTCTTGCCAGTAGCATCACTCATACCTACGATAGAAGCTTCGTCATTCAAGTGAATAACACCTCTCTCCAAACGACCGGTAACTACTGTACCGCGTCCTTCAATAGAGAATACATCTTCGATAGGCATTAAGAAAGGCTTATCAACATCACGTGCAGGTTGAGGAATTGCGTCACAGGCAGCCATCAAATCCATAATTGGTTTTGCTGCAGCTTCATCGGTAGGGTTTTGCAAAGCTTGCAAAGCAGAACCTCGGATTATTGTAGTAGTGTCACCAGGGAAACCATATTTCTTCAATAAATCACGAACTTCAGCTTCTACCAAGTCGATCAATTCTGGATCAGTAACTTGGTCTACTTTGTTTAAGAAAACTACGATATAAGGCACACCTACCTGACGAGCAAGCAAGATGTGTTCTCTAGTTTGAGGCATCGGACCATCGGCAGCAGAAACAACTAAAATAGCACCATCCATTTGAGCGGCACCAGTGATCATGTTTTTAACATAGTCAGCGTGGCCAGGACAGTCTACGTGAGCGTAGTGTCTGTTGTCTGTTTCGTATTCTACGTGAGCAGTAGAGATGGTAATACCACGAGCTTTGGACTCTGGGGATTTATCCAAATCATCTACGCCTTTATTGGAGGCAGCTCCACCACGACTTCTTAAAACCGACAAAATAGCGGCTGTTAAAGTCGTTTTACCATGGTCAACGTGACCAATAGTACCAATGTTTACGTGTGGCTTGTTTCGTACAAACTCAGCCATAAGCTTAATACTTAGACGGCACTACACCGAGTGGTCGGTGATAGATTTTTCTCCAGCCGTTTATGTTTATTAGAAACCCGCAAAGCGGGATAATTTATTATGTTATCGGCGGAGCCGATACCTTGTCTAAAAAGCCCGCCCAGATGCCATGTGTTACCAACACATGGTCGGGCTTATTTTAAAAATTACTAATTTTGACAAATTTTCGCTAACTAAACACTAAATCTAGATAGCGTGAGCATTGTAGCAGACAATTAAAAAAAATGCAAGGGGGTAAATTGTGGACAGCTATTTAGAACAAAAAACACCCCTCTTTTTTCACTTTTTTATACTAATTCGTACCCTACTCAACCGGCTCTAAATAGAACTTTTCTTCTCCTTCTTCGGCAATTATATCGCTTGCGGATTCTTCGGTGCCGGCATATCTACTATATTCTGGGGTCGGCTGAACTGCTTCTTTTACTGTAGTTTTAGCCATTTCTGGCTCTACTCTACTTTGCTCCGTAGCTCTAGCTGACTCAACGGGTTGATTAGCTACCGGTTTTTCTAATACCTTATCAAAGGTCTCTATGCGTTCTTTGTCGTTATAGGCACGCCATACAGCCACATCTCGATTTATCTTTTCCATCAACTCTTCTTCTGTTAAATTTTCTACTCCTTGGGAACGGTCTAATATTTTTTCGTATGCTCCCAAATCCATGAGCATCATGATAGCGTCCGATTCGTTATCCATTATAATTGCTTTGTCTCCAGTTCTCCTTACCAATCTAACCACTCTGTTTATCTGAGAATTTTGCATATAAAATCATAAAATGAAAAAGGTTGAACGTATTTTACCATTAAAAAAATTTAAGTCAACCCTGTAAAAAGCAAAAAGGCTCTCGCATTGAGAGCCCTGTATTGCTGAAAGCGAATGATTGCTCACCACTTCCTAAGCTGAATACATTATATCACAACTATATTATTTGTCAAGGGCTATTTGTATCTCAACGCTTCAAGCGGATCCATGGCCGCAGCGCGACGGGCCGGAAATATGCCAGATAAAAAACCAATAAATACAGAAAGCCCAATAATTGTAAATAAAAATGAAGCTGGATATACAAACAAGCTTGTCTTTGCACCACCAAACTTGGCAGCCAACTGATTTATAACCAGATTAAAAATTTGACCACCCACAATACCAATAGCCGTACCTACCAACCCACCGAAAAATCCGATTATTACAGATTCCGTTAAAAATAAATTGCGTAAATTACTCTTGTCTGCGCCCAAAGCACGCATAATACCAATTTCATTTGTACGTTCCAGCAGGGTAACCGTCATGGTGTTAAACATGCCGATGGCCGAAACTGCAAGCGCGACTGCACCGAATGCACCCAAAACTATCTGGATAACATTAAAGATCTTATTGGCCTGTTCGATTGTTTCCGATAGTGATTGGGTCTGAAATCCCCTGGCTATAACTTCTTCTTTTACTAAATCCAAATCTTTACTATCATTTACTTTTACCCGCGCCTGCTCATACTGATTGATTTTTACATAATTTAGAGCTTCTTTGAGAGAAAGAAAAGCGTAGCTCTCTTGGCTGTCATCTATTATACCCTTTACTGTATAGGCTACTGGGATCTCTGTAATTTCTAGCTCGGAGTCGGCAGCGCCGTTATGCGTAAAAATTTTCACGTTAATCTGTTTACCCAGAATTTCATTTGGGTCTTCAAGCCCAAACAGCTTTAACACTGCTTCAGATACCAATATCTGGTTTTGATCTGCATCTTCGTACAACTTGCCGTATTTGGCCTCTGTACCAGAATATGCAAAATATGAAGGGTTAGCGGTTCTAATATCTACAGTACCATTTACCCCACCCATAGATAGCTGACCCGTAAATCTAGCCATAGCAGTCACGTCGGTAACATTTTGAATCTGAGAAATTTCCGCTATGGTCTTGTCGTCTAACACAATCAGGTCTGTACTTGGAGTAATAAGCAGACTAAGAAGTGCTTGATTAAAAACTATTTTTTGCAAAATAACATTTTGTAAACCATACCCAAGAGAAACCAAAAATAGCACTGCCCCTACCCCCACGCTAATACCCAAAATAGTAAGCCACGTACGGGATGGATTGGTGCGAAACATTCTGGTTGATAATGAAAATAGATCAGTTGCTTTCATAGGCTTGAGCGAGAATTATTTCTAGCCTTTCGGACAAATGCTCGGCTGTTAATGTATTTAAACCTATGCCTCCTTCCGAAACAGATTTGTCTAATAGTTCACTAAACTGAAGATCATTCATGCTTCCGGCCAAACGTTCACCTATCCCCTTTTCCAAACGCTGAATTTGTTCTTGGCTTAAACTACCATGGTATTCTTCCAACAAAAATTTTCTTAAGATATCTACCATTTTTAGACTTTCTTGTGGGTCTTTAATATTTTTTAAATTTTGCAAAAAAGCACCAACTTCTCGCAGGATAGAAGAAATTTTTTGGGTGAACCTAATAGCTGTGCCCTGATACAAACCCACACCACCTTCACTAAACGGCGCATTTAACTTCTCAAAAAATGCGTGTTCGCTAAGTTTGCCCGCCAACATTTCTTCCATGAACTTTTCCAGTCTTTCTATCTGATTAACAGTAAACTCATCTGTTAGATAGTTGGTAATGCTCCAAGCTTTAAGCTGCGGCACTGTCATAAAATGATGCGCGCGCGCCATTTTTTCCAATTCTCCAAAAGGCGTAAAGTCACCTGTGCCGGACCCGGTGGTTTCACTGGCTTCTTCTTGTTGTAAATTTTTTGCGCCGGCAATCATCTTTTTAGGATGAGTATTTTGCACAACTTTTTCTAACTTAGCATCCTTGAAGTAGTAAATACGATCGGCATAGGGAAGAAACGTATGATCGTGCGTAACCAAAATTACAGTTTTTTTATCTTTCTTGTTGATATCATAAATTGATTCCATTACCACTCTGGCTGATTCACTATCCAAGTTACCTACCGGCTCATCGGCGAGCAACACAAGCGGATCGTTTACAAGCGCACGACAAATAGCTACTCTTTGCTGCTGCCCACCAGAGAGAGATGCCGGCAAATTGTGAGCTCTGGTTTCTATACCAAAACGTGCTAATAATGTTTTGGATTTTGCCAAACGTACTTCTTTTTTTGATTCCAAAAACACCTGTGGTAGGGCGATGTTGTCTATAACGTTGAGAGAGTAAATGAGATTGAAGTTCTGGAACACGATACCAAAGAACTGGGAATCAAGGTTGCTCTTGTCTGCTTCCGAAAAAGAAGAACTTTCTCGGCCTTTTATATATAATTTCCCTTCACTTATTTTTTGAAGTCCTAGAATCGTATAGAGGAGAGTTGATTTTCCGCATCCGGAAGGACCGAAAAAAATCGAATACTCTTCCGGAAACACCTCTATACTAATATCATTAAGAGCGATATATTCATTATCTTGCCCCTTATTATATATAACTTTGATATTTTCTGTCTTAATAATTGGCTCCATGGTAAAGATTTTATAATTCCTAGCGAGCCCCCAGGCGAAAGCTTGTGTTCATCTGGGGCGAGCGACGGAATTTCAAGCACTGGGACAGTGCTTATATATAGGTAAGCCATATATATATCCTAGATGCCTATATTCTTGGTCCAACCAAATACTGATTGGAAATTGTTAATAATTATATCAACAATGGTTTCTTTTTCTTGAGGCGTCAGGATGGAGAACACTTCCGATTTGCCAGCATTACCGGCCAAATCTTTGGATTCTACCCAATACTTATAAACTGTGCCTGGTTTAAACTTGGTTACTACCACAATATGACGAGTGTTTAAGGAACTGTCTAATGGAAGGGCTGTAACTTTGTCTGTAGCCGCACCTTCTTGGTAGAAAACCTGAGAGGTTGCTGGTTCGTCTGTTTCCCAAGAAATAATAGTTTGAACTTTGGAATCCTTGCCTGGATACAATGTGGATTCTGATGAAAGTTTGGATATGGTTGGTTCGGCCTTATCTAAAGTAGTAGAGAAAGTTATAGGAAGACTGGATACTTCATTACTAAACTCATCTTTACCTTTAAGTACCAAAGTATAATTTACACCGCCCTCAAGACCCTTCAACGTGACTTCGTGATTTATGAGCAGCGCTGAATCACCTTGAGTTAGAGATTGACCAGATTTAGCGTTTCTATATTCTACGCTACCAGCAGTAGAAACATTTGTCTTCCAATTTACAACGATAGATGATTGTAAATCTTTTGGTCTGGTAACTCTTATGTCGGAAATAACTGGTAAATCACCGGTGGTTTGGAATGTATAATCACCACTCATAGCTGGTGCACCAATAAGGCCTTTGGATATAACTTTGAAGTGATAAAGAACACCCGGATCAAGACCAGTTAATTTTACGCTGTGATTTACACTAAATTCATCCGGGCTAACAGCTGCGTTGGTGTATGGGGTAGAGTCGTTAGGTTTGTATTCACTTTCTTTAGCATAATTTATTTCTGAAGAAGATTTCTTGTCTGTAGACCATTTGATAATTGCAGTAGTTCCTTGAACATCTACTGTTGGTTTAATACCCACAATAGTTGGAGGTTCAATTACACGACTTGTCATTTCAAGCAGTGCCTGGATAAATTTATCTTCAGGAATATCTTTGAGCAATGGATTGGCAGCTATATCCCTCAAGAATTTTTCTAAGGACTCACTAGAAGCTTTTTTTAAAGCATCCGATATAAATTGTTCTGTTTGTGGAGATTGTATTTCTTTTTCTTCCTCTATAATCTCCTCTGCTGTACTAGTACTAGGCGGAGCTTCTGTTCCATCAATATTTAAAGTGGTAAACGCTTGATCATTTGATTCGGTTCTATTACCTGCTTCATCATAGGTAATAGCTCTCAAATGATAGGTTTGAGCAGCTCTTAAATTAGACATCTTAACAGTGTGATTTGAAGTTAATAATTCCAAATCATTACCCACTAAAGTACCATAAGTTTCGCTGACACCAAATCTAACCAAAGAATTTCCGTCTTCGCTGGTTCTCCAAGTCACGCTAGCCGAATTGGCTGTAACATTTACTATTTCAATATTGCTAATTATAGGGGGCTCTCTATCTCCACGCTGAGCGCTAGAACCACCGGTAATAATAATAGTTGTACCACCCGGAGTAAGCAATGTGGTAAAGCTATAAGCAGCGCCGCCATTATCGTCGGTCGCAACATTGCTTGAAGCGTCTGTAGATCTAACTCGGAAATAATAAGTAGTGTCGGCTGTTAAACCGGTAATGGTAATGGCGTGGTTAGTCTGCAAAGTTGAGCTGGAAGCAGTTGTGTTAAGAGAGCTTGAAGTTGAACCATAATTAATTTCGGAATTAGCCGCTTCGTTGGTGGTCCAAGTGATTTGGGTAGTTGTATTGTTTACCAGCGTACTAATATTGGAAATGGTTGGAGCGGTAGTGTCGGCAACTGTTCTAACTTCCCAGCCAGCACCGCCGTTGCTATCTGTGGCAGAATTACCAGCCGAATCTGCTGATCTAACTCGAAAATAATAAGTAGCATTACCACTTAGACTGCTTACAGTCACCGAATGAGACGTAACTGAATCTGTATTTGAACCAGCTAAACTATTGTAAGAAGACGTGTTTGTGCCATACTCCACGATAGAAGAACCGACTTCGTTGGTAGACCAAGTAACTGTAAAGCTAGTAAGAGTAACACTTGAAGTGGCAACCGAAGATATTGTCGGAGCGATTGTATCGGCAGCTGCAGCTGTTTCGAAAATTTGATCGGAGGATTCTGCTAAATTATCATTTCTATCTCGTGATAAAATTTTAAAATGATAGACAGTGGAAGAAGCTAAACCAGAAAGCGTAACCAAGTGTTGGGCCGTAAAAGTAGAATCTAAAGTAGTGGTGGTGCCATAATTAGTCGTAGTACCATAAGCTATCTGCGAATCTGCATTTTCGTTTGTAACCCAAGTAACGTTGGCAGAATTATTACCGACGCTAGTGGTGGCAATAGAAGAAATTGTAGGAGCGGTAACATCTAAAGTAGTCGCCAAACTAAAGTATTCTGGAATACCATTTACTATGTTTTTATCGGTTGTCGTAATCATCCCAACATTCGCCGACTGAACATAATAATAATAATTTGTACCAGCCGTTAAACCGGTTAGGGTTAGGTCGTGCGAAGTCCCAAACGTTACAATAGTACTAGTAACTATAGGGTTAGATAAATCGGTGGAAGTAGAATAAATTACATAACTATTTGCGTTTTCCGAAGTGGTCCAAACTACTCTGGCAAAAGTATTATAAACTTCTGGAGCCGAAACACCGGAAATAACAGGACCATTTAAGGTTCTAACAATAAAACCATTACCACCATCCGAAGAAGAGGCAGACGCGCCACCAGCAGCAGTGGATTTTACATTAAAATAATAAGTAGTATTTGGAGTGAGACCACCTAAAACTACAGTATGCGCGCCTACAGAACTAGGGTTATCAAACATACCACCTACGGATAATACATTGTCGGTAAAATTACCAAGAATAGTTGAAAAACCAACTACGGAATTTGATAAAACATCCGTATTCCAAGTGATGGTAATTGAAGTTGGCGAAACAGATGATGTTGCCACAGATGTAATAACGGGCGCGCTTTCTATTCCCGTACCACCACCACCTTCACCCGCATCTTGATCCCCGTTAGCGCGAGCATTTACGATAGAAGAAAATACAGAAACATTACCGGAAGAGTCAGTGGATTTTACTTTATAGTAATAAAGTGTGTTAGAAGATATAGAGCTGTCGGCAGTATAATTGTCGTTTATAGAAGTGTTGGTAGCAATCGGAGTCCAATCAGATTGATCTAAAGATCTATAAATTCTATAATTTGCAAAACCTGGCACTGGAGTAGTAATTACTCTCCAAGCCACAAACAAACGGTAGTCAGTAGCCCCGTTTAAAACGTTAGAAATATCTTGAACTATCGTACTGCTTGGCGTGTTAGGAGTAGTAGCACTAAAAATACTAGACGTATTGTTAAAAGCGTCTTTAAATTGTACATAAACTGTTGCTGGGTTGGCAGTAAGTGTAATAGAGGTGGTAGCAGTAAGAGCGGACCAACTAGAAACATCCGACAAAGTGCTATTCTCCGAAACTTTCATGTACAAAGAAGAACTATCGGTGGCTGTAAGGGTAACAACAGCCGGCACTTGAGATCCATCTACAACTATCGCACCCGAAGCTGGTGAAACGCTATCTATTTGGAAAGTATCTGAAATAGTAGAAGTGGTGTTATTAGCTGCTTCGTTATCATTTATTGTTACTCTAATTCTACTAGCAGCCACACTTAAACCTGATGCCGGTGTCCAAGTAACAGTATTTGTAGTCCAATTTACATCATCTACCGCTATACCACTATTTGCTCCAGCCGAAAGTTGGCCTGCAGGGATAGTTTGATAAGCACCGTTTGCATCTAAATATTCAAAGGTGGAACTAACATAGCCAGGGTTTACTGTACCTGTATCTGTGTCTGAGTCTCGTGCCTGATAGCTAATAGAGACTGTGCCAGTAGCGCTCTGGCTAGCCAAAACATTTTGAATCTCTGGAGCAGCATTAACTACATAGGTAACTGTAACACTCGAAAGTGTTGGAGTGTATGAAGAGTTTGTTGTTTCTAAAAATACTTTGTACTGGAAATACTGATCGCTTGAGCCATCACGCATGGTGGAAGTAGTTGTCTCGCCACCAAAAGTGGTAAAGTATGAAGAATTTGTACCGTCCGGACCCATCCAGGTAGCAGAAGCCACACTAGACGAACTAGCGCCTGTTCGTAATTGAAATTTGACTGTGGTGCTAGTTGGCTCATATTCAGTCCAAGCAATACTGGCCACTACATTGGTTGGATCGGCTGTATCATATATAGAAGAAATAAGCGAGCTTGTGGCAGCATAAGAAGAGTAACCAAAAGTAACACTGTTTAACACTGGGGTTACACTAGTGTCGGCTGTACTCAAATACGCTTTGTATTTCCAATAGCGAAGATTTTGTTGCAATGAAGATGGAAAAACCGTCGTGCCATTGGTTGTAAAATATGTTCCGCTAGTACCGTCCGGCCCCACAAAACTCCATGTACTATTATCATTATTGGCCGCAAGCTGGAATTGGATGGAATTGCTACCTACCCCCGAAGGCGTGGTACTGCTCCATGAAAAAGAATTCATTTTGGCAACACCCAAATCCATAGCAGCAGAGGTAAAATTACCAGAAGAGTTATAAACGGTTTGGCTTATTGTAAATTTAAACAACTCATTATCTTGGTTGGCAGTGAAAAAGTAAAAATAGTCATCACCCGCTCTTCGGTAAGCTGTTTTATTTGGAGAACCATAACCACCCGAATGAGCTGTAATTGTATGATATGATGTCCAAGAATCACCTGCGATAGAATATCCCCATAATTTTACAATTGAACAACAGTCCCAATCACCTGCTACATATATAACATCTTCTCCTGCGCTATGGATTAATGTTGAACCAAAATCTGGATTAACCGACGCGGCGCTAGCCATAGTCGACCATGAATTACCGGAAATAGAATATCTATAAAAACCATCATTTGCTAAAAGATAAATATAATCACTACCTTCATCATGGAGAGCGTAAGACTGTATACCGGTAAGGGATGCTGGAATAGCTGTCATCGCAGAAGTTGTATTTGCAGATATATTGTAACGATAAAAATTTGTACTGACCCCGCTAGCAACATAAATAAAATTGCTATCTGCATCTCTGATAGCTTGAATACCAACGCCAGCCGCAGCTGGTAATGCATCGAGGGTACTCCAACTATCGCCACTAATTGAATAACGATAAAATGCTGTCTGTCCGGCACCTCTCCAAAGATATATATAATCTTCTGTTCCATAGCGCAGGGCCGCAGTTTGAGTAATGCTTGTAGGCAAGGCAGCTGGTATATTCGCCATAGATGACCACGAATTTCCGGAGATAGAGTAACGAGTAAAGGCATTACTTTGACCTTCTGCTAGATACATATAATCGTCGGTACCATTCCAAAGTAATTGAGCACCAAAATAAGCGTATGTATAAGCCGCTAAATCTGTCCACGAATTTCCGGAAATGGAATAGCGGCGTAACGCTCTCCCCTCATTGGCAGCTTCTACAAAATATAAGTAGTCTGACCCTGAAGCACCAATCATCTGAGAAGCACCGTGAAAGTTAGCGCTCGTACCAGTATTTGAAGAAGTGGCAGTAACCCGATTTATCGTAGTTACACCACCTGATAATTTAATTACAGCGGATGCGCCACTACCAGAGACAGCCACAGTAGAGGTAACACCATTGCTAAAACCACCCCCGGTTGCACTACCGGTAGAGGTAAAGGTACCGTCATCAGTAGAGCTATAGGTGGTACTGGCTATGGTAACTGTGGTAGTACCTGTAGTGAAGGTGTTTGTGCTAGTAGAAAAATTTGTCCAGCTAGTTTGGTTGGTAGGATGTAGAGGAACCGAAGCGCTAACTCCCCCACTCCAACTGCTTTGTACAAAAGTATAAGTTGCACCTTGAGCAATTTCGTCTGACCAAGGCTGAAATACATTTACCAAAATAACTACAAGCAAAAGACCGGCCACCGTAGCGTGAAATTGTCTTTTTTTAAATAAGTGGAGGGAGCGATGTTTGAAATTAAGTAACAAAAACAAATTCTTTAATCTTTTTTTGATAAGAGCAGGATACAAACTAAAAAATTTTTCCCTTTTCATAAGAATAAAAGAGGGTTTCTTTACGAAAGAATTATACCATAAATTCACTATTGAGCCTATGTGGATAATTAAAACAAATACACCACCTTCATATGAAGATGGTGTATTTGTTTTAATAGTGTAAAACTACTTCTGTGTTCCAGCAATAATAGTTTCGGCTACATTGCGAGGCACCTCGGCATAGTGGCCAAATTCCATAGAGTAGTTGGCACGTCCCTGACTAACACTGCGTAGAGTAGTAGCGTAGCCAAACATGCTAGCTAGAGGCACGATTGCTTTGATAACTTTTACTTGACCGCGATCAAACATTTCTTGAATTTGTCCGCGCTTTGAATTCAAATCACCGATCACATCACCCATATAAGCTTCCGGAGTAGTCACTTCTACCTTCATGATAGGTTCCATGATTATTGGATTGGCTTTTTTACAAGCAGCTTGGAAGGCCATAGATCCGGCCATTTTGAAAGACATTTCGGAAGAGTCTACTTCGTGGTAAGAACCATCGTAAACAGTAACCTTTACGTCTACCACTGGGTAACCAGCCTGGATACCACGAGTAAGAGAGGCTTTTACACCTTTTTCTACAGCTGGAATAAATTCTTTTGGAATAGAGCCACCTTTGGTGTCATCTTCAAATTCATAACCTGCGCCTTGCTCTCTTGGCTCTACTTTTATCCAACAATGGCCGTACTGACCCTTACCACCAGACTGTTTGATATATTTACCTTCAGCTTCGGCAGAAATTTTGATAGTTTCTTTGTAAGCTACCTGAGGTTTACCAACATTGGCTTCTACTTTAAATTCACGGCGCATGCGATCTACCAGAATATCCAAATGCAACTCACCCATACCGGCAATAATTGTTTGCAAAGTTTCTTCATCGGTATGAACGCGGAAAGTTGGATCTTCTTCAGCCAATTTCTGCAAAGCCATACCAATTTTTTCTTGGTCAGCTTTGGTCTTTGGCTCAATCGCCATAGAGATTACAGGCTCAGCAAAAGTTGGGCGATACATAACCATCGGCTTATCTTCATCACAAAGAGTATCACCTGTTTTTACATCTTTAAGACCTATAGCAGCTGCAATTTCTCCAGCATAAACTTCGGATACATCTTCGCGTTGGTTAGCATGCAAACGCACGATACGACCAAGGCGTTCTTTTTCACCATTACTAGAGTTATAAACATAAGTACCTGCAGAAACTGTACCAGAGTAAACGCGGAAAAAGATAAGCTTACCTACAAATGGATCGGTAGCAATCTTGAAGGCCAAAGCACAGAAAGGTTCTTTGTCCAAAGCAAGACGTGTTTCTTCGGCATTGGTATCTGGATTTAAACCAGCGATTGGAGGCAAATCACTTGGGGATGGTAAGTAGTCAACAACAGCATCAAGCATAAGCTGAACACCAATGTTAGCCAAAGCGGAACCGCACAATACTGGGTAAATTTGACCCTTGATTACCATGCTGCGAATACCAGTTTTTAATTCATCAATACTAAAAGATTGTCCGGCCAAATATTTTTCCATTAAAGTGTCATTGGCTTCGGCAACTTTTTCCATTAATTTTGCACGATGAGTAGCTACCAATTCTTTCATATCTTCTGGAACTGGCATCTCAATAATATTTTCTCCTTTTGCACCTTCAAATTTGAAAGCTTTTTCTTGAATAATATCTACTAAACCAGAAAAAGAGCTGTCTTGTCCGATTGGCAATTGAACAGCTACTGCATTTACAGATAATCTTTCTTGAACAGAAGCAAGACTCATATAGAAATCTGCTCCGAGTTTGTCCATTTTATTTACAAAAGCAACGCGAGGTACGTTATATTTGTCAGCTTGGTGCCATACAGTTTCGGATTGAGGTTCTACACCCTGAGAAGCGTCAAACACAGCTACGGCTCCGTCTAGAACACGCAAAGAACGCTCTACTTCTACAGTAAAGTCTACGTGACCAGGAGTGTCGATAAGGTTTATACGATGTCCTTTCCAAAAACAAGTGGTAGCAGCGGAAGTAATAGTAATACCGCGTTCTTTTTCTTGTTCCATCCAGTCCATAGTTGCTTCACCTTCGTGCACTTCACCGATTTTATGTTTTTTACCGGTATAAAAAAGTACGCGTTCGGAAGTTGTAGTTTTACCAGCATCAATGTGAGCCATGATACCGATATTACGAGTTTTTTCTATGGGGAATTCTCGAGGCATAAAATTATTTTATTTAATATGTTGATTGAAAAAAACTATTTACGAAATAAGTGAGAGAAAAACAAATTGTTTTGTTTTTCCGAGCGAATGAGTAAATATAGGCGGAGCCTCTATTTCGCAAATCTAGCAAAGTGAGCAAAGGCCTTGTTGGCTTCTGCCATTCTGTGTACGTCATCGCGTTTTTTGATCGCATCACCAACGCCTTGAGCACTATCAAGAAGAACTGTGGCCAATCTGTCGGCCATAGCTGAACCTTTTTTGTTGCGAGCAGCCTCTACAATCCAGCGGAAAGTAAGAGCATTTTGTCTGCTTGCACTTACTGGCATAGGTACCTGGTAATTGGCACCACCTACTCTACGAGATCTTACTTCTACTTGAGGTTGAACAGTTTTTAAAGCCTCTTCAAAAGTTTTCATCGGGTCTTTTTTAGCTTCAGCAATTTTATCAAAAGCATCGTAAACAATTGTTTGTGCAGTTGTTTTTTTACCACCCATCATTATATGGTTGATAAATTTGGCTAGTGACACACTGCCGTATTTTGGATCTGGAGCAATAACTCGTTGATAATCTTTTTTTCCACCGCGCATATTAAGTTAGTTTAAAATTTTTGATTAAAGGGGGGGTCTATTTTTTCGCTGCCTTTGGTCTTTTTGCTCCATACAAACTGCGGCCTTTGCGTCTTCCTTCTACGCCTTGAGCATCATAAACACCGCGTACAATGTGGTAACGTACACCTGGCAAGTCTTTTACACGACCACCGCGAAGCAACACGATTGAGTGTTCTTGCAAATTGTGTCCTTCACCTGGGATATAAGCAATTACTTCCATACCATTACTCAAACGTACTTTGGCTACTTTGCGCAAAGCGGAGTTTGGTTTTTTTGGAGTGGTTGTATATACCTTGGTACAAACACCTCTCTTAAAAGAGGATCCCTTTGCAAAAATAGTTTTGCGTCTGTGTAAATTGTCTACGGTAAACTGCAAAGCAGGAACTTTGCTTTTCTTTACTTTACTAGTTCTGCCTTTGCGGATAAGTTGGTTAATTGTTGGCATAATTTATTTATTAATTATTTGAGTTCTGGATTGGTTTGTCATCCCGAGCGAGGCCCCTTTGGGCCGACGACCGCGTGCCGCCATAGCTTTAGCGGTGGAGCAGGGATCTCTGTCCGGATGGACAAATTACCAATTTTATTTTTTAAATTAAACAAAAAAACTGAACGAAAATGTGCTCAGCCACGAGTCTTTTTCTCCAGCTTTTTGGAGAACCCCCACATGGGGGACGTTCTGGGTATGAGTATATACAAACAGAGAGAAAATGTCAAGGGAACAAAAAGACCCCGCCCCAGCCCCGCTATGATTGCGGGTTAGAACGAGGATATTGGCTTCACCTCTGTTCTGTCGAAATCAGAATCAGAAGTAGAAGGAAATGGGCTTCACAGCCCTCTTGCGCAAGACTTTGGCCGCCTTTTTCTTGGCTGCCCACATCGCAAATTCGCCGATCCCCAAGAACATCTTACCGATCTCTTGGATAACTTCCCCGGTGCTTAGCTCTCTAGGCTCTTTACGATCTGGAGGAGGACACATGTCAGTTCTTTGCTCCCTGGTTGAACAGCTTGTGCGTACAACTATATACCACAAAATAAGGGTTTTGTCAACCCTAACGAACAATTAAAATCCTTAACTTAAGTCTTCTAGTACGTAAAACGGCCAGTATCACCAGTTAGGGTAGCCACACCTCTTTGTATCGCCCCGCGCAAGCCATATTTGCTTGTAAAATGGGCAAAGTATTGATTTTCATTTGGAATCTTATCTGTAGGGTTCTTTTTCAAGAAATCCATTATTTGCTCCAAAACTTGAATGTAGATCCCTATATCTACAGGGTTACCACTACTGTCTGTCATTAGGCACAGCTGCTTCCCGCCTGAACCATTTACTCCTTTTAGTTCATTGTTTTGGTGCTCGGCAGCTTTTAGCCCTACCCACACATTATTTAAATTATTTTCCATATCAAAATTTGGCGCCATCGCTCGCACCACCGCTTCTCGAAGCCCATTATTTCTAGTAATATAGTTTATCAAATCACTTCCTACCAAATCTTTATTTTCAAAAACTCTTTTAACGCCAACTATTATTGTGGCGTCTATTTCATTGCCTTTACTATCTTTCAAAGATCCTTCTGGTGCTTTTGAAATTAAATTAATAATTTCATTAAATGTATTTGCGCTATCAAAATAATTTTGTTGATTTCTTCGTTCTGGCCCTCCACCTCTATGATCTACGCCCATATAAATATAAAAAATTAATTGCCGGCTATTCTTTGCGCAATGTCACTATACGCACCTGGCTCTAACGTAAGTTTTGATTTTCCTGCCTTGGAAACTGCCACTAAATTAAAGGTTGCTTCACCTTCATTAGTTGGAATTGTAATAGTTTTTCCTGTGTCATAAAATCCAGTTCCACCCATTTTTTGTTCTAAGTCGTGTTCCTCTCCTTCAGAAAAACTTTTTCCACGAAGACCTGGTAATAAATCATTGGAGTAAATAGAGGAAGCCTCGGCTACGGGCATTTGCCCGCCGCGCTCTTTGGCCATTCTGGCAATATACGCAGAAAATGAATTAACCGTGCTTTCTACTTTGTTGTCCAAAGTAGATTCTCTTTTACCTTCTACATCCTCTGCTTTTGATTGATCTATTTCTCCACCAACTTCTGCATGCACATCCGATTCTATTGGAATTCGTAACATCGGAATTGGTTCTTTTGACTTTACAGAATCAGGCACCCTAGATAGTTGGTCCATAAATATAAATTACATTGTATAATGTAAGTATTATATCAAAAAATCGACAAAAAGTCAATCTGATTTTTTGCTAAAAAAGCTCTAAAGATCGTCCAAACCACGCAAAAAACTGCCCGGTTTTATACGCAATGGTTTGTCTTCATTTATATATGTCACACCAGCTGCTTCGTCGTTGAGCACTAAACCATTACCATAAGAAAGAAGCGAATGATCCTCTAATAAATCCGAACTAATCTCTCCTAAAAACATACTTGGACCGGCAAGTGAATCTCCAAACCCACCCCCCGACATAGGATACGTAAGGTGCAAATGTTTTTTGGCACGAGTTATGGCCACATACAGCAACCGGCGTTCTTCTTCTAATCCATTATTTTCGTGCAGCGCTCTATCGTTTGGGAAAGCACCTGAGGCCAAATTGATAATAAACACAGCCGCCCATTCTAACCCTTTGGCTTGATGAATTGTAGACAATACCACTTTTGGACCAGAACTTTCTCTGTTTTGATTTCCACCTTTGCCACCACCAAAACCCTCTTGCAGCGTAGCTTCGGCCAAAAATTGCTCTAATTCATTATATTTTTCGGCAAAAACTTGCAACTGGGCAATGTCTTCTAATCTATCTCTACTATCTATATATTCTCCTTCTAAATAGTCTTTGTACGGAGAATTAATTACAGATTGTATAAGCCCAGAAGTATCGGTGCGGCTTTTGCCCAACATACTTTCCCAGATGCGCACAAAATTATTCCAACCATTTTTGGCTTTCTCTCCCAAAATTTCTTGACCGATTATTTTCACATCTTCCACGTTGGTTGCTTTTTTTAATGCTTCAGTAATTTTACTAGCTGCCACCGCGCCAATTCCCTCTTCGTGCATAAGCACACGCATCCACGCGGCTGTATCGGTCAAATTATTTAGTATTCGTAAATATGCCAAAACATCTTTTACGTGAGCGCGTTCAAAAAATCTAAGCCCTCCGCGGTAATCATAAATAATCCCGGCTTTTACTAACTCCATTTCCAAAAGCTGTGAATGGTGCGCCGCGCGAAACAAAACTGCAATTTCGTTGGCCGGCGTGCCTTTGTCTAGTAGCTCCAAAATTTTACCGGTTACAAATTCAGCTTCATTGGATTGGTCCATCTGCGGGTGAAGCGTAGGTTTTTCTCCATTTTCTAATACAGTTTTTAATTGTTTTTTGTATTGCTTTGTATTATTAACTATAACGTCGTTGGCCACATCTAAAATTTCGGCCGTGGAACGATAATTGGTTTCTAATTTAAATACTTTGGCATTTGGAAATTCTTTTTCGAATTGCAAAATATTGGCAATGTCAGCGGCGCGAAAAGAATAAATACTTTGTGCGTCATCGCCCACCACAAGCATATTGCCGTGCGCACTAGCCAATTTTTTGATTATAGAAGATTGAATTTTATTTGTATCTTGGTATTCGTCTACCAAAATATATTTAAACTGCTGCGAATACTTTTTTAATGCCTGTTCGTGATTTAATAAATTACAAAAATTTACCAACAAATCATCAAAGTCCATAGCATTGGCTTCTTTCTTTTTCACTTCATATTCATGTGCCACGCTTTTTATCTGATCGGCAAAAACCATCCATTGCGGATATTTTAAATCCAATACATCTTCTACTGTAGTTTCGGAATTACGAGCAAAACTAATTATAGATTGAAGCACGCGTGCCGAAGGAAATTTAGTTCGACCCGTATCGGATTTAAATGGTTTGGCACATAACTTTAAAATTGTTTCGCTATCATCGCTGTCTAATACCGAAAAATTACTTTTGTAACCCAAAATAGCTGCATAAATTTTGAGAATCCTATAGGCAATATGATGGAACGTGCCGGCCCAAGGCAAGCGTTTTGGAGAATTGGTTAAGCTCTGTACACGACGAATCATTTCGTCGGCCGCTTTATTGGTAAAGGTGACGAGCAATATATTTTCTGGATCTACGCCTTGCTCCAACAGATATGCTACCCGATAAGTAATTACTCTGGTTTTGCCGCTCCCGGCGCCAGCCAAAACTAAACACGGCCCATCGCCGTGTAAAACTACTTCTAGCTGTTCTTGATTCAGCTCTTTTACAAAATCAATCATAATCGAAATGAGTGAGTAAGATATTTAGCTTGCTTAAATATTTTCGAACGAATGAGATTATATGGGCTTTAGCCCCTATAATTTTATAAATACTCATCCCAGCTTTTTATTTTCAGATCACTCATTTTAAATTTACTAATAGCTTTTACATAACGTCTGGCAAATTCCAAATTAGTAATAAGAGAAATGTTCTGATCTATGGCTTTTCTTCTAGCCAAATAGCCATTACTTAACCCGGCCTTCTCGGTGTTACTAGGAATACCAATCACCAAATCAATTTTTTTATCGGACAAGTGCGACATCACATTTGGTTGGCCATTTTCCAAATTCCATTCCAAAACTTCTGCTTCAATATTATTTTCTTTCAAAAATGCGCCTGTGCCGGTGGTAGCATAAATTTTTACTCCCATAGTCTGCAAAATTTTAGCTTCTTCCAAAAAGGCGGTTTTTTTATCCAGCGAACCAATAGATAACAAAACTGATTTTGGCTCCACATTAAAACCAGTAGAAATTACGCTTTTCAAAAACGCTTCATTCAAATTATCTCCTAGACACGCCACCTCTCCAGTAGAACTCATCTCTACGCGCGTCACTGGATCAGAACCCTTTAATCTGGTAAAAGAAAATTGCGACGCTTTTACACCCACATAATCCAAATCGAAAGACGATCGACTTAATTTCGGTACAGACTCCCCCATCATTAATCTGGTAGCAATATCTATAAAATTTATTTTTAAAACTTTGGATACAAATGGAAAACTGCGAGATGCGCGCAAATTGCATTCAATTACTTTAATATCATTATCTTTGGCAATGAGCTGCATATTAAACGGACCAGTAATTTGCAAAGCCTTGGCCACTTCTTTGGCAATTACTTTTAATCTGCGAGTTGTTTCCAAATATGTTTTTTGTGGAGGAAATACAAGCGTAGCATCTCCAGAATGCACGCCCGCGTTTTCTAAATGTTCGGAAATGGCATAGCAAAATAACTCGCCATTGTTGGCTACCGCATCCATCTCTATCTCTCTAGCCTTGGTAATAAATTTGCTTATCACCACCGGATATTCTTTGTTTAAATCAACTGCTTTTTTCAAAAATAATTCCAAATCATCTTCACTATAAGATATGCTCATCGCAGCACCACTAAGAACATAGCTGGGGCGCACCAAAACCGGATATCCCACTCGCTGCGCAAACTCTTTGGCCGAATCTATATCGGTAAGTTCTTTCCATTCCGGCTGGTCTATTTCTAGACTATCCAAAATCTGAGAAAATTTATGCCTGCTTTCGGCATTATCTATTTGTTCCGGCGTTGTACCCAAAATTTTTACACCCGCATTGTGCAACTTTAGAGCCAAATTATTTGGTGTTTGGCCACCCATAGAAACTACCACGCCCAACGGCTGTTGAAATTCATAAATATCCAAAATCTTTTCTAGGCTTAATTCTTCAAAATATAATTGGTCGGAAACATCGTAGTCAGTACTAACAGTTTCTGGATTACAATTTATCATAATAGTTTTGTAACCAGCTTTTTGCAGACTCATGAGAGAATTTACACAACACCAATCAAACTCTACCGACGAACCAATGCGATACGGACCACTGCCAAGCACTATAACTTGTTTTTCTGTAGAGCGAACAATATCGTTTTCGCGGCCATTGTATGTAAGATATAAATAATTTGTTTTAGCGGGGTACTCGGCGGCTAGAGTATCTATCTGCTTTACAACCGGCAACACTCCCAATGATTTTCGCTTGGCGCGTACCGCTTCGGCCACAGAACCTATTACCCCAGCTATTTGTTTGTCCGAAAATCCGGCTTGTTTGGCTGGTCGCAAAACTTCTATAGGCAGAGTTTCTAAATTATAATTTTTTAATTTACTTTCCAAATCAATTATATTTTTTAGTTTATGCAAAAACCAATTATCAACTTTGGAAAGTTCGTGAACTTTTTCTATAGAATATCCGGATTTTATAGCCTGGACAATCGCAAAAATCCTTTTGTCTGTTGGCTGAGTAATTTCTTTATCTAATTCTGCAAAATCAATGTCATTACCTACCAAACCATTCATACCAACGTCCAACATGCGAATCGCTTTTTGCAGAACTTCTTCAAAACTACGGCCAATTGCCATTACTTCCCCCACAGATTTCATTTCTGTACCAAGCACTTTGTTTACATGTTCAAATTTCTGCAAATCCCAACGAGGAAATTTAAGCGTAATATAATCAAGTGCTGGCTCAAAACAGGCCGAGGTTTCTTTGGTTATAATATTTTCTACTTCGTTAAGCGCATAACCCAAAGCCAATTTGGTAGCCACAAACGCCAGCGGATAGCCGGTAGCTTTGGAAGCTAGAGCCGAACTGCGGCTAAGACGAGCATTTACTTCTATAATACGATAATCACCAGAGTTTGGATCCAGCGCATATTGAATATTGCACTCACCAATAATTCCTAGATGCCTAATTAGCTTTATACCAATAGCACGCAAATTAAAATTTTCTTTGGCAGTAAGAGTTTGCACAGGTGCTACCACGATACTATCTCCAGTATGGATACCCATTGGATCAAAATTTTCCATGGAACAAATCGTAATACAATTATCGTGGACATCGCGTACAATTTCGTATTCTACTTCTTTCCAACCATACAAACATTCTTCAATTAAAACTTGATTTGTAAAAGCAAAAGCTCTGTTTGTTTTTTCTTCCAACTCGGCTTTGTTTTGCACAATTCCCGACCCTAATCCGCCCAAAGCATAAGCCACGCGACACATTACCGGATAGCCAATTTTGTCTGCAGCGTCCAGTGCTTCTTGAACAGTGCCGGCAGTTACACTTCTAGCGACTTTTAACCCAACCTCTGCCACTCTGTTAGAAAATAATTGCCTATCTTCTGTGTCTTTTATTACTTCTACCTGTGTACCCAAAACTTTTACATTGTACTTTTCTAAAATACCTTTTTCGTAGAGTTGCACGCCAACATTTAGTGCAGTCTGACCACCAAAGCCAAGCAAAATACCATCCGGTTTTTCTTTGGCAATTACTTGTTCTACGAAAAAAATATTAAGCGGCAAAAAATATACTTTATCTGCTAAATGATCTGAAGTTTGGATAGTAGCGATATTTGGATTGACCAATACTGTAAAAATTCCATCTTCTTTTAAGGCTTTGATTGCCTGACTTCCAGAATAATCAAACTCGCCAGCCTGCCCAATCTGCAGAGCGCCGGAGCCTAGGATTAAAATTTTCTTTGGTTTGATATTTCTGATCATAAAACACGGATTACGCGGATTTATAGCTAATCGATCCGTTTTGTCATCCTGAACGGAGTGAAGGATCCCTTTCGTTCGGACAAGAGGGATTCTTCGCTTTGCTCAGAATGACAGGCGTTGTCATCACATTCGCTACGGCTCAGTGCAGGCTCTGAATGAAATGAAGGATCCCTTTACACCCACTCTACACTTAAATCCTTCCAACCAGGATTTATATTTTTAATTAACTGTTCTTTCTTTTTTCTTAACCATCCTTTTATCTCCTTTTCTCTCGCAATAGCCTGTTTTATATCTGAATAGTTTTCGTAATATACTAATTTATGACATTTATATTTTTTAGTAAAACCTTCAATTAAATTTTGTTTGTGCTCTGAAATTCTGCGGGTTAAATCGTTTGTTACGCCGACATACAATGTTCCACTTTCACTGGCCATAATGTAGACATAGTAATCTTTATTATTCGTAGGTTAAGGGATTCTTCGCTTTGCTCAGAATGACAGCTACAATGTTCGTATAAACATATCAAAAATAAACTCGCTGTCGTCTGGGCCGGGCGCGCCTTCCGGGTGAAACTGTGCGCCAAAAAATGGTTTAGAAATATGAATAATACCTTCGTTTGTGCCGTCGTTATCATTGGTAAACCACTCGCGCCAATCTTGTGGCAGGGTTTTTGTGTCCACTGCAAAACCATGATTTTGTGAAGTGATAAAACATTTTTTTGTTCCCATTTCTACGCATGGCTGATTCTGGCCCCTATGCCCATATTTTAATTTATAAGTGTTGGCTCCGGCAGCGAGCGACAAAATTTGCGAACCCAAACATATACCAAGTATTGACCTATTGCCTGCCAAAGCAGATCTTACATTGGCAATTGTGTCTGTACACATTTTTGGATCACCCGGACCATTAGAAATAAGTATGCCGTCAGCTTTTTCTTCTAAGAAATTATAATTCCAAGGCACTCGTAAAACCGAAATGCCTCTATTTACAAACGAACGAATGATATTATTTTTTACACCACAATCTACCACTATTACTGTTTTTTCTCCTGCGCCATATCGCACAGGCTCTTTCACACTTACTTCAGCTGCCAAATTACGTAAATTAGGATCTTCAAAATCTATCGTAGTATTTTCTACTACAATCTTACCCAGCATAGTACCACTAGAGCGTAATTTTTTGGTAAGCTCGCGCGTGTCTACACCAAATATTCCTGGAATATTATTTTTTTTCATCCAATCAGACAAAGATTGCTTGGCGCTCCAATGAGAAAATCCTTCACACTGCTCACTTACAATTAATCCTTGAATTTGGATTTTGTCTGATTCAAAATTTTTAAAAAGTTCTTCTGGGTTTGCGTCGCCCGGCACACCATAATTTCCTACCAACGGATAAGTAAGTACCAAAATTTGCCCTCTGTACGAAGGATCGGTCATGGTTTCGGGATAGCCGACCATACCTGTGTTAAATACCACTTCTCCTGCCATGCTAGTCTCTGAACCAAAAGAAAACCCCTCAAATTCCGAACCATCTTTTAGCACCAACTTTGCACCAGGCATAGACCGTTATGGTTTTAATATATTATTTTCTTGTAAAGTTATGATTCAAATGTTTTTCTAACTTGGCTTTAATATCTTCCATTGTACCTTCAACTTTCAATATCACCCTGGTATCTTTATGCCCTTCTATTCCAGAGAGAACTCTCAAAACAAATTTTCCTTTTTCTTGTGATGTGCGTAATTTAAAACTACCAGCAAAAACAAATTTCTTTAATATATCTTTTATGTCTCTATTACGGTCTGTTTCTTGGCCTTCTTCGGATCTACCACTCATAAATCCAGACTGTTTGGCTTCTTGTGCCCTCCTAGTACTGCTTGTTCCCAAACTTAATTTTGATACATTGTCTTTTATCTTTCCTAATTTAGGAGCTTTAACAGGATTTTCAAAAGGAGAATCCACTTCCCCCACTACTGCAGGCTTTGCTTTTACAGATTTCCTTTCTTCACTTCTTTGAGCCAGCCGATCCATTCTTGCTTGAGCCAATTCTTTTTGTCTCGCTTCTTCTTCTGGAGTAGGCTCAGTATTCAAATCGAATTCATCTCTCATTTTTTCTCCTGGATTACCGCCTGGTTTTTCTCCTGGCATACAATACACTTAAAATTTAACCAAGTAAATACTACCACATCTTTACCATCGACACCAGAGCAACAAACACTACCTACTTGGGGATTATTTTTAATAAATTCATATTTATAATACTACTATTGACAGTTATAAAAAATTTACATATAATCACCCATTCTTTCACAATCCAAGTAGGAGGAAACTAGTGACGAAGCCCGTCGAAAACAAAGAGCTGTTCTTTAGCCGTATCAACCCGTTCTTCGCTCCCAGCATACTGTGCGACATTCGATTCGCTTACATGATGGCAAAGTTTGGGCATCGCGCCCAAGTTCGCAAGAGCGTGGATGATGAAGGGAAACCAATCCGGTATTTCGAACACCTGCGCGGAGCGGCACTAATCTTGATCGACGAAGTGAAAATCGTTGATGCCGAGATGATTATCACTGCTCTGCTGCACGATAGTCTGGAAGACACGGAAGACCTAACACCTGAAATGATTGAGCATGCATTTGGAAGCAATGTGGTTACCAAGGTAAAGGGTCTAAGCAAGATCCCGGAAGAGGGATACTTGGAACGTCTAATGCTATCCATTGATTGGGAAATGCTTGCCATCAAAGGTTGCGATAGACTTTTCAATCTTCGAGACCTTGCACAGACCGATGAAGCGTTCCGTAAAAAGCAGGTAGCAGAAACTCGCGACCACTACTACCATCTTTTTGACCGAATGGTCCAGCTCACTCCGCCACAATACCAACCACGCACTACGTGGTTGCGAGACGAGATCAGGCGAGTTGCAGATGGACAGGCTGCACTGCTTGCGCAGTAAGGATGACCGCCCTAGGACTAGATGTCCTGGGGCTTATTTATATATCATTGCTACAAAGCAAAAATCATGCTAAGCTTTCCCCAAAATATGTCATTTTTTGAACTACAACACAAAGACACAAATTCCCGTGCCAGAACTGGCATAATCCATACAGATCATGGTGATATTCAAACACCTATTTTTATGCCTGTCGGCACACAAGCCACAGTCAAAACTCTAGACCAAACTGACCTGCAAAATTTACCAGCTCAGATTATCTTGGGTAATACTTACCATTTGCATTTACGCCCGGGCGAAGATTTAATAAACGATTTTGGCGGACTTCACAAATTCATGAACTGGAACAAGCCAATCCTTACCGATAGTGGTGGTTTTCAAGTATTTAGTTTGGGCAAACAAAAAGATGACCGACAGCAGTCTGTCATCCCTTCGACAAACTCAGGACAGGCTCTGAACGGAGTGAAGGATCCCTCTCGTTCGGACAAAAGGGATTCTTCGTCTACGCCTCAGAATGACAAACGAGAACAAGGCCAACTTGTTTCTATAGATGAAGAAGGTGTTACTTTTCGCTCACATATAGATGGGAGCTCACATCGCTTTACTCCAGAAATAGCCGTAGAGATCCAACACAAAATTGGCGCCGATATTATAATGGCATTTGATGAATGCACTCCGGACAATGTAGAAGAAAAATATGCGCGCGAAGCAATGGAACGCACCCACCGCTGGGCCAAACGATCCCTAGATGCGCACAAAGAATTATCTACAAAAAATACTCGTGATTATAAACAATTTCTTTTTGGTATTATCCAAGGATCTGTTTACAAAAATCTACGCGAAGAATCTGCCAAATATATTTCATCTTTAGATTTTGACGGTATCGCCATTGGCGGCGAATCTGTGGGATATAATATGAAAGCAACGGCCGATATTTTAGACTGGGTATTTCCTCTTATTCCAGAAAACAAACCGCACTATGCTATGGGTATCGGCTTGTCCCCTACAGATTTACTTATTGCAATAGAGCACGGCGTAGATATGTTTGATTGTGTGGCTCCTACCAGACTGGCCAGACATGGCATGGTATTTGTAAACAGAAATATAGACGAAAAGTTACGAATCAATATTACAAATAAAAAATATGCAAAAGATACTGGCGCCATAGATCCAGATTGCAAATGCCATACTTGCATAAATTATTCTCGTGCGTACGTGCACCATCTTTTTAATGCTGGCGAACTTTCCGGCATGCGTTTGGCCAGCATTCACAATTTATATTTTATGCTTGATCTAATGAACCAAGCACGAACTGCAATTGAACAAAATAAGTTTGGTGAGTTACTTAAAAAGTGGATTTAATTACTTCATTGTATCCGCCTCTCCCTCCACCGCACACCCATTCGGCTCTGTGGCACCCGCAAACGCGGCGGATTGTCAGCCAGACGGATTCGCAAGCTCATCTCGTCGCTGACAACAAAAAAAGGGGTGCTCGGACATTCCGAACACCCCAACAACCTAGTTTAAAAAAATTCTTACTCTTTCTTTTTACCATTCTTCTTGGCCACCTCTGCTTCTGCATCAACCATTCGCTGCGCCTCACCAATGCGACGCATGTGGTTCATAGGGATCATCATAGTCCAATATCGCCCTGGACGCGGAATAACAGCCAGCGCTACTCCAGACGTACGAGGCAATCCACCATACATTAGCTCTGTAGCAGACACTCGCTGCGTTGCACCCAGCTGATGGATGAAACGCACCTTGTTAGTGCCACTCTTATCTGCCATGACGTAAAACTCATGCGTATGCCCCGCATAGGTCACGTCAGCGTTCTGGTTACGAGCCTTATTCAAGATGGCGTTCGGCTCGTGAGTGAGCCCAACCCTACAAGGAGCTTGCACTAGCAACTTGCCATCATGGCCCACACCAAACTTCTCAATAATTCCTTGTCGAGCACTGCTATAACCTCCTAAGTGCACCACTACTTCGGCCTTGCCATTATCCGGCTGGAAGTATTGCGGTTCGCCACCGGCCTCGATTCTCACAGGGAAAGGCTTGCGCCCCTTCTCCGGAAAATCAATGTGCGCATCCCGCATAGCAATTAACCACTCCTCAAACAAAGTAAACTCCTGAATACCAACATCACGCACCGCATCGGCAAAGTGATTGCCCTCCAACACGGCCATAATGTCGCGCAAACGAGTCGGGCTCTGATTATAGATCCTCATGAATTTCTCCTTGAGGAACCACTTCGTTACCCGCATATTCAACTTCATACTCTCGTTTGCTCCACCCATCATGTCGTTGGCCCAACGAAGCGCAGTCTCGGCCACAGACTTGGGGTTGCTGGTATCAGTTCCAGCGACGAGCATAGCGATTTCCTGAAGAATTTCCATCACCGGGCGACGGAATTTAACTGCCTCTTTCCACTTCTTGGAGTTCGCTTCGGATACATCACCCAAGTTAAGGTTGCCACCCACATAGATCTTCTGGTTGTAGAGCACCATAGGATTCTTGATCAGCTGATCAAGAAGGGCAAGCTCACCGAGAGTGCCTGGGCAATCCATTTCGGGCGAGTTCAAGTGATTATCTGAATCAAGCAGAATCATCACGCCCTTGAACTGTTCCAACACCTGCTTATTCCGGTAGAGAAAGTACATAATCGCTTCCACGGAAATTAGTCCGTGGTTGTGTTTACGCACAAGCGTCACACCGGCAACTGACTTCTGAGAGTTACGAATAAACACGGGGTGCGAAGAACTGGCAATAGGCTTGCCAGCACGGGTCCGACCCGGCTTCTGTCGCTTGAGGTACTTATCGATCTCATCTTGCGGCTCAAACGGCATACCTGCAATAAACACCGTGTGTTTCACATCATCGCTTGCACCCGTGTAGTACGTGTTCACGTGCTGCATGCGAATTTCTTCCGGCGTAAGCTCCTGCTTCTGCCAACGAGCAAAGAAGACACCGTGATGACCGCTCTCCATAACAACATCCACCTCGCGCGTAGCAGCCTTTTGCTCCTCCAGCGCTTCGGCAATGTTTTCACGATAGCTTGTCATCATTCCATGATACGACTCTGCCAATCGACGCACACGCCCAGGCATCGGCTGCCAAGTGCGGCCGCGATCGTGCGCATAGTCAATCACCAAATTTCCAAAGACCAGCACTTCGGGCTTGAACACAACTTGGACATTGTGCTTTTGACCCAAAGCATAGAAGCGCTTATACAACCTGCGCACGTGCTCGGTCATACGCTTACCGTATACCGGGCTAGTTTCCGATTCACGCAAGTTCTTAAAGACCTTTTCCAGCTTGGTCATTCTGGTTTGGATCTTGGCAATTTTTTCTCTAATATCTTCGATGCTCTTTCGAAGCTCTTTAATGTCCAAATCAAGGGCATCGCGATCGGCTTTCTTGCCAACCTCGCCACTGAACCTTTCTCTAGCTTCAATAGCCTTGTTCAGTGCCTTGACCACACCATCTTCTCTGGCGCTAATCTCGGCTTGAACCGAAACCAGCTCGGCTTCGGTTTTTTCGATTAACTTTTGCTTCTTCTTTGCCTTATTGACTCGAAGCTTAATTACCAACCGCTCACGCTCAGCGAGAAGATGTAGGCCTTCTTTCGCCTCGGCAAAATCAGCCTCAACTGCCCTGAGCTCACTCTTACCAGAGGTTCCAACCAACTTTTTGCGCTTAGATTGGAGCTCGTGCAACTTAGCCTGCAGAACAGAGCTAGTCAGCTTGCCCGGACCATCGAGCCTGGCTTGCAGCTCATCACGCTGCTCTTCCAAACTCTTCTTAGTCTGAGAAGCTTTTACCGTTGCAGACTGCACAATCACCCGCAACATGCGCTCGGCCGTAGCTGCCAAGTCGTCCGAGTCGGCCGAATAAACAATCTTGACTGCCGGCAACGCCTTACGGAATTTGCCAAGCCACACATCTTGGATCTCTAAAAGTTTGTTAAACATCCAGTGAACGTGGTCGTGCGATGGCACCTTTTCAAGGTGTGCGAGCACCTCTTCTTCGGTACTGTTATAGAACACCACGCTGTCATCAAGAATACCGGGACGGCGCACGCTGGCCATACCGTCGATAATCACACCTGTGAGATCCGGCGTCTGCTTTAGACTCTCAATGACCACCGATGCATCTGCTTCGGCAGCCTTGAAATAATCAGTGCCTGGCGCAAACTCACTCACGTGAGCCACGCAGGCGGTAATAGAAAAATCACATAACCAAGCCAGCTCCTCTGCTGGGGTCCTTTTCTTTGGAGATTTCGACATTTGGTACTTCCTATCGGTTGCAAGTTTCGGTGTATTGTCAACGAACAATCACCCTCTCGTGCTTTAAGCGAAACGTAGTTATTCTAGTAGCACAAAGAAAAAATCCGCTCGCACAATGCGACCGGATTTTCATTTCATCTACTAAATTTTCCATTTCGACTAGGTGCAGACCCACCACCTACAATTTTAGACCCAGGTCCCTTTAAAGAATCGAGTCTTGCTTGCGCAGTCGCTCTATCTACCTTATTTACTGATGGTGGCGCATCACCTCTTTTTACTTTTAGCACCCCCGGAGCCAGCGGACTAGCTTCCACAACCGGTTTGTCCGGATTTTGAAAAACTTCTATATTTTCTTCACCTATTCCACGCTCTTGTCTATTTGACATACGTTTAAAATAAAATAAGTATACATAAAATATATCACATCCATTTTAACCTGTAAAAGTATTAATCTATAGTTGTCAAGATTGACTTTTGCACATTATTCATGTAGTATCCGGAGTGCAAATGTATCTTTCCGGTCAACGCCGGACTGCTACACCAACAACCCAAAGGGAGGCGCCGTGCCACTCATCATCTTTCTCTACTGCTCCGTCTTGGGCTTACAGTATACCGAATTTCGGAGACCGTCCGAAGAGGTGCGCTACCCACCATTTCACACGAGAAGGAAACAGAAGAACAATAGCGCCAGGGGGCGACACCGAAAACAATCTGGACAGCCGGCTCGCGGCCTCATCAAGAGAAGGAATCGTGGTCGATAACCCGAAACTAGCTCGGGAATACCACTTCCTCACCAGCCCCGTTCTTCACAAAAGGACGGGGCAAAAATTTTATACTCATTATGTTACACATAGATTTAATCATTTTGGGAAAATTAAAAGAAACCTTCTGGCAAGAAGCTGAAAGTGAATATCTAAAACGCCTAAAACCTTGGGCCAAAATTACCATTCACGAACTGCGAGAAGAATCTTTTTCGGAAAAAGATAATATAGAAAATATAAAACAAAAAGAAGCAGAAAAAATTATAGGTACTTTAGAAAAAATAAAAGATGCGCACATAATTGTTTTAGACGAACATGGCAAAAACTTTTCTTCCAAACAATTTGCTCAGCATTTTACAGAACTAGAACAATTTCATCACCTCACATTTATTATCGGCGGACCACTTGGCCTGCACGAATCTATTTTAAAACTTGCTAAACTCAAACTTTCTTTATCTTCTATGACTTTTACTCACCAAATGGCACGGGTATTTTTGTGGGAGCAAATTTATCGAGCTATGATGATTAACTCCAGTAGAAATTATCACTATTAAAAAAGGGCGGTCCTACACAGAGTCCGCGCCCCAACCGATTTTGGCTTCCGCCACTATACTACCCCTTCGAATCGATATCTAGCCACTCACCGAAGCGAGCGACCTGATGAGTCAACCACGTTCGGAACTGACTTGCTCCAAGCAAGTGCTTGACAGGGAGCTGAACCAACTCCGGAAACCGCTCCTGCAGAGCTGACTCCAAATGCGGAAGCTGCAAACGGGCCATCTTTGGCCACTGACTCGCATAGCCAGGCAATACCAGCTTGGCCAAGTTGTGCAACTCGGCATCCATCTCGTCCATCGTGCCAATTACTTCCTGCTGCTCTTCGGACAGCTTGCTCTTGAGGAGCACATAAAGAAGCAGATAGAGGCTAACTTCACGATCTACGACGTACCTACACGGAACTTCCATATATCCTCTTGTGGTTTGTGTGGGAAGAATACAAATTTATCTATACCATATAAAACGATAAAAATCAACCCCTTAGGCCGATTGTTTACAATCACAGTCAAATTCGGTAAACTATCCAAGTAATCAATTAATCTGTTTAAACTTACCACCATGAAACGAGTTTTCTCCGGCGTACAACCAACCAACAACCTGCACTTGGGTAATTACTTGGGCGCAATCAAAAACTGGGTAGAGCTACAAAACTCATACGACGCTTTTTATTGCGTGGTAGATTTGCATGCCATAACCATAAAACAAGACCCTAAACAACTTCGTCAAAATGTTTTAAATGTAGCCAAAACTTATTTGGCTTTGGGGGTTGACCCAAACAAGTCTACAATTTTTGTTCAATCACACGTACCACAGCATACCGAGTTGGCTTGGATTTTAAATACAGTTGCCAAAGTTTCTGAACTAGAACGCATGACGCAGTTTAAAGATAAAGCCAAAGATCACAAAGAAAATATAAATATGGGTCTATTCGATTACCCAGTACTTATGGCTTCCGACATCCTATTATATAGCCCAGAAGTAGTACCAGTTGGCGAAGATCAAAAACAGCATGTAGAATTAACCCGCGATTTGGCTGCAAGATTTAATTCGCTATATGGCAAAACATTTGTTGAGCCTGAGCCAATGATAAATAAAGAGGGCGCTCGTATAATGGGACTAGACGACCCAACCAAAAAAATGAGCAAGAGCGCCACTAGCGCCAACAACTATATCGCCCTACTTGATTCCCCAGAAGTAGTTGCCAAAAAAATATCTCGCGCAGTTACCGACTCTGGTACTACCATAGAATCCGGCGCAGACAGACCAGCGCTAGCCAACCTACTTACTATATATTCTCTACTTTCTGGCCAAGGTATAAAAAATATAGAAAAAGAATATACAGGCAAAGGCTATGCAGATTTCAAAAAAGGATTGTCCGGGGTAGTTGTAGAATTTATCTCACAGTTTCAAGATAAATTTAATGCCTTAGACGATGACAAAGTAAAAAAGATTTTGGAAGATGGTGCCAAAAAAGCAAAGGGTGTGGCAGAGAAAAAAATGGAAGAAGTAAAAACAAAAATGGGATTGATTTAAATTTTAACTAACTAATCATATCACAGTATGGATAATCTAAACCCAGCGTCAAAAGGAAGAATCATAAAAAGTATATACTTCTACCTAGTCTGTTTCGTAGCTCTAATGATGGTCGTTTTCTCTTTCGCCGATGCTATAAATATAGCTCTTAAAACTTGGGTATTTACTGCTGCCGATAAAGATATGTACTATGTGCCAAGTGTATGTACAGGCCCACAACCTTTACCACCTGGTATAAAAGAAGATCTTTCCAGAGGACCAGTAATGTCTGTAGAAGAATGTGAGAAACAAAATGCAATAAGCGCCAAACAACAAGAGACCAACCGCATTGCTCAAAAACAAAATAGTGTGGTACGCGACATATCTATGATCGTAGTTGGTATCCCACTATTCCTTATTCACTGGAATATTCTTCGCCGCAAGGACGAAAACCTCTAAACAAAACTAAACAAAAAAATCCCCAACTCGGGGATTTTTTTGTTTAGTTTTTAAATTCTGCTTAACAGTTCGGACATTTTTACCATCTCCGCTTCGCTCTTATTTCTTTCTTTTAATTCTACACTCTCTTCGGCTAAAGTTTTTTTGGAAACAACTAGTCTCGTTGGAATACCAATCAAATCTGCATCGGCGAGTTTGGCTCCGGCGCTAGCATCTCGATCGTCCCACAAAACTTCTACACCTTTTTCTACCAACTGATTATATAATTTTTCCGCTTCTGTTTTTATATTTTCATCTGCGCCCAATGAAACTAGGTGCACTGCGTATGGAGCCACTTCTTTTGGCCAAATAATTCCTTTTTCATCATGAAAAATTTCTACCAAAGTACCCATTAATCTTGATGGGCCAATACCATAACATCCCATCTGAACCAACTGATTTTTTCCATTGCTGTCTGCATATTCAAAATCAAATGGCTTAGAAAATTTATCTGCCAATTTAAAAATGTTTCCTACCTCTATCGCTTGTCGCTCTTCTAATTCCGAAGTTCCGCATTCTGGACAGGCACCTTTTTGATCATCTATAATTTCTTTGTTTACCGCCACTTTGCACTTACCACAAAAATAAATGGTATCTTCACCCACCTCGGCAAAAGTTTGAAACTCATGCGAATATTTACTAAAAACTCCACCAGACGCATAAGTTAGAACTGTAATATCGCCAATTCCTAATTTGGTGTAAATTTTAAAGTAAGCTTGTTTTACTTGTTCGTAATAATTATCCAAATCCTCGTGCGAAACATGGAAAGAATACATATCTTTCATGTTAAATTCACGTCCGCGAAGCAATCCGGATTTGGCGCGCGGTTCGTTGCGAAACTTATTTTGAATCTGATAAACAGATACTGGCAAATCACGATAAGAAAAAGTATACTTTTGCGCCAAAGGCGTTACCACTTCTTCGTGGGTAGGATTTAAAACCAACTCCGAATCGTCTCTCCCTTTAAGATGAAACAAAACATCCATTTTATCTCGGCCAGTTTGCACATAGCTAGACTCTTGGGTCATAGTTGGCATAAGTATTTCGTTGCCACCCACCGCATTCATTTCTGCACGAATAATATTTTGAATTTTTGTAAGAACTCGCAAACCCAAAGGCAGATAATTATAAACACCGGCCATTTGTTTGTTCACAAAGCCAGCCTGGGTAAGCAGTTTGGCATTGGCGCTGTCGGCATCAGCCTGAATACTTTTGCTAGTTTTGCCAAATAGGTTGGAATATCGCATAGGATTTTTATCTAAATACCGGCTTATTCTAGCACTTGTTTTTGTTCAATGCAACTTTTTTAAATAAAAAAGCGGATGGCTCTTGCGAACCATCCAACCAATCAGTCAGTAGATGTCGTGGAAACAATCACATTTGCCCAGACATCCGTGGTGTCCAGATAAGTGATGGCTTCGGCAGCCAAAGAACGCATCTCTTCGTCGTATGAAATCATGCCCGCTTCCCCATCTATTTCAGCCGTTCCGGAGATTAGAACGGTCCCATCGATACCAAAAAGGCGGAAACTAAGGATAAACATCACGCCGTCGGTCTCTTTTTTCTTACCGCCTCTAGTTTGATCCTCAAATACCACATCTCTTTCTATTCTCAGAGTACCCACGAACGAACAGTTCGCATTAGTAGCCAGAGGCTGAAATGTGCCATCTTTAATGATAGCCATACCTACTTTTTGATTGGCTACCACCACCTTGGCATGACGCAGGATCAACTCCTGCTCCAGATGGTTTTCGATATTAGTTCGGGAACCGTTCGGCTCACGAACAAAAACCGAAGCCACCAACATAGAAAGGTTTGTCTGCATTGCTGGCGGGAGGGCCGGACGCTCTTCTCGACCATCAAACCAATAGCCAAAGCGCTTGATGTAATACCAGGCTTTTCCCCAGAAACTCATGAGCTCTCTCCTTTGCCTGTTTTCCACGTCTTCGACAACACACGTGTCAAAGTCCGCAAAATTAACAGACATATTTATATATCATAATCACAGCGAGAAGTCAATCATTGACAGAAAACCATAAAAGACTTATTATAATTCTTATGAAAAGCCTAAATAACAATTTGAATAATAATAACGCCTAACGCAGGTGTAGTTTTATATAGAAACTACGCCCGCCAAAAGCGGGCTTTTAAATTCCCAGGTAGTTGAGTGGTACAACGCCACGCTGTTAACGTGGATTTCCTTGGTTCGAGTCCAAGCCTGGGAGCAAAATAAAAACATCCAGTTCGACTGGGTGTTTTTATTTTATTTTATAGAATGGACGAGAAGTTCATGCCCCGAGGGGTAAGTCCAAGCCTGGGAGCACAAAAAATGAAGCATACAAAATGCTTCATTTTTATTTTAAAAGATATTCGGTAGTTATTTCTTATAATGAAAATAAATAAGACTAGTAATTTTTGTAAGGTTTATTATGATTATTGCTGCCAGTAGCCACCAATCTATATGGTGCAGCACCACAATTTGATAAATTAAGCTTCCGGAAATAAATACAGTGGCCGCAATGGTGGCTATTCTGTTAGATAGATTACGATGCAACACAGCTCGTTCATCTTCGCATTTAGCTTCTCCCGCAAGCGAAATAAGCACAGAATATAAAATTAAAAAACCACAAATAGAAATAAGCGTTGGCATAGACATGGCGTCCATTGGCTCAAAAATCAAATACGCGGCCAGTAAAGCAATCAGGACAAACAATAGAATATAGTAAATTAAAATTTTGAGACGTGGCATACAATATGCAGATTAAGCTAATTAATTGTAAAAATTTTTTCTACCGGCATACCAAAAAACTTTGCCACCTTTAAAGCCAGCCCCAGCGATGGTTCATAGTTTCCTTTTTCCATGGCAATAACTGTTTGGCGAGAAACCTGCAAGACAGCCGCAAAATCTTCTTGGGTCACACCTTTGTCTTCTCGCAAAAGTTTAATTTTATTTTTAATCATGCTATTTAACCAAAAGTAAACGTATACGCCTCTAGACCGGCTTCGGGAATTTCTATAATAATTTCATGAGCCGCATAATCATTTGAATCAAAGAGAGTGTACAGGTCTGAAGCAAAAATAACAACTGATTTTTGTTTTTTACCATCTACAATAATCTGTATGGTTATCGGCTTGCTTGCTTTTGCCACCATATGAATCTTGCCGGCAAAAAACTTCATTTTAATTAACCCATTGCCTTCTGCCAATTTTACATACTCTTTATCAAATTTCCATATTCCTTCCAAAGCAAAATGATTCTCTTCCTGTTGCGCCGGCAAAGAGAACTGTTTACCAGATGCAGAGGGAGACTGTGAATTTGTTAGGTATTCCAATCTGTCTGTACCAAAATAAATTTCCGGAGTACGGATATTCTTATCCGGCTCTTCTATAATCTTCGCGACTTCAGCCTTCATCCCCAATAGTTGAGCAATGGCATTCTCTGTTTCTTCATATTTACCTTCACCAAAATGGTAATAACGAATGTTTCCGTCACGATCTATAAGGTAATGCGCAGGCCAATAGCGATTCTTGTAATTATTCCAAGTACCAAAATTATTATCTAACACTACCGGATAATTAATACCGTATCTTTTTGTTGCAGTTTTTACATTGTCTAATACTTTTTCAAATTCAAATTCCGGTGTATGCACCCCTATGACTACAAAACCACTGTCTTTGTATTTTTCATACCAAGAAGTAACATAAGGCAATGTGCGAATACAATTAATACACGAATAGGTCCAAAAATCGACAAGTACTACTTTGCCTTTCAGATCGCTCATAGTTAGATTCTTGTCGGTATTAATCCAAGAAACAATGCTTTTGAAATCCGGAGCCTGTCCATAACTTGGAAGGTCTGAAATGGTTATATTACTATTTATTTTTATGCTAGGCGCAGATGAATGATCCAACTTAGGTTTAATAAGCTTTTCTTCTAATGTTGGAAAGCTATAATATTCCAAAATTTTTGCCTGAAGTTTTAAATCATATTGAAAATACATGGCCACGGCTAAAAGCAAAATAATCCCGCCAAATAGTTTTTGGATAATATTTGTATACTTAGCTACAGAGCGCACTCTGGTGGTAATGGCCTGCCCACCATATGCGATTGCAAGCATGGGTACACCTGCACCTGCCGAATAAGCCAAAAGCAAAGCGGTTGCTTGACCAAAGTTTGATTGGGTTGCAATAAGAGTAAGGATGCTGCCCAGTATCGGTCCGGCACAAGGTGTCCAGATTAGGCCAAGAATCATACCCAACACAAAACCACCAAAATTTTTACTACCTGCTTTTTGACTAATCTGCTGCGCTTGGGTAGAAAGACCGGATAAGCGCTGGGCCAACACTTCAAAAATTCTAGGAAACAGCATGAGCAAACCAAAAAAAGCTAACCCAGCTACCGCTATATTACGCAACAAATCAGGTGCAATCATTAGTCTCTGTACGATAATCGACAGTGTAAGTCCGGCTACAGAAAATGTAGCAACAAAACCGAGGGTAATAAACAATGGCCTGGTTTTGCTGGTATGGCCCACCGACGCCCCCAAAATAATTGGGAGCATCGGCAGAATGCAGGGCGCACCAATAGTGAGCACGCCCGCTAAAAAAGAAAAAATCACTTGCAACATGGTATATGTTTTACTAATTATTTAAGATTGTTTTTAAGCTCTTCTGTATCGCCACCGTTCCATTTAGTAATTTGATTGCCTTGTGCATCAACCTGAACAAAGGTGTGCTGGTAAGTAACTCCATACTTTGTTCTTAATGTTTTTTCGGTATCATAATTAGTTTTAAGCACTGTTACATTATTTGGGATTTGATTTGTGTTGGCAAGAAAATCAACATTGGCAGTTTTACAATTTGGACACCAAGAAGCCCAGAAAAATAATACAACTTTACCACCATTTTTGGTTGCTTCGGCTAGAGCGGCTGGCGAGTAATCTTTATACATTCCCGCCACAGTTTTATCCATCATTGCCTCTTTTTCTGTCGTTGCTGTTTTTTCCAAAGCCATCATTCTTTCTTTTTCCAACATTGCGGCCTTCTCTTCTTCCATCTTTTGCTTTTCTTCCATCACTTCTTTTTCTGTAGAATCTACGGAAGAACTGGTAGAAGGAGAACTTGGTTGATTAGTTGGCACACAACCAGCTCCGGCAATTGCCACAGCTCCCAGTAACATAGTAATACCAACTACTAACTTATATTTCATATTATTAAAATTATCTCCCAACACAGATCGGGAAGATTTATATTAATTCTTTGTCTAGAACAAAAAATTAAACTTGAATTATGATATTAATTATAAAATAGGAAAAATATAATGTCAAGTACACTTTACATTGATTACCCCCATAACAATCACCTAATAAAAAATTAGCTCCATGCACAAGTATGTACACAGAGCTTTTAGTATAAACCCCCTTCATTTTATCTCAGCACGACTCATTGAAACGATCCCAATTGTCTTTCGGATAAATGGCTTCCGAACCCAATTTGCAAAGACTGCAATTGCTGGGTGCCTCGATAGACCTCGGACGCTTGAAAAGCGCAACAATCCTTCTGCCGTCTACTGCTTGTAGATTGGATCGGTTCACCAACGCAAGAATATATGACAAAACGACTCCGCCGTTTTTAACAACTGCATCAACCATCAAACCAACACTGGCTCCTGTGGTAACGACATCCTCCCACGGAAGCACTGTTTTACCAGACAAAAGGGCTGATTCCTCTTTACTAAACAACATAGACCTACTTTCGCCTTCTCCGTGCTTTGCTGGCGAAGCAAAGAAACATGGACGGCGGGTATATTCACTAACCCAAACACTTCCTACTTGCGCCAATCTGGTGGCGCCGGTTTGCGGACCGACACACCCATCAACTTGCCAGAAATCCCCTCTATGTTCTTCGAACAATTCAAGCAAATCAGAAGTGGCATCGTGCAACAACATCGAATCGCTGGTTACCAAACGACTATTAAAGAAGCCGTTTGAATGGTCGCCTGAAGAAAGAATCGGGTGTGGCTGCCTTGGGTTGCCATTGTGAATCCAAAGAGCTTTCCTGTTCTTATATTCCGCTTCCCACTGGTCTGCGGTGCGAATCATTTTAGGTTCCCTCCTGTTGTTTTGGTCTGATATACAACCAAGCTTGCCTTGGGCAGATAATATACCAAAACAATAAAGCATGCAATCCATTTGAGTTATTTAGAAATTTAATGTATAATTAATTTATCTTAATAAAATAATTTAATTTTGTATGGCAAAAAGACCTACAGGCCTAAAAAAGAGAACTAAATCAAGACATTCTCCAAAAACCAAGAAACGTCTTGCCGCAAAAAGAGCAATGCTAGAAAAAAGAGCTACAAAAAAACGCAGATAAGCAAAAATTTTTTTATACCTGAAAAAAACACCGCCTAACCAGACGGTGTTTTAGATACTTGAAAAAAAACCCAAAATAAGGTATAATCATTTTCACCTAGGTGAAATTGTGACATTTTGTCGTAATTCTGCTAGGTTAAGAGAAAAAAGGAGATACCCATGAGCCACCTGCCGAATCACGCATACGACACCCGCTTCCCCTTCTCCGACCAACCCGATCCGTCCTTCGACGAGCTCAAGGACAGGCATGAGTTCAAGAAGCCTTTCACCAACAAGGACGCCACGGTCGACAAGACGCCCGACCAGCCCGGAACGGATCCGACGTCCGACTGCGACGATGCGGAGAACGACAACGGGACGCCCGACGACGAACCGACCAGCAACTTCCGAGACAAGACCCATTGAGATCTACGCCGACCGCGCCTGCTCTGCGGGCAAAGCCGCGACCTCGATCAGACGGGGAGAGCGAGTATCAATACGATGCCGCTCTCCCAACCAATTTTAAAATAAACCTTCTTAAAAAATAACTCATAATAAAAACAACCACCCATAACCTCCACGTCAATATCTATAATAAATATGGGCTTCGCCGCATATATTCTCATTCGCTCGAAAATATTTGAGCAAGCTAAATATTTCACTCACTCATTTCGAGTATAGGTACTAACGTAGTGGTAGGTGGTTGTTTTTTTACAACCCTTTCCACTTTCAAAAATGAACAACTAGATCCTTATGCTTTGGCTTTTTCTCCGCTACCAGAAGTAATCATCTCAGACTCGGCGCCACCTTCTGCGTTTGGGGTTACTTGAATCTGTCCAGTCATATATTGAAAGACAAACCCTGCAAGCATCTTTAACGCCACTAAATTTTCAGACATCTCTGCAGCAGGCAAGCCTTCATAATCATGCTCTGGAAATGTGCCGGACAACGCTGACTCCCTAGCCTTTTCAAGAAAACCGTCCATCAAGCAATGATCGTTTTTGGTCTCCTCAACCATCTTACCTACTTGTTCAGCTGAGTACAAAATATAGATCCTCAACCGCCCCGAGTATGGTTGTTTCTCATTCAAACTAAAGACGGTAAACATCGCCCATCTTTGCAATCCACTTTCCAAATCAGGTACCGTCATGGGAATAAAGAATGATTGATACCAATTCTTTGTCAAAGGATCGCTCACGAGGCACCTCCCAGATTGATATAGCTATTAAATTCTAATTTAAAACATAAGTCAACAAAAACAAAACACCCTTCTTACGAAAGGTGTCTTATATAAATATTTTTTGAGAAGAAATTCGCCGCCACTCTTTTTTAGACAAAACTATTGTCTCTAAAAGAGTACGAGACGGCGAAAAAACTTCTTTGCCATTTCATACCCCTGCTTGCCATTGTTGGCTAGGCCAAGGATGACACGTGCGCCGGGAACAACTCCACCATCCTGGCGTCGAGGTCAAGGATAACCCCGGCTGAAATATCGAGAATCTGACCAGCAGAGATGAGCGCGTCCCGCGCTTGATCCAGAGTCTTCACACCCACTTCCGGCCACTTCTTATGGCCATTGCAAATCCACAGCTTACACCGACCGCACCGACTACAAATCACGTATTGCACGGAGCAGTCTCCACGCTGAATACTTGCTTCAATGAAGTTGTGCAGACAGCCACTTACTGCGGATTCTTTTTCACTCACGATACGATTCATGCGCCGAGACTCCACATATTTGGCAAATTCCCCAAGTTTGCTGTTTACTGGTACTGCTAGGGGCAAAAAAGCACGAATTTCACGCTCTTTTGCCCATGCAAAACACTAATGACGGCTTATTATATAGGAAAATGACCCTATAGTCAAACATAGCAACGGCATTATTGACAAAACCAGCCTTATCCTATATAATCACCGCATTAAGTGGGACCTTGAACACTCAGGGGTTTGCACCACAATAATCACGATTCAATTGCATCTTGATGTGTGAATCATGTATCTATGTAAAAATATGTCAAAAAGAATGACAGCCAACCGAGCCAAGGTAGATAAAAATAAAGTCTACTCTTTAGACGAAGCCGTAAAACTTTTACAAGAAACAGCCGGCGTAAAATTTGACGCCACCGTGGAATTACATGCTAACTTAGGCATTAATACCAAAAAAACCGAACAACAAGTGCGCGCCACTCTAGTGTTGCCGCACGGAACTGGTAAAACCAAAACTGTAGCTGCCTTTGTTTCTCCAGAAAAAGAAAAAGAAGCCAAAGAAGCAGGCGCAGATTTTATCTACGGAGAAGAAGAAATTAAAAAAATCAAAGATACCGGTAAGATTGAATTTGAAGTTGCTATCACTACTCCAGATATGATGCCTAAACTAGCCTCTGTTGCCAGAGTGCTTGGCCCTAAAGGCTTAATGCCAAACCCAAAAAGTGATACTGTAGGCACCAACCTCAAAAAAATGATTGGCGACCTAAAAACCGGTAAAGTAACTTTCAAGAATGACGACACCGGCAATGTTCACCAAGCTGTAGGCAAACTAAGCTTTGGCGAAGAAAAACTAAAAGAAAATATAAATGCGTTGCTAGACACCTTGCGCAAAGCCAAACCGGCTACTGCCAAAGGAACCTTCCTAAAGAGTGTGACTGTCTGCTCTACTATGGGTCCTGCTATAAAAATTGCCGCTTAACATTAAAACCTCGCCCCATAAAGGCGGGGTTTTAAAACTTCGTTTTCTACCACTTACTATTTACTTCGCCATATATGTTCATCATTGCTTCAGTTGGTATAAATAACTTTTCCGAAGAAAAAATCAGAAAAATTATTCTGGCCGGAGCCGATGCGCTGCGCTATAGTTTTTCTTATGGCCCAATTGAAAACACCATAGAGAGAATCAAAATCGGCATGAAAGTAATAGATGAACTAAACTCTTCGGCCAAAATTATTGTTCACCTACCTTCTAACCAGACCCGTCTTGCCGGCCCACACGAACCGCGCAAAGTATCCGAAAATGAAGAGATTATTTTTAAATCTGCTTCCCACGACCAACCAATGATAGATGACCATGTATACGTGCATATTCCAGAGCTTGGCAACCAAGTTTATATAAACCAAATCACCACCATAGACCACGGCAAAATCGCTTTGCAAATTACAGAGATTATAAACAACGAAACTGTAAAAGTACGCGCTCTAAACGAAGGAGTGTTACAATCCACCCTTAGCATTCACATTGCCCAAAACAACGAAAACGAAGAATATCTAAACCGTTGTAGAGAAGTATTATCAAAACTAGAAGAAATCGCTCCCGAATATGTGGCTATACCCTATATTAGCCCATCGGTGAATGAAAAAATAAAACAACTATCCGACTTTAGTTGGCAACCAAAGATTATTGCTCGTATAGAAAGCCGCATAGCCAAAGAAAATCTAGAAGCCATCTGCCAAGACGACTTCTACAATTTAGTGCTCCTAAACCGTGGCAAGCTGGGACTGGATATGCCATTTGAACGATTGGGAATTTTCCAAAAAGAAGGTATTAGCATAATTAAAAAATACAAAAAACAAGCCATAATTTCTTCTCAGATTTTAGAAGGTACGATCTATAATTATATTCCATTACGTTCGGATATTTCCGATCTTACTAACATTGTACTCGACGGTGCCGACGGCATCATGCTTTGCAACGAAACAGCCTTGGGCACTCGCCCGGCCTACACTCTTTCGGTGGCCAGAAAGATTATTTTGGAAGCCGAAGAGTACAAAAAATCTCATAATCTTTAATTTGCCAACGGACTTCTTTCTTGCTAAACTCTAAGAGTAATTATTGTTAATTTTTTGTATGCAAACAGCAAGAGAAAACTACATTTCTTGGGACGAATGCTTCATGCGTATGGCACACGTTATTGCCGAACGCTCCAAAGACCCTTCCACCCAAGCCGGGGCTGTAATTACCACCCAAAACAATGTAGTTATTGGTATGGGTTACAATGGTTTTCCTCGTGGCATAGACAACGATAAATTGCCTTGGGAAAGAGAAGGAGGATTTTTGGATACCAAATACGCCTTTGTTTGTCACGCCGAAGAAAACGCGGTCTATAACTCCACCACTTCGGTAAAAGATGGCAAAATTTACTGCACTCTTTTTCCTTGCAATGAATGTACAAAAACTTTAATTCAGACTGGAATAAAAGAAGTAGTTTTTGAGAGCGATAAATATCACGATACAAATGTATGGAAAGCTTCTCGCCGCATGCTAGATGGCGCTGGAATTAAATACCGCCAATACATTTGTGATTTGGCGAAATAAACATTAAATAAATATGGCACAAGACAAAATAATCTTGGGATTTGTAGGCTTACCTGCCAGTGGCAAAGGTACTTCGGCAGAATACTTTCAAAAAAAATACGGAGCGAGCACCTACCGCTTTTCTACGATGCTTTCCGACCTTATTAAAAGAATGTATTTAGAAAACAATAGGGACAACCTAATAAAAATGTCCGAGGCTATTCGCAGTACATTTGGCGAAGACACTATGGCCAAAGTAATGGCCAAAGACGCAGAGAGTGACACTAATAATATTATCGTTGTAGATGGCATAAGACGAATGGCAGATATAGAATATCTTTCCAAGCTTCCTAATTTTGTTTTAATAGAAATTTTTGCCGACCCACATACCAGATACGACAGAATAACTAAACGTTCAGAAAAATCAGATGATAAAACTAAAACGTTTGAACAATTTATGGAAGATCATAAAAGATCTACAGAAATTTCAATTCCTGAAGTTGCTAGCCACGCAACCGAGCATATAGACAACAACGGAACTACAGATAATTTAGAAAAAAACTTAGACGAAATACTCAAAAAATATTCTAACCTATCATAATGAAAGTTAAAATCAAACGCATAGACACTTCTCTACCCTTGCCCGAGTATCAAACATCCGGCGCGGTGGCTTTTGATTTATATAGCCGAGTAGATATGACTATTGCCCCCAAATCTCTGGGGCTTATTCCTACAAATATTATTGTAGAAATACCAAAAGGATATATGCTTATACTGGCGAGCCGCTCTAGCACTCCCAAAAAAAAGGGCTTGCTTGTACCACATGGGATTGGTATAATTGACCAAGATTACTGTGGTGAAAAAGACGAACTACTACTCCAAGTTTACAACTTTACCGACCAAGAAGTACCAGTTGCTCGCGGTGAACGTATGGGCCAGGCAGTGTTTGTACGAATAGACCAAGGCGAATGGGAAGAAGTAACAGAAATGACAGAAAAAAACCGAGGCGGATTTGGAACTACCGGACAAATATAAATTTTAATTCATTCGGAAGAAACTAAACACATTTAATTTCTTCTCTCATTCATTTCAAATATATAGTTAAAACATATATTTTAATTCGCTCGGAAATAATCAAACACATTTGATTATTTCCCTCACTCATTTCAAATATAGGGGCTTCACCACATATATTTTCATTCATTCGGAAGAAACTAAACACATTTAATTTCTTCTCTCATTCATTTCAAATATGGGACTACGAGAAATGTTTTTTGGCAAAAAGCCGCACGAAGAGTTTGATTTAACAGACACTAAGCCTGGTTCTTCTCCTACTGGAAATGCAGAAAACTGGCATGAAGACATCAAAAAACCAGAGCCTGGACCTTCAATAGATACTAAAAATGCGCTAAAAGACTTGAAGGAACAGCTAAAAGCCAGTGGACAAGAAAAAAAACCAACAAACTTCCCAGACGGAAGTCAAAAGATACCCCTAATAGAAGACCCTGACTTACTTCAGGAAATCACAGATGAAGATGACAAAGAAGAAGAACTGACAGAAGCAGACTTGCTTGATGTCAGAAATGGAAAATAAATTTAACCTATAGGGGCTAAAGCCCATATATACTCATTTCGCATATGAAGGCCTACCTAGACATAGTTCGTAATATATTAGAAAAAGGCGAACGCAAAGCCAACCGTACTGGTATGGATACTATTGCGATTGCCGGTGCCATATTTGAACACGACATGTCCAAGGGCTTTCCGATGCTTACCACCAAAAAAGTTCCCTTCAAAGCCGTTGCTTCGGAACTAGAATTTTTTATCAAAGGACTTACCGATAAAAAATGGCTTCAAGATCATAATAATCATATTTGGGACGAATGGGCTCATCCAAAAAAGGCCCCTTACGGACACGATGAAGAATCCAAAAAAAGAATGCTAGAAGAACGCGATCTTGGACCTATCTATGGTTTTCAATGGAGACACTTCAATGCTCCATATGTGGATTACGCTACAGATTATACTGGCCAAGGCATAGACCAATTACAAAAACTTGTAGACAAACTAAAATCTGACCCAAACGACCGTCGCATGATTGTAAACTCTTGGAACCCATCCTTTATTGGCGAAATGGGTCTTCCTCCTTGCCACTACTCTTACCAAGTTACAGTTATAAACGGGAAATTAAACCTATTGTGGAACCAAAGATCGGTAGATACTATGTTGGGTTTACCATTTAACATAGCCAGTTACGCCCTACTCCTACACCTGCTGGCCAAACAAGCTGGCTTGCAAGAAGGAAAACTTGTAGGATTTTTGGCCGATACCCATATTTATGTAAACCATCTAAACGGAGCCAAAGAGCAGCTAACTCGAGACCCTAACACTTACCCCCTACCAACTATTACTACCGAAAACTTCACATCTATCTTTGATTGGAAATGCGAAGATAGTAAAATATTAAACTACCAAAGTTATCCAAAAATAGAATTCGCGATTGCAGTCTAAAAATATGAGCTTCTCTATTATCGCCGCTGTGGCCAAAAACAATTGCATCGGCAAAGATAATAAAATCCCCTGGAACGTACCAGAGGATTTTCAGTATTTTAAAAAAACTACTTTGGGTAAAACTTGCCTGATGGGCAAAAAAACCTACGAATCTATTTTGGGATACTTGGGCAAACCGCTCGCTGGCAGACAAACCGTTGTTATAACTTCAGATAAAAATCTGAACGTGCCAGAAGGTGTGCGAGTTTTTAATTCACTAGACGAAGCCTGGGAAAAATTAAAAGATGAAGATGTTTTTATTTGTGGTGGGGCCAATATTTATAAACAGACCATCAATCGCGCTGACACCCTTTATATAACTTGGATTGATCAAGAACCGAGTGGCGACACATTTTTTCCCGCTATAAATTTGGATATTTGGAAAGAAGCTTGGCGCGAAGACCATGGTAGTTTTTCTTTTGTAAAATATACTAAAAAGTAATTTTTATATGGACAATGAAAAAAATAAAGAAGAGCAGGAATTTAACGCAGCACAACAAGCCGCTGTAGACAAAGCCAGAGCCTTACCCAAGGCTATCTACGAAAATATTAATGGATTCAATTCCCAACACAGCATACTTGAAACTGATATAGGTGTTGAAGTAACCAAAAATAATGGCCCATTCCCAGGAAATGATGAACGCCCATACAGCGAGCTGTACAGCGGATATGATGACGGTGACGTGGTAAGAATGAAGAATTCAGGCGACGCTTATGCAGAAGATTTTGAATTTTTTCCACCCCAATTAGGGGTAGAGGATATTGTAAAGATAATAAAGAAAACGGATGACTACCAAAGCAGCGGAGAAAGTGCTCAAAAGTTACTTATGGAAATAATGGTTGAGCGCGGTGTGGATCCAAAAACAACTCCTACAGAAAAACTACAACTATATTTATATGGACATAAGTTGGGAAGAGAAAATGAAGATGTAGATATCGAAAAATTAATACAAAATTATACCAAACTTTGGGAAAAACGAGAAGAAAAACAAAAAGCAGCCTCCGAAGTATTACAAGCTACAGCGGAGAACCAAGCCGCCACAGATAAAGAAGCTGCAGCGGCAGTGCTTGATAAAATAGAAAAAATTCCTGAAGCACCGTTAGTAACATCCGCTAAAGTGGAAGCCCCTCAAATAACGGCTACTGTCGAAGAACCGCCCGCTCCACCCAAAAAAGGATTCTTCAAAAGACTTTTTGGCGGAAAATAAACCCCATACTTCCTAATTCATTCTTCATACTTTACCGATATGCTTATATCATCGGATATAAGCATACCTCGCTCGGAAATATCTAAATAAATTTATATACTTCACTCACTCAGTATGCTTATAATGCTCGACGGTATAGAAGGCGGCGGAAAAAGCACAATTGTAGAAACTTGGAAAAAATTCCTCACCGACCAAGGTCGCACTATTTTTGATCTAAAAAAATATTGCATAGACAACAACCGCTACCCAGATTATGAAGAATTAAAGCCATTTGATTTTATTTTTAGCGCCGAACCCACCTTCTTTGGTGTTGGCAAAATTATCCGAGAAGAACTAATAAAAAGTGGGAACAACTACCCAGAACGAGCCATTGCTGAGGCCTATTCTTTGGACAGACTGATTTTATACAAAAAACTAATCATTCCAGCTTTGCAAGACAAAAAAGTTGTAATAAAAGACCGGGGTGTTTCCACTTCTCTCTGCTATCAAGCTTTGAGCCAAAATCTTTCTTTGGATTTTCTTTCTCAATTGCCAGGCAATGCTCTGGCTTTAGAATACAGACCAGATTGGCTACTGCTTATAAAAATGAGCCTAGAAACAGCCCAGAAGAGACTGGCTACCCGCTACGATAAACAAGATAATGCAATTTTTGATAAGCTAGACTTCCAACAAAAGGCTTTGGCTATGTATTTGTCTTCCGACTACCAAAAACTGTTTTTGGATCGTGGCACAAAAATAGAATATTTGAATACAGATGCAGAAATTGATATAATGAAACAAGAGTGCGTAACACTACTCCAACGCATTCTGAATACTTAATTTTTAATTCACAAATTTATGCTCAAAACAGCCACCGAGATAGTTTCCGAAAGCTGGCATTTGTATGCCAACAACTGGCGCAAACTTGTACCTTATCTAGCAATTATATTCCTGCCAACCCTTATCCTTTCTCTTTTGGGGGTGGTTTCTTTGTATCTAGAGGTGTACATGCCACAATCTTCTATGGCCACGAACCTTTTAATCATGCTAGTGCTAGCCGCTAGCTTTGTCCTAAATCTTTGGGCATCTATTGCTATAGCCAAAGCTCTTTCCGCACATATACTTGGCCAGCAACCTACAGCATGGAAAGAAACTTTTACTTCATCTAGCCACCTTATTTGGCCGCTTATTTACACATCCATATTTATGGGACTCATTGTAATGGGTGGTTTCATATTATTATTTGTTCCTGGTCTTATCTTTGCTGTTTGGTACAACTTTTATTTTTATAGTCTTATCTTTGAAAATAAAAAAGGCATGTCCGCTCTGGCTGCCAGCAAAGCTTTGGTAGTCGGTCGTTGGTGGCCTATCGCCTGGAGACTAGTAGCGCCTACCTTTATTTTTGGCGTACTAAACCTAGCTCTTGTTATGGGCTTATCTACTTTAGTTAAACTACTATCTTTATCCCAATTTATAGAAATGACAGCTTCCAGTACGCTTACTTCTTTGGCTGGGGTTATAACTGCCCCACTCTCTATGGGTGCTGCTCTTATTTTGTATTATAGCGCCAAACAAAATCCGGTTGCTTCTGTACCAGAAGCCAATCCGCCAAAGGCTTAAGATTTTCTCACTATCTTAAAACACTCTCCCTTGGAGAGTGTTTTATTTTTATTACATTTTTTACCTTTTACAAAACTCTCTTTCTCCCCACTTCTTTAGTAGAAGTACATTTTCCACCTTTTGTAACCAAAAGCTGGAGGGAAAAGTTTCCGAGCTGATACTCACCTGACGGTACTTCCATCGCCTCATGTCGTTTTGGCGGTCAAAGAGCATAGTCGTATGACCGCCAATCCAAGCTAAAAAGCTTGCACCACTCCATTTCACCGTGGCAAGTACACGCAGGTTCGTATATGCTCGGATATCGAACCGTTGTCCATACGGTGTACAGGCGAGCTTTGGAAAGGTGAGGTTAAAATTTAGAGATGAGTTTTAGTGTTAGTCCCAACTTTTTAGTCGGGATAAATTTTCAATGTTTGAGACAGCTTTTATAATAAGCTGGCGAGTTTTGAAAATTAACGAAAACGAGTCCTAAATTTTCTGAACCCTTTCCACCGCGAGCGATTCTTGCCCACTTCTACTAAAGAAGTGGGGAGAAGAGGTGTTACAAAAGGTGAATTGAGGGTGTTTGCCAAGACAAACCAAAAATGATAATCTTAACCCATAAATATACTAAAATATGCCCAAATATACCCCTATAATCGGAATGGAAATCCACGTCGAGCTTAAAACCAAAAGTAAGATGTTTTGCGCATGCAAAAACGACCCCTTTAACTCTGCCAGCAACACTAACGTCTGCGAAATTTGCATGGCCCACCCTGGCACATTGCCAGTAGCCAACCAAACTGCCATAGAATGGGCAGCCAAAATTGCCAAGGCCTTAAATTGCGAAATAAACCAGGATAGTAAATTTGATCGCAAGCATTACTTTTACCCAGACCTACCAAAGGCCTACCAGATATCTCAATACGATCAGCCTATTGGTGAACATGGATTTATAGACCTAGAATTTTTACCTGGCAAAAATTACCGCGACAAAGCCCATATCGGTATTACCCGTGTGCATTTGGAAGAAGACACTGCCAAACTTTCTCATGATTCTTCTGGCAATACCCTGGTAGATTTTAACCGTGCTGGCGTACCACTTGTAGAGATAGTTTCCGAACCAGATGTAACCAGTTCTGCCGAAGCCAAAATGTATTGCCAAGAACTACAATCAATTTTTAGATCTCTAAAAATTAGTGACGCCGACATGGAAAAGGGCAACATGCGCTGCGAAGCCAACATATCCCTACAAGAAACAGATAAGTTTATAAACGACAAAGGAGTAATCAAACCAGTAGAGGGTTATACCTTAAACCACAAAGTAGAAGTAAAAAATATAAACTCCTTCCGCGCTGTAGAAAAAGCAATTGAATTTGAAATAAAAAGACAGACTACCATGATAGAAAAGGGCGAAACCTGGAAACAACAAACCAGAGGCTGGGACGATAACAAAGGCGAAACTGTAATGCAAAGAGAAAAAGAAACAGCTGCAGACTATCGCTACTTCCCAGAACCAGACATCCCTCCTTTCCACCCAATCAAAATTGCCGGGGATATTTCTCTACCAGAACTTCCTCAAGCCAAAAGATTGCGCCTACGCGAAGAGTACGGATTTTCTTATGGAGATGCGGAACTGCTTTCCAACGATTTGGAATGGGCTGGATATACCGAGCAAGTAATGACCGAACTAGTAAGCTGGCTACACAATTTAAGTGAATCCAAAACAGATACAGATGAAATTTTAAAAAGTAAACAACAGCAGATGGCTCGCCTGGCTGGTGGTTGGATTACCAGCAAACTTATGGGTGCCATGGCTGAAAGAAAAATAGATATCAAAATCCTAAAATTAAAACCAGAGAATTTTGCCGAACTAATCGCTCTAATTTATACCAACAAAGTAAACTCCACCAACGCCCAAAAAATATTAGTAGAAATGCTCGATTCCGGAGTAGATTTGGACCCAACCCATGTAATGGAAGAAAAGGGATATGGACAGATAAGTGACGAAGGAAAACTATCAGAGGTAATAGACGAAGTAATAAAAAATCACCCAGCCCAAGTAGAGCAGTTCAAAAACGGCAAAGAGCCGATACTACAATTCTTAAAAGGCATGGTAATGAAAGCCACCGAAGGATCAGCCGATCCGGCTGTGGCCGAAAAGCTGCTCCGCGAAAAAATCCTTGGATAAATATCCATAAAAAACAAAACACCTCTTATTACAGAGGCGTTTTGTTTTAAACTATTTTTGTGAATCCGCAGTTCTCTTGGCCTGTTTTTCTTCTTCATGTTTCATATACTGCGCATACCAACCATAATCGGAACCAAGCAAGTTGGCGATTAGTTCAATCACTAATTTACCAGTTTTTTCTTGGCTGTCTAGCTCTGGCGCCAATTCCACCAAATCCATGCCGACTACTCTATTCATTCTGCCAATAAACTTGGTTAGATTAAATATTTCTCTTCTGGTTAAGCCTCCTTGGGTAGCCATAGGTGTAGCTGGCGAATAAATAGAATCTATGGAATCTACGTCTAAACTTACCCAAATATTTTTTACTCTTTTTTGTAGCTCCACTAAACTTTTTATTACCGGTTCTAATCCGCCTTGAGCAATATCCATTATAGTAAATGCATTCAACTTTTCGCTCCTAATCAAATCTATTTCGGCTTGATCCAAATCTTTTAGACCAATATATACAATATTTTCTTTTTTAATTTTTGCGCCAGGCTTTAAGACGTTGACTAATTTATGATGACCCAGACCCATAATAGCCGACGATGGCATGCCGTGTACATTACCAGACAAAGTATTTTCATCGGTCATCATATCGCCGTGGGCATCTATCCAAATCACTCCCAAATCGCCTTCACAGGCCACAGACGCTCCGGAAATGCTGCCGATAGATAAAGCATGGTCTCCACCCAAAACCAACATCTGGCCACCCATTTTTACTTCATCTCGCACAATCATGGCTGTCTTGTCTATCACTCTACTTATTTCATCCAAATACTTTACTTTTATATCCCCCATTTCGGCTGTTTCTCTGCTAGCACATTCTATATCACCCAAATCTTTATAAAAAAATCCCAAATTTCTACACATTTCTTCTAAACCAAACTTTCTAATATAACTTGGAGCGAGATTTGTACCAGTAGCATCTTTGCCCAAATCCAAAGGCACGCCTAACACAGACACATCTCCGCTCATTTTTCTACTTTCGTAAAATTCTAAATTATCCATAATTTCTAAGGTTGAGTTAAATATATGCTTGCATATATTTGCGAAGCCTGACGAAATTTACAAGCTTCGCTTCTATATATAAAAACTTTATAAAATCTAGTCAAAATAGTTATTGATTTTTACAGCGCCAATCACCAACCCGCCGCAGCGGGTGCCCTCACAAAATAAAATGAGTAAGGGGCATTTTGGCGCAAAAAAATTAATCACTATTTTGACCCTACTTTATTCTTTGTAATGCCTCTTTTAAAATTTGTTGACTGGTTTTGCCAGTAATATCCAAATTCTTTACAGTGTTTCTTGCCTCTACTAGTGAATATCCAAGCGCCATCAGACCTTCTATTACATCCCCAAGCGCGCCCTCAAACTCTCCCACAAAGGCTTCCCCAACTCCCACTTTATTTTTTAATTCTACCAAAATTCTTTCGGCTGTTTTGGTACCAATACCACTTACCTTTGTTAAATATGCCAAGTCTTCTCGCCCAATTGCGCTAGAAATTTCTTGCACACTACCAAGAGACAAAAGATGCAATGCGGTTTTTGGACCAACTCCGCTAACTAACAAAAACTTTTCAAATAAATCTTTTTCTTCGGCGCTAGCAAAACCAAATAATTCCAAAGCGTCCTCTCGCACAACCAAATAAGTTAAGATGCTTACTTCGATGCCAACAGACCAATTTGTTGCCGAACCAATATTTACCATGATTTCATAACCAACCCCGCCGGCGGTAAGTACCGTAAGCTTATTGCCAGTTTTACTCAAAATTTTTCCGGCTACTACTGAAATCATAATACTTTTTATTTGTCATTCCGACCGAGCCTTAAGGCGAGTGGAGGAATCCCTTACACACGAGCTTTATAATTAAACTACATAATTTGTAATACCAAAGGATAAGGGATCCCTCGACTACGCTCGGGATGACAGACAGTTGGAAAACTACTTTTTCTTTATTCTACTTACACGTATAAGTCCGCCACACGGCACAATCTCTACACCTTTTTTCTCTAATTCATCCAAATACAAATTCATACCAAGCGAATCCGAAGACATATGTCCGGCAATTACTACGTTCATACTTACTTCGTTGGCTTTTTCGCGCGCATCTTTCTGCATATGCATGCTTACCACTGTGCTTATGCCACTGCGAGATAATTCACTGTACACTTTGTTCGACGGGTTTGTGCCGCCAGTCATTTCGACCACAAATTTACCCGCTTTATTCTTTGGACTGCCAGCAAAAATAGCCGGACCAGCTCCGCGTCTTTTGGCTTCTTGATACTCTGGTATTTCCATCAGAGCTTCCATTATATCACCAATTGTTTCTGGTTGTTTTTTGGCCAAATATTCTTCCAAAAATACAGTTACCATGTTGTCTGTAGGTGTATGCATGTTCATCAGGTTTACACCGAGCAATCGCGCCATATCTACCACTTGGTAGTGGTTATATGGATGAAGACCGCGACCTACTTCGGCAATGCGTTCTTCCATATATTTTTCGGCCAAATGCACTGGCACACCCATTTCTCTATACACCTCTACTACCATATCCATTACTCCATGAAGGGTGGCCAAACTACCGCCCAATGGGTGGTGGACTACGACTGCATCTATTTTTTTACCACGTTCGTTTAGTTGGGTAGCGAGCATTATTTCTCCTGCATCTGCATCTATACCGGCCAATATTCGTTTAATAGGAGTTTTGGCATCGCCAGTATGCATGCGGCAATCATCAAAGTATGGATTTGTTAATCTTTCTTCTTCAAAATACTTTTTATCGGCCGGTTTCAAATCAGCATATTCTTTTTTGACCCGCTCCAAATAAGTTTTTACTTTTTTAATTCCGCGCGGATCTGCCTCCATCCCCTTCTTTATTCCTAGTTCGTACATTTCTTTAAAATTCAACATACAATTCTGCTAAATATTTATTAAAATTTTACAATTTTTCTACCAAAATACTTACCTTCATTTCGTCTATTTCTTTTTCTTCTCCACCTTCGCCTTCTTCTACCGCATCGGCCAATACAGACTTTTTAATTTCGTCGTTATATTCAATAAAAACAGTTTGAAGTAACTCGTCTTTGGTGTGATATTTTATAGACACCCTGTCCGAAATTGTTAATTTTTGTTCTTTGCGGATTTGGTTTACCATACGAACAATTTCTCGAACCAAACCTTCTTTTTTGAGATCTTCGGTGATATCAGTTCTTAATATTACCCTTACATCCCCATCGTCTTTACTTACACAATAAATCCAACCAGTAACTTCTCTTACGTGATCAACATACTTAACATTAAGCTCATCACTTATAATTTCTTTTTCTTCCTTTGAAAAATCATAATTAATGGCGAAAGCACCAAGCGGCTGCCGGACTTTAATACCAGACTGAGCTCTCAGAGCTAAACCTAATTCAACAACCTTTCTAATTAAAGTCATTGTTTTTAAAATTTTATCATTTTCTAGATTTGAACTCTCTTTCGGCCAATCCTCCAAATGCACGCTCTCTCTTTCTCCTCCTACTTCCTGATAAATTTTTTCAGCAATAAAAGGAGTAAACGGTGCCATTAATTTAGAAAGAGTAAGCAAAACTTCTTGCAATGTTGCCAGAGCTGCTTTTTTATCGGCTTCATCTTCACCTTTAAATCTATCTCTAGATCGGCGCACATACCACTGCGATAATTCGGTAACAAATTCTACAATTGGCCTGCTTGCTTCTACCAATTTGTATTCTTCCATTCCAGTCGTCACATCTTTTATTAAAATCTGTAATTTGGCCAAAATCCATTTGTCCAAAACATTGGCTGAATCTACTTTACTTGGGGTTTTATCTCCAGCAAACATTTTGTAGAACTCCAAAACATTATAAACTGTGTTGATTAACTTGTTATACATTTCTCGCACACCAACTTCGGAGAAGTTTAAAGATTCGGCGGCCATTACTGGCGAAGTAATTAAATAATAACGCAAAGCATCTGCACCATATTTTTCTATCACTATTTCCGGCTCAGGATAATTCTTTAATCGCTTACTCATTTTACGTCCGTCTTCGGCAAGTACAATTCCGTTTACAATTACGTTCTTAAATGCTGGTTCAGAATTTTTTACCGGAATTGCTGGCTCTTTTCCCATAGTAAGTGCGGTAGCCAAAACATGCAGAGTATAAAACCAGCCACGTGTTTGGTCCTGCCCTTCGGCAATAAATTCGGCTGGAAAACTAGCTTCAAACTTGTCTTTGTTTTCAAACGGATAATGCATTTGTCCGTACGGCATACTGCCAGATTCAAACCAGCAATCCAAAACTTCCGGAATGCGCTTCATTGTTCCCCCGCACTTTTCGCAAGGAATTTCTATACCATCAATAATATGTTTATGTAAATCGGTAATTTTTTGTCCGGATAATTTTTCAAATTCAGCTACCGAACCTATTACCATAGTACCGTCACATTTTTCTCCCACACACTGCCAAACTGGCAACGGAGTACCCCAAAAACGGCTACGAGAAATAGCCCAATCGCGCGCGCCATCTAGCCACTGGCCAAAGCGTCCTTCCTTTATATGCTCTGGCACCCAATTTATTTTTTGATTATTTTTTAGTAATTGATCTTTTATTTTGGTAACACTTACAAACCAACTGGTAGTGGCATAATTCAAAAGCGGAGTGTCGCAACGCCAACAATGCGGATAGCTATGTTCTATTTTTTCTTTGCTAAATAATTTACCGTTATGAGCTAGCCATTTAATAATTTCTACATCAGCCTTTGTATTATCGTCTTTTGGTTTTACATCCATGCCAGCAAAATCGGTAACATCTGATACAAATTTGCCATCCATAGATACGTGCTGCACCAATGGCAAACCTTCGGCTTTTCCAACTTTAAAGTCGTCTTCACCAAAAGCCGGCGCAATATGCACTACACCTGTACCGTCTGTGGTAGAAACAAATTCGGCCGCCACCACACGAAAAGCGTTTGGCGTATCTTTGTAATATGGAAATAACGGTTCGTATTCCAAACCTTTTAATCTAGCCCCTTTCACAATACTAAATAATTCTAATTTATCTCCCTTTTCATTTATAATGGAGCGACCATCATAGATACCACTCAAATTTTCAAAATCTTTACTATCAAAATAAGAACCAAATCCTAAAGTATGAGCTACTGTCCATACTTTTTCTCGAGCACAAATATAATAATTTTTTTCTCTACCTGAAGACTCCTCAAATTCTAAAACCGAGTATTCAATATCTGGATTAACCGCCAACAATACATTGCCCGGTAAAGTCCATGGCGTAGTAGTCCAAGCCAAAATATTAATCGATCCCTTTGCATTCAAAAATAGTTCTTTAGCTTGATTTATTTCTTTTACCTTAAATTTCGCCACCACCGAAATATCTTTTATATCCTTATACCCCTGAGTCACTTCAAAATTTGAAAGTGTAGTAGAACAGCGCGGACAGACATGCATTGCTTTGTAATCTTTGTAGATCAGGCCACCATCCCAAAGCTGTTTAAATACCCACCAAACGCTTTCCATAAAGCTTGGATCCATGGTTTTGTAATCATTCTTCATGTCTACCCAACGACCCATACGACGAATGGTCTTTTCCCATTCAGTGGCATACTTAAGTACGGTAGCTCGGCAAGCCTCGTTAAATTTACCTATGCCGTAATCTTCAATATCTTTTTTGGAAGCCAAATCTAATTCTTTTTCAATAATATTTTCTACCGGAAGCCCGTGGCAATCCCAACCCCATTTTCGTTCTACTCGCTTGCCCTTCATAGTCCAAAAACGTGGTACAGCGTCTTTCATAAGCGATGCTACAATGTGGCCATAATGAGGCAAACCAGTAGCAAAAGGCGGCCCGTCATAGAAATGATAGGGTTGTTTTTCGGAACGGCTAGAAATAGACTTTTCAAAAGTCTTGTTCTTATCCCAATATTCCAGTATTTCTTGTTCTTCTTTGTTTGAATCGTACATATAATCAGGGTTTTACCGATTTACGAACATAGCTTAAAATTTTTGTACCGGCGTGTTGTTTAATATAATCTAAATAGATTGTACTTTTAGAACCCTTCTTTAACTCATCTACTTGCGCACCCAGGCTATTTATAATAGCCATTGCCTCTTCAATTTGATGATTTGCATTTGATTTCCTACCTGTTTGATCAACAATTCTCATCAAAACTGTATTGAGATTGTCTATGCTTATTTCTAACAGATTCCTATAACTTTACCAAAAACACAGGGTTTAGTCAAAAAGCTTTGATTCTGTTCAAAAATAGTGTAGGGTACATTTTAGATCCTTCACAAGGGGCGCTTCATGACCAGCCACAACAGCTCAAAGTTTGTTTTCGCTATCCTCCTGCTGTGCATTGGCTGCCTGGACAAACCTACATACAACTGCTGGTGCGCCAATATCACCAACTATGAAGTAAGCCCCACTACGACTACCCCAGACGGCATAGACGTAGATGATTCGGGTATGGCTGTAGATCTAGACCTTCTAGATCGGGAAACCACGGATCTGGAACAATGCTTGAGACTTTCCATCGACCGACTAGCTTTCGTGGTCAAAATTGCCCCAAACTGGTTTACTTCGCCTGGCTCTAGCCAGCAAGGATTCCCTTGCTCAATAGACCCTTCTCTGTGCTTTGGTGGTCAACCACCACCAAATCCAGACTATCTATGTGCCTGTGCCGGGGCAGTCCAACCACCCAACATCGTGGTCCTACCCCCTAATCTCCTTGCTTATCGTCATGAGCTAATCCATCTGATAACTCATGCAGTTCACGGTGACCCAAAATTCGCACAGTGCGAAAACCCCCTTCCCAACCCTGAATAGTTCCTACAAAAAGGAGAACGGTCATGAAACACCTGCAAATCGCAATCTTGCTCGCGCTACTTCTGGCTTCGGCCTGTGTGAGGCCACACTATCTGTCGCTAGAAGACCGCCGCCAGACCAATGAATCATTGGACTACCGTATCGAACGCAAGATTATTGTGGCCAAGGTGGATTCGGAAACATCCGTTATCCAAGCCTGGCTCGAAATTGGAAACTACACCCCAGACAGGGTCACCATTACTATCGACTGTCGGTTCTACGACAACGATTTCACCCCCAACGAACCGATTACCAACAAAGTTAGAACCATTACTTTGGAACCATGGCAGGTTCGTACCGAACCATTTACCGCAATGGCACTACCACCATACGACATCAGCGCCTGGTGTGGCATGGTTGATAGCAATCTTATTTCGACCGCAGACACCAAAAGGAATAGATAAAGGACCGAGAGCATTCTTGTGCCCTTAAACAGCCCAGGCTCTCGCGCGCTTATTGCAAACGAGGGCTTTTTTAATTTAAAAAACAACCCTCTTTCAAGGGCTGTTTTTCTTAACTTTTTAAGTAGGACCTCGACGAATCGAGGGTAAATTATGAAGGATAACTGTTACCAACCGGGCCACCAACTCGGATCCGGATAGTCCTCGACTGGTCGGTAGCTGTCTTCATCGCGCTTGACGGCTCCGGTGTTATACCCACGCACGAAGTATGGATTATCCATCTTGTACTTGGACAACACTTCGCCCATCAAAGCGACGCATCTACCCGCGCCCCAGCTGGCCATAGCGTGGTCCCTTGCAGGGCTGGCCGCAACTTTGTCGGGACAGTTATCCTGCTGGCACTTGCTAATTTCATCCAGGCAATACATGCACTTCATCCTCATCCTCCACTATTGGTCCCATAAGACCGTCTGGGCATTTACCCAGACAGCTATAGGAATTCCCACCTAAAAAGTTAACTTTAATTGTAAAAGGTCTTCTTTAACTTTTTAGATTGGACCCCGACGAATCGGGGGTAGGTTGTGAAAGGTTGGTGATGAGCCATACTAGATGGATTACTTCGGTCGCGCTACTCCCACGGATGGCTGTCGAGCGCATCCCACACATCGCTGTTAGGATCGAAGCCGTTCTCGACCTCCTCCAGCGCCACAACTCCGTTGAGGTAGCCGAGGGTGTAGGAGGCGTTGGTATCGGCGGGCTCCTCACGACCACCCCGACCATGACGGTACCCATCGTCCCAGGCCTTTAGGGCCTGAACCTTGGTGATTCCCGACATCCCCTCTGGACAAGCCACATCGTGCTTATTGCCGGTCCACTTGCAACAACGACACTTCTCCATCGCACCCTCCACATGTTAATCCCATAACCGCCTGGATATTTTCCAGGCAACATAGGAAATCCCATCTAAAAAGTTAAATTGTATTAAGATATAATTGCAGTTCGTTCGGAAAAGTTCGCAAGCGACTTTTCTCTCACTTCACCACAGTTGTAAACGAACGGCTCATCATACCACAGAAAACACTCCTTGTCAACGCTAAACAAAAGCTATATAATTACACTTAATAAGTCTACTTTTTAACCAACTTTTATGTTATATATTGGCTCCGACCATGCTGGATTTCAGCTCAAAAAAGACCTAGTAAAATATATAAAAACTGAACTAAATAAAGAAATAGAAGACGTTGGCCCAGAGGTTTTTAATGACACCGATGACTTTCCAGATTATGCTGTACCTCTAGCAAAAAAAGTAGCGGCAGACAAAGAAAATTTCGGCATTCTAATCTGTGGTACTGGTCAGGGCATGTGCATTACCGCCAACAAAATAAAAGGCGCATATGCCATAATCGGCTATAATATTTTGGCCACCGAACTAGGACGCAAACACAACAATGCCAATATACTCTGTTTGCCAGGCAACCCACCTTCTCTAGATTTTGCCAAAGCAATTGTCAAAAAATTCTTGGATACAAAATTTGACGGTGATGAAAGATTTAAAAGAAGAAACAAAAAAATTGAAGATTTAGAAAATTAATCTATGTTATGTTACCTCTAATTACCCCAGCAATCCTAACTGACAGTTTAGACAAATTTAAAGAAACTATAAATAAAATCACTACCAATTTTTCTTCTGTACAAATAGATGTAATGGACGGTCTTTTTGTTCAAAACAAATCTTTTGCAGAGCGTGAAGAATTAAACAATATAGAATCAGAAGCGTACTTTGAACTACACCTAATGGTAAAGAACCCTATAGCCGAACTAGCCACATGGAAAGATGTAGCCAATGTTACCAACGCGGTATTTCATATAGAATCAGAAGCAAACCCAGAAGAATGTATAAATACTATAAAAAATTACGGCTGGAAAGTTGGCATAGCCCTTAACCCAGAAACTGGGCTAGATAAAATTTTACCCTACATAAACCTAGTAGATGAAATTGTGTTTATGACTGTGCACCCAGGCCAGCAAGGCGCAGCTTTTGTACCAGAAGTACTCGCAAAAATAAAAGAGTTTAAGCAATCAAATCCTGGAGTTACCATTGCAGCCGACGGCGCTATAAACGAAGGCACCATAAAATCCGTTGTAGAAGCTGGCGCAGACAAACTATACGTAGGCAGCGCCATTGTTATGACAAACGATGTAGAAGCAGAACACGAAAAACTTGTCCAAGCTATTGGAGAGATTACTATTTAATAAAATACTATGTACGATCTAATTATTGTGGGTGCAGCCGCTGCAGGATCTAGCGCTGCCATATATTGCGCTCGCAGAAATCTAAAATTTAAAATTGTCACTCTAGACACTGGTGGCGAAGTAGCTCTATCCGGAGAAGTGGCCAACTGGCCAGGTATTTTGTCTATCCAAGGCTTCGAACTTGCTCAAAAATTCAATGAACATGTAAAGTCTTATGGAGTAGAAATAGACGAGGGCTGGAAAGTAGAAAAAATTACACCTGTAAAAAAACACTATGTAATTACGGCTGCAAACGGCAACGACGAAAAAAGAGAGTACGAAACCAAAGCAATCCTAATTGCTACCGGCATTCATCCTCGCCATTTAGAAATACCGGGCGAAAAAGAACTATACCAAAAAGGCATTACCTACTGCACAGTTTGCGATGGTCCTTTATTTAAAAACAAAACTACAGTTACTGTGGGATCTGGTAATTCAGCTTTGGAATCTGCCCTTATGATGACCGGCATTGCCAAAAAAGTATATTTACTTAGCAAATTTGCCAATACTCCAGAACAAAATGGCGGCTTCCCAAAGGGCGAAGCAATCCTGATTGAAAAAGTAAAATCTCTGCCAAATATAGAAATTATCTATGAAGCTACAGCTACGACCATTACCGGCGAAGGCCGAGTGGCTGGTTTAAAATACAAAACTGCCGACGGCGAAGAACAAGAAATAGCCGTAGATGGTGTAATGGTACATATTGGCCAAATACCAAACTCACAATTTATAGACAATGTTACCAAAAATAAAATTGGCGAAATTATTGTGGACGAAAAATGCCGAACAAATGTACCTGGTATATTTGCGGCCGGCGATGTTACAAACGTTGCTTACAAACAAATCGGCATAGCCGCCGGACAAGGAATCGTTGCCGGACTAGCTGCTATAGAGTACATTAACATGTGGAAGGAGTAATAACAGAATAACGAATTAAGAATTTTGAATTATGAAATAAAACAGTAACGATTCAAGCCTCTTAATTCTTAATTCATCATTCTTAATTCAAATTTTATGCCATTTGCCAATCTGTTCCCCTCTTTACCCTTGCCTCTACTAGATATAATTATGTATGTGGTAGCCACTCTTGGCGTAATCCTGCTTACATATGGCGTATTTTTGGAAGCAGAGCGCAAACAAGACGCTGTATTTATTATCGCTTCCGGTTGTCTACTAGTTTATGCTCTTTGGATTAACAGTCTAATATTCTCACTGGCTATGGCTGGTTTATTTGTGGGCAGCTGGATAGAACTTATAGAAATCCTACGCGGTAAACACCACCATGTTTGCACAATAGAAGGTAATAAATAATTAACAACGCTGCGCTTCATATGTTTAATTTACTCACCATCGGCGACGCCCTTATAGATACACATGTTTTTATAAACAATGCCACTTTGGAATGCGATATAAACCAGCAAAACTGCCAGCTCTGCCTAAATTACGCTAGTAAAATACCCATTACCAACAGCTTTCAGGCTTTGGGCGGTAACGCAGCCAATGTGGCTGTAGGTGCACAACGTCTGGGTCTAAAAACTACTATTTTTTCTAGCCTGGGCGATGATGCCAATGGCCAAATGGTAAAAGAAGCGCTGGAAAAACAAAAAGTAAATACCGATTTACTACACACCGACGACCGAACACCTACCAGATACTCTGTTGTGCTTAATTTTAAACAAGAAAGAACCATTTTATCTTACCACGAAAAAAGAGATTATGATTTTCATGAAGACTTACCAAAAATAGATTGGGTTTATTACACCAGCCTAAGCCAAGGCTACGAAACCCTTCAAGAAAACTTGCTTATTTTTTTAAACAAACACCAAAACATCAACCTAGCTTACAACCCAGGTTCCGAACAATTAAAAAATGTAAATCTAGTAAAAGAAGTTATCGCTCGCACCAATCTTTTAATTTTAAACTTGGAGGAAGCAGAAACAATCCTAGGTAAAAAACTAGAAGATAGCGACATAAAAACTTTCATTAACGACCTGCTTAACTTGGGAGCAAAGGAAGTAGCCGTTACTGATAGCGACAAAGGTGCTTGGGCAGGAGACGAAAACGGTGTCTGGCACTGCGAAAGCTTTCCTGTAGAAGTAACTTCAAAAACTGGGGCTGGCGATGCTTTTTCTTCTGGTTATTTATCTGCCCGTTTTTATAAAGAAAATATCGACACCGCTCTACTCTGGGGAATTGCCGCCAGCTCTCATATTATCTCTGCCTCTCCTACAGAAAAAACACCTCTAAACAAAAAAGAAATGGCCAGCGCCATATCCAAATTCTCTTCTATAAAACCTACACTACTTAACTAATATCATCTTCTAGCTGTTGAAGAAGTCTATTTGCATAGGGATATTTATCCCTTTCATTCGACTTAGCTCTACTTTTCTTCCAACAAAAAAATCTTGGGCTTGGCAAACCGCTTCATAGTCCATCTCGCTGCCAAGCAAACACAGGCTGTGTTCAAAGTTTTTTATTTTTGCATTTATTTCCCCTATCAATACAGAACCGTCTTCTTCTTTTTCCATAAAATTACGCAATGATTCCAAATTGAACTTGATCTTTTCTATTAAATTTTTGTATTCTTCTACCTTGTTTAAATACTGACTTTTGCTTTCGCCAATCACAGATCTGTTTACATACTCTTTTAGGTGTAAGCGCATATCTACCAACTTCTCACAAAGTTCCGCTCTTTCTTCGGAAGTAAAAAACGAAGCTGGGCGCCCAGAATGCAAATCGCCCAGAGTGCCACCGAACTCTTGGAAGGCCAAGTATTTTGCTCTTAAGCCATCACTCATACGAGGGAGTAAAAAATGGTTGCCCAACTGATCTGTAGCAGCAGTTAAAAAATATTTATAAGCCTGATTCCAAGGCCAAACTTCATAACCAAATTTAATCATTATGTCTTCTAGTTCAACCAAGGTTAAGTCTGAATTATTTTCCAAATCAGACAATTCTTTTTTCATTGCAAAAATAATCTCTTCTGGAAGAAGTGGGGGTAAATTATTATATAGATGATGAAAAAGCTCTATGGTAGACTGCATTTTAATTGTTGTACTTACTTATTTGATACATAGCCACACCTGTAGCCACACTTACATTTAAACTATTTTTCTTGCCCTTCATTGGTATTTCTATAGATTCATCACAATATTTGAGCAAAGATTTTGGCACGCCAGTTTTTTCGTTTCCTAACACAAGCGCAATAGGAAATTTAGGTTTCCAATCAAATATATTTTGACTGGTCTTTGTTTGTTCTAGTGCCACTATATTATACCCCATTTGTTTTAATTCTTTAAGCAATCTGCCAGTTTGTTTACGGTATTCCCAAGGCATCCACTTTTCTGCACCCAAAGATACCTTATCTACCTGCACATGCGGTGGGCAAGGAGTGTAACCGGTAATATATAATTTATCTACTCCAGCACCATCGGCAGTACGAAAAATAGCACCCACGTTGTGGCCACTGCGAATATTGGGAAGAATAAGAACAAAGTTTTCTAATAACATAAAAAGATTGTAGCAAGGTTTGGCATAATAATCAATTAAACAATAAAACCAGCCAAATTTAGGCTGGTTTTATTGTTTCTTCTAAATATCAGGGATGGTATTCAAAAGAAATTTTCGGATTGCGCGTCCTGTATAAGACGGCAATCCGAAGCATGTTCACGCTCACCAGACCTCGCGGGATTCGATGTCCAGAGGCATCGGCTTGTAATCGAGCTGGTAGGGCGCTGGCTGCAGCCAGTTAGGGCATACGATGCCCTCTTCGTCGCAGTGGCGCGTCAGAGGAACAACGTCGCACTGGCTGGCCTGCTGTGCCGGTAGAACAACCTGAACGTTGTTCACCTGCACACTCACAGTGGGCCGATAGATCACCTCGATACGCCTGCTCGAGTGAGCAATGGTGAGGGCCGCAGTGCCCAGGACGACACAAAAGATCATACCGAGAAAAGCTCTCATCATGGCATCCCCCTCGTGGTCTAAATTGTTTGCTTGCACTAGGCTCTGAGCATCTTTACAGACACGCTTTGCACTATGCAAGAGAAATTATCATATCATATTTTTGCTCTTTTGTCAATAAGATAATGTATTTTTTAAGCTAAGGTAAAACAAAAAACCGCCCTGGCTGGGCGGTTTTTTTAAATTAAATTTTAACTAGACTAAAGGATTATTGGTATAACGGGAAGGTGTTTACTGCAGTAGGTAAAGCACCATTATATAGAGAAGTGCCACCACTTACAATTTGTAAAGTACCACCATGACCAGCATTACTAAATCTTACTGTAGCTACACTACCATCAGTAAAGGTAATGCGAGCGCCGGTCTCGGAAGCTGTATTATCAGATACAACTGAAGATACTTTATTATCTACACCTATTACGTGTAAGAAGAGCGAACCTGAACCATTTGTATCCACACCTTCAGCTCTTGTACCACCATACAATCCAACAGTTGTCCACGGAACATTTGTTGGAGACATTCTCCACACATCGGCTCGGTGAGTACCTTGTACAAAGGTAAGTCTGTTACCAGAAATGGTAGGTGCTGCAGACAATTGCAATTGATAAATTCTAGATATATTTGTGGAATTTGCAATAGCTCTATCAAATGTTATTACTGCACCGGCTTTGATAAATAAGAACTCTCGTTCAGATCTTACTACTTCCGGTTTACCATTATATATTTCTCTTGTGCTGGCCAATTCGTAAGAGAATAAAGTGCCATCAGACAATGCTAGTATCTGAGATTCAGGAGCTCCTTCTACCTGTCTTACAGTTGTACCACCATTACTAAAGCGTACCAAATTGTGCATTTCTTCGTCTAACTCGATACCACTAGAAGAGCGGCGGTTAGCATCATCAAACAACCAAGTTCCACCTGCATTGAGCAAGAACGAACCTTGATCTCTGTGAGCATGGCTTTGGTTATAAGGCCCAGCCATCATATGAACCATAATCGCATTGGTGTTCCAAGAAGAACGAGAGTAGAAGTTTCCGGTACCAGTACCAAAATATGTGGTATTAAGCGCAGACAAAGGTCGGAGCGCAATACCTGGCCATTCATTGATAAAGTCTGACCAATATCTGGCACTATACTGTATCTGAGGAACATTGGATGATGCGAGAAGTTGTTTAACAGCTCCGGATACAACTTCGTTTGGATATAGAGAAATCAAGTTCTGCAATAAATCACGGTGATAGTCATAGAACTCTGCTGTAGAATCACGTGAGTGATCACCAGTTGGAACTAACTTATCAAGTGATGGTACTACAGAATGCGCAAACCAGAACATAGAACCAAGTGTATGAGGAGTTTGGTTGGCAATACTTATACCAGTAGATTTATCCCACCAGAAATATAGTTTAAACAAGCGTGCCAAAGCTGTACCGTAACCAGTTCCTTCGCGAGAACCACCACCAGGAATAGTGTTCATCGCTGGTAATAATTGAGCAGTAACTTTTTCATTATAGAATTTATTTAACCATTGTTGAGCTTGAGGATTTTCTTCGTAGGTAGCCAAACCTGTAAACATGGTGGCTTCTATGAAGGAATAGAAATAGTTGTTGTATGGATCATTTAATGACCAACCTGACCAAGGATATGAAACACCGCCCCAACTTGCACTCTCTGGATTTCCCCATAAATTATTAAGGGACATGTTCATGTAGTTAATCCATTTAGTTCTTTGGGTTGGAGTAAGTAAATCGTAAGCCCAGTCATAAACAAGTGCTACATCGCCTACTAAATCTCCGATTTCTAAATAACTATCGCCAGCCACTATAGGACGTTGACCTGCATTTATTCTAGCCATTTCCGCATCTACGAAAGCATCTATTTTGCTTACAGCAAACACACCATAGCTTGCACTGCCGGTTAAACGATACATAAGAGCGGCTCCCCAATTTGCAAACGCATAGTTTGTTCCTGGGTTAGCAAGTTCGTTATTTACCATTGTTCTAAAACGAGATGCGCCAGGAGAATTTGCAGCAAGAGCAGCTTGTAATCTAGAGAATGTAGCCGCATCATTTATAAGAACGCGAGGATGTGAAGTAGCAAGTGGTCTTACAGAAGTTCCAGTAATGTTGGTTGCAAATGTGGCACCCACACTTCTAGCAGCAGTCATTGATACCACACAGGTACCAGTTCCACTACATAAGCCACCATTCCAACCAACAAAAGTATTTCCAGGTGCTGCGGCAGCACTTAAAGTAACAGATGATCCACTAGCAAAATTGTTGAAACAAGTTGCACCACAAGAAATTCCGGTAGGCACAGAGGTAATCGTACCATTTCCACCTACTGAAACTGAAAGAGTATAAGTTGTAGGTGCGGTAGCAGTTCTTTGGGCGCTACAACTTGCAGTTGTACCACCGTTTGATCCAGCACAAGTCCAAGTCCAAGGACCAGTTCCAATCACAGAACTTGCTGTGCCTGCACTACAAAGATTTGCAGTTGGGGCAGAAGCAACAGTGGTGCCGTTTGCAGAACCACAAACTCCATTTACTAAATTAGTTGGTGGAGGGGTGGTAGGGCTTGTTGGACCGTTATATCCAAGAGTGGAACGCATCCACCAATTAAACTTGCGAGGAGGATTTACACGATATTTAGGAAGAGTGATTGTTGTTCGAGTTGCATCATTAAATGCATATACTGCACAGGTTCGCAATTGAGCATGACGAGCGCTAAGTGCTGTAGCAGATTGACCAAGAAGTTGTTTGGCGCTAATTGCAAATGATACTATGCCTGAAACATCCAAACAATGATCTAAATCACCTGGGCTTGGAGTTTCCGGAGTATAAGGACCTGTAGGACCAACCAAATAATATGCAGCAGTTATACCGGCATATGGATCGTCTACAATGCCTGCATCAAAGTAAGCGTATTGTTCCATCCAATCTGCGTAGCGAGTTACTTGTTGCAATACTTCTGTATTACCAGTTAGAGCATAAAGTCTACGAGCAGCTTGGAAGTATAATCCACTCATCCAAGGACTTGTAATAAGTTGGGATCCTCCACCACCTTCATGACGATCTACTGTAGTAAGAGGTACACCTCCACCTGCGTTGGCTACAACAGTCCATTGAGCTACCAAAGCATTGGCGCGAGAAAGAGCGCCAGTGTCGCCAGTTAATTCGTACCAAGATACTGCCGCTTCTAAAGCCAAACCAATTTCACGTTCTGTCCAAAGATCGTTTCCATTAGGTGAATAGGTGCTACTAAAATCACTCAACCATGCATTATAAATTCTTTGTGCAATCGGACGATATTGAGCATCACCGGTTTCTTTTTCATAAAGAAGGAACGGTGTAATATAGCTATATTTTGTATCTCCATATCCTTTTGGAGTAAAGATACCGGCGGAATCTATATGATTTCTATAGTAAGCAAAGTCGGATAGGAATTGTTGGTACCATCTGGATTTTTGTGTAGGGTCTGTGGTGCGTTTATATAAATAAAAACCAACAGAAGCTCTATCAAATAACCAAGGTTCGTATGTTGTTTCTGTATAATTCCAATTTCCGCTATTTCCACTAAAGTTAGGGTCTACTGTATGTCCTTCAAAATTCCAATTTCTTGCCCAAGTTTCTGCAAATTTAATAAGTGGAGCATCTGCAGGATCATTTAAATTAAATGCTGGGAAAGTCATTGTACCGCCTGGAATTGGTGTTGGGGTAGGAGTTGGGGCTGACGAATAGGCTGTTAGATAATTTTCTACAGAATAACCATCTGCTCCAGAATCATAATTTACTTGCCACCAGTTAAAGCCACCCTGCGCTGTAGGTCCGGCTGTTACTGTTCCTAGAGCTCCTGCACTTTGAGTGCCAAGAAGAGTTCCAGCTGTATTGGCTGTAGATCGAACATTTAGGCCGGCAGTTGTTTGAACGCGTTGACCAATTGTAAATTTAACAGATGGTGGAGCGGTTATAGAACGTTGAGCACTACAACTACCAGTTGTACCACCGTTTGATCCAGCACAAGTCCAA